>NZ_CP139004.1:3097500-3425273 GCF_044598075.1 Brevundimonas sp. R86498 | reverse complement strand
AAAGCCCCGCTGCCACAAGCCGCGGGGCTTTCGTGCGTCCGGGGAACGCCGATGCCCGAAATACCGTCTTCCCGGCCGTCAGTCCTCCGGCCTGGGCCGAAAATCGCGCTCAGCATAGTGGAACATCGCGAAGTCCGCCGGTTTTCCCGTGCCGGAGGTGTCCTGGCAGGCCATTCCGACGAAGGCTCCGGTGAAGTTGGCGGTGCCCGGGGCGGCGGCCTCGTCCGACAGGATGCTCGCGTCGAGGACTTCCGGCAGCCAGGTCCAGACCGCGTCCTGACCCCTCTTCCAGGAGAACAGCAGACGCTCCTCATCCACCTCGACCCGCAGGCTGACCGGCCCATCGCCGATCGGGACGGGCGTTGCGAAGGCGTCGGCCTGGGCCTGGTCCGGCACGGCCGACATGACCTGCAGGCAGCGCCCCAAACGGGCGTCGTGGGTGACGTGCAGATAGTGAAACTTGGTTGTCCCGTAGTAGCAGACCAGCCCCGCCGCCTGCTGGTAGTGGTCGGGTTCGAACTCCATCACCGTTTCGGCTGAATAGCACCAGGCCTGCTGACGGCGGGCCACGAGCGCCTGCCGGAAATGGCTGCCGAGGCTTTCGCGGCCATGCAGTCTCAGCCATCCGGGTCGGTCCGACAGCGAAAAGATCTCGTCGGGCCAGGGGGTACGCAGCCACTGGAAGGCAAGGGGCAGGTCCGGACCGTCGAACCGGTGGGTCTCGACGACCGGGGTCGGTGTTCCTGACGCGCCCGGCGAGGGGGCCGGTGTGGTCAGGACAGGCAGGCCGTCGCCGGCCTCGGTCCGCAACCAGCCATCCTCGCCCCAGACCATCCGCTGGATCGCGGTCTCGCGACCCAGGACGCAGCGACCCCGGTTGGGCAGGGGACGACCACAGAGATAGACCGCATAGGTGTCGCCCTCCGGGGTCTCCACCAGGTCGGCGTGGCCGGCTCGCTGCAGCGGGGCGTCTGGTCGGTCGCGGGCGGTCAGGATCGGCCCGTCGGGGTGGAGTTCGTAGGGGCCTTCGAGGCTGCGCGATCGCGCAAGGGTCGCGGCATGGCCCCAGCCTGTGCCGCCCTCGGCCGTCAGCAGATAGTACCAGCCGTCCCGCCAGTAGAGATGCGGGGCCTCGGTCAGGCCCAATGGCGTGCCGGTGAAGATGGTCCTGCGCGTGCCGATCAGGCGACGCTCAGCAGGCGAATACTCCTGCAGCACGATGCCGGCGAACCGGTTGGCTCCCGGCCGGTGGTCCCACAGCATGTTCACAAGGTATTTGCGCCCATCGCGGTCGTGGAACAGCGAGGGGTCGAAACCGCTGCTGTTCAGGTGAACGGGATCGCTCCAGTCTCCGTCGATCGTCGGGCTTGTGACCAGATAGTTGTGGAAGTCGCGCAGGGACGCCCCGGACGCCCCTCCGACCGAGGTCCGGCCATAGCGCTTCACGTCGGTGTAGATCAGGTGGAACAGGCCGTCGGCATGGGTCAGGCACGGGGCCCAGACGCCGCAGGAATCGGGTGCCCCCAGCATGTTCAGCTGGCTGGGCCGGTTCAGGGGCCGGGTGATCAGGGTCCAGTTCGCCAGGTCGCGCGAATGGTGGATCTGGACCCCGGGGAACCACTCGAAGGTCGAGGTGGCGATATAGTAGTCCTCGCCGACCCGGCAGATCGACGGGTCGGGATTGAACCCCTTCAGGATCGGATTGCGGATCAGGCTCATGGCGTCGCCTGGGCGATCGCCGCGCCGTTAGCCGGCCCGGTCCGGCCCGGATCACGGACCAGGGTCCACAGCAGGGCGGCCCCGACCAGATCAAGGACGGCCAGGGCGACGAAGAAGGGCGTATAGCCGACCGTCGCGACCAGGCTGCCGATCAGCAGGGAAAAGACCAGCACGCCGAAGTTTCCGCAGGTTCCGGCCATGCCGGTGACGGTGGCCACCTCGCTCCGGCGGAACAGGTCCGACGACATGGTGATCACCGTGACCGACAGGGTCTGGTGCGCGAAGCCGCCGAGGCATAGCAGCAGGATGGCCAGATAGGGGCTGTCGACGAAACCGACGAAGCCGATCCCGATCATCATCACCGCCCCGACCGTGAAGGCGGTGCGTCGGGCGTTGATCAGGCTGAGGCCCCGCTTCTGGAGGAAGAGGGCGAGGGTCGGACCGAACAGGCAGCCCAGGTCGGCGGCGACGAAGGGCAGCCAGGCGAACATGGCGATCTGGGCCAGGTCGAAGCCGCGTACCGTGGTCAGATACAGTGGCACCCAGAAGGCCAGGGTCCCCCAGGTCGGATCGGCGAGGAAGCGGGGCAGGGCGATGCCCCAGAAGTTGCGGGTGCGCAGGATCCGCAGCGGGGAGGGCTTGCGGTCCTCGGCTTCCAGGTGGGCCTCCCGGCCCTCGCTTATCAGACGCTTCTCCTCGGGCGACAGCCGGGGATGGGTGTCCGGCGAGCGATAGAAGGTCAGCCACAGGACGACCCAGACGAGCCCCAGGGCACCGCTGATGTAAAAGGCCGCGCGCCAGTCGTAGGTCAGGATGGCCCAGACCACGAGCGGCGGGGCCAGCATCGACCCGACCGAGGCTCCGATGTTGAACACCCCGCCCGCCAGTCCGCGTTCACGCGCCGGGAACCACTCCGACACCGCCTTCATCCCCGCGGGATTGGCCGAGCCCTCGGCCAGTCCCAGCAGGCCGCGCAGGGCGGCGAAGGCTGGCCATGAATTGGCCAGACCGTGGGCCATGGTGATGAGGGACCAGGCGGTGGCGAACAGGGCGAAGCCGGTCTTTAGCCCCAGGGTGTCGAGGACATAGCCGGCCGCCGGCTGCATCATGATGCCGAGCTGGAAGGCCCCGGTGATCCAGGAATACTGCTGGGTGGTGACCCCGAGCTCGGTCGTCAGGGTCGGTGCGGCGACCCCCATGGTGCTGCGGGTCAGATAGTTGATGGTCGCGCCCAGCATCACCAGGCCGATGATCCACCAGCGCAGATTTCCCCGTCTGAACATCTCGGTCCCTCCACCCGGGCCGGGTCGGTCGCTTCTGTCAGGCGGCGACGGTCACTCCGGCCAGCGACGGATAGCCGCAGACTCCGCCTCAACGCAAATTGTCTGACTATTGAGCAACGCGCGCTTTGGTTCGGGCTGACGTCAGGGTCGGGTGATGCGCATGGCGTGGCCGACGTATTCTACCGTGCGGGAGGCGGGACCATCGAAATCCGTTGCGGTCGGGGTCTCGCCATCGATCCAGCGGATTCGGAAGGTCCGGCTTGCCGGCATGCCCGGATAGGCACCGGCGCGATCCCCGAGGGTCAGGACGCCCGCGCTCTGGTCCCAGAGCAGGGGAATGCGGGCGAACTCCCCGCGTTCGTAGCCATAGGTCGTACCCGCATCGTCATAGAGCTCGAAGCGGCCGTCGGCCCCCGCATAGATCGTCAGGGTGATCGGCCCGTCCAATTTCTCGGCTGTATGGGTGATCTCGGGGCCGGTCGGCAGGATCGCGCCGGCCCGTACGAACAGGGGAATCCGCTCCAGCGGGGCGTCCACGGTCTCGCGACGGCCGCCCGAATGACGGGCTCCCGTATGCAGGTCATACCAGTCCGTGCCGGCCGGGAAGTACACGGACCGCGATCGCGCACCATAGACGTGGACCGGGGCCGCCATGAGGGCGGGGCCGAACATGTACTGGTCATTGATGTCGCGGACGGCCGCGTCGCCGGGGAAGTCCATGACCAAGCCGCGCATGATGGTGCCGTCCCGGTGCCAGGTGTCGCCGGCCAGGGTGTAGATGTAGGGCATCAGGCGGTAGCGGAGCCGCATCTGCGCGGCTAAGGCGTCATACAGGGGCGTGCCGGGCGCGGCGAGGTTGTAGACCTCGCGCAGCGGAAACTCCCCGTGCGAACGGAACACCGGCGTGATGGCCCCGAACTGGAACCAGCGCAGGTTCAGCTCGTCCCATTCGGCCTTGTCCTCGGGCGTCATCGGACCGGCGGAATAGCGGGCCTCGACCGAGAAGCCGCCGATGTCATGAGTCCAGTTGGGCAGGCCGGAGAGGCCGGTGTTCAGGCCGGCGGAAATCTGCTCGCGAAGGTCATCCCAGCGGGCCACCACGTCGCCCGACCACAGAACCGATCCGGTACGCTGCAGGCCGCCCCAGGCCGACCGGGTCAGGATATAGGTCCGCGTATCCGGCTGCTCGGCCCGGAAGCCCTGATAGACCCCCTCGGCGTTGACCAGCGGGTATGAGTTGAACACCAGCGCGCCGGGACCGATGGCCGTCGGGCCCATGCGGAGGGTGCGCTCGGCGATGTCGAGGTTGGAGTGCATGTCCGGCTCGACCGAATCCAGCCACCAGCCATCGAAGTCGAACGCCCCCATGCTGTCGGAGATCTGCTTCCAGTACAGGGCCCGGGCGGCCGGCAGATAGGGGTCGTAGAAGCTGTTGGCATAGCCCGGCCCGAGCCAGTCGCGCGCGCCCATCTCGACGTTCCGGGTGTACATCCCGCCGATGGCGTCCAGCTGGCGGTAGTGCTCTGTCGTTGGATAGAATTTCGGCCAGACGGAGAGGATGATGTTGGCGTCCAGGGCGTGGACATCACGCACCATCTGGCCCGGGTCGGGGAAGCGGGCCGGGTCGAACGCGTGCGAGCCCCATGCGTCCTCGGGCCAGTAGAACCAGTCCTGGACGACATTGTCGATCGGCAGGCCGAGCTCCCGGTACCGCCGGACCGTGTCGACCACCTCAGCCTGGGTGTTGTAGCGTTGGCGGCTCTGCCAGAAGCCGTAGGCCCAGCGCGGCAGCAGGGTCGCCTTGCCGGTCAGGCCGCGATAGCCGGCGATGACCGCGTCCAGCGAGTCACCGCCGATGTAGTAGTAGTCGATGGCGTGGCCGACCTCGGACCACATAGACAGCGCGCCATGATCCGCGTCCGGCAGGGGATCGAGATGGCGCAGGGCGATGTAGCCGTCGCCCGGAATCCATTCGACCCGGACGGCGATCGCCCGGTCGGCCGGCAGATCGACCTCGAAGTCGTGAAACCAGGGGTTCCAGTTCTGCCGCCAGCGGTCGATGACCAGTTCGCCGTCGATCCAGACCTTCGCATAGCCGGAGGAATAGAGCTTGAACTTGTGCTCACCGGCGTCGGGCGTCTCGATCGTGCCTTCCCAGACGACGCGTACCCCGTCCTGCCCGGTCCGACCCATGTCGCCGACCTGCACCGGCTGGGCCGGCTGCGCCTTGAAGCCTTCCGGCCAGCCTTGCTGATCGCGGATGTACTCGTAGTTGATCTCGCGCTCCTGGCGCTGAACCCTCAACTCGTCGTCTTGGTAGTAGCTGGCGGTCAGGCCGCCAAACCGGCCGGTCGCGTCGCGCAGAATCAGACGCTGGTCCAGCATCCCATAGGGGCGCGGGTCGCCGAAACGGGTGATGGAGTTGTTGTCCCACAGCACCCCGTAGTTGCGGCTGGACACGACCAGGGGAATGCCGACGTCCATGTTGTGCTGGGCCAGTTCGACGTCCTTGCCCCTGTAGTTCATCACACCCTGCTGGTGCTGGCCGAGACCGTAGAAGGCCTCGTCCGGCGGGCTTTCCCAGACCTGCCGCGTCGTCTGGAAAATGTGGTCGCCGGTCTGGTCCTCGACCGTGATGGGCGCGATCTCGCGACCTCCGGCGCGTTCGGCCAGTACGACCGCGCCGGTCTCGTCCAGAAACCGCACGGCACCGGTGCGACGCGAGACCTCCGCTGTCGTATGGTCCGTCCTGAGTCTGACGAGATCGCCTCGGGTCTCGACCTCGAACGGTGTGGTCGAAGGTTCGGCCGTGACCATCAGGCTGGCGGGCAGATCGAGATCCGCGTCCGGCGTGGCGGTGACCCGGATGGTCCCGGGACCATAGACCTGCAGTCGCACGCGACGCGCCTCGCCTTCCTCGGGGATGACCACGATGCCGCCACCGATCCGTTCGAACACCGAGGCGGGCACATCCTGACCCGGTCCGGCCGTGGCGCAGGCGGCGACGGGCGAGAGCAGCAGGAGAAAGGCGAGAATCTGGCGCGAATGGTGAAAACGCATGTCAGTCACTTTCGCCAGGGGATCAGTCGCGTGCCGTCACGATAGCCGGCGTGATCGATCCGTAAAGGCGTGGGTTCGGTCGCGTGGTTGTTGCTGCGAGTCCGGGGTCCCTAGACTCGGCGCGATTGGTCGCGCCAACCTCCTTATTCCGCTGCAGCCTTACGTGTGCGCCGGGTGTTGTGTGGAACGAACCGCACCCGATTCCGGTTGAGGCCTCCACATCCTCAATCCGGAGTCTGACATGACCAGCCATTCGCTGAACGGCAAGACCATCGCAGTCCTGGCGACCGACGGCTTCGAGCAGGTGGAACTGACGGAGCCCGTTGCGGCGCTGAAAGCCGCCGGCGCGCGGGTCGTCATCGTCGCACCGAAGTCGGGAACGATCCAGGGCTTCAACCACCACGACAAGGGTGACATGACGCCGGTCGACACGACGCTCGATGACGCTTCGGCGGGTGACTACGATGGTCTGGTTCTCCCAGGGGGCGTGATCAACCCGGACGCCCTGAGGCTGGAAGAGGCGGCCCTCTCTTTCATCCGGGCCTTCACCGAGGCCGGCAAGCCGATTGCCGCCATCTGTCACGGCCCGTGGACCCTGATTAACGCCGGGGCCGTGAGCGGTCGCCGGATAACCTCCTGGCCCTCATTGGAGGTCGATCTCCGCAATGCCGGTGCCGAATGGGTCGATGAGGAGGTGGTGGTCGACCAGGGTCTGGTGACCTCCCGCAAACCCGACGATCTGCCGGCCTTTTGCGAGAAGATGATCGAGGCGTTTGCAGAGAGCCGCGAGGGTTGAACAGCATTGGGAATGCGCCACGAGCCCGCACCCGACATGAGCGCAAACCCGGTCAGGCCCTGAACTTATGGCTCGGCGTGAGGTGCGGATGGATGTGGGTCCCGCACCCGATATTACCTCACTTGCCGAAGTGAAACCCAAATCCCCGCTGCCACAGGCCGCGGGGCTTTGGCTTGTCCGGGGCACACCCACCGACAGCAGCGCCGCTGACGTGACCTGTAGCCGTCCGCGACTAAAGTCGCCAGCGGAGGCCAAGGCTGAAGCTGCGGCCGGCCCGACCCAACTGCAGCAGACGGGCCCCGTTCCCCTCCCAGGCCATGTCCACGGTATCGGTCATATTCGTTGCGCCGACGACCAGTTGAACCGTCGATCCCACGTCCCAGGCGACCTGGGCGTCCAGATAGCCGGCGGGAGCCACCACGAACGAACTGATGCCGCCGCCCTGCATGTCGGCTTCGGAGCGGAAGGCGGACCGCCACGACCACGACAGGCCGAACTCCAGCGGACCGCGCTCGAAATAGGGATTGAACGACCAGGCAAAGTCGGACACCCCGGCCAGATCATACCGATCCCCGCGGGTTCGGTCGGTGGCGTCGGCCCGGATCCAGGTCGCGCTCGCCCAGACGCCCAGGCCCGAGGACAGACGGTGACTGAAGCCCAGTTCAAGCCCGGTCGTTCGCGCCTGACCCACGTTGCGGGGACGCGACATCATCACTTCCGCCGTCACCGGCGGACCCGCCCGCGTCTCGAACACGAGGGACTCGGGAGCCTGGACCGTCAGGATGAAGTCGTCGATGGATTTGTGAAACGCCGCCACGCTGAGGGCACCGCCGGGGAAGTTCCATTCCCATGACAGGTCATAATTCGTCGAAACATAGGGACTGAGCATCGGGTTGCCGCCGACGCCGGTGAAGATGCTGCCCGGAGAGGGACTGTCCAGTTCGGCCTGGCCGTGGTCGAAGATGGCACGCACGAGGGTGCTGGCCGGGACCGTCGCGGAGCGAAGGTCGGCGAGCGAGGGGCGGGTGATGCTGCGCGACACCGCCAGCCGCAGCAGACGGTCCTCATCCAGCTCGATTGCCAGGTTGGCGCTGGGCAGCCAGATCCGGTGCGAGCCCAGATGCCTGATCGGCCGGACAGCGATGGTGCCGTCCGCATCGACCCCCAGGATGGAGCCGTCGACGGCGGTCCGGACATCCACCAGGCGGACACCCAGATTGCCGAACGCGGGACGGCCGGCGACGTCTGCCGCGGCGTCGAGCCGGACATAGGCCGCAGCGACCCGCTCGCCCACACGATAGGAATTCTGCAGGTCGGCCCCCGTCGAGGCCAGATCCCGGGGGCGGGGTGAAATCCCGTCGAACGCCCCGGGGATATCGAAGGCGGCCTCGAACCAGGCGGAGTCGGCGGCGATCCACGGTCCCGGCCGCACCGTCAGCAGACGCTCGAACACGCTGTCGGGCGTGGTGACGACATAGTCGCCGGTGCCGGGATCGAGGCCGGGCCGCAAGGTCGCTTCCCGGTCACGGCGCTGGTAATCGCGGCTCCGGTCGCTGATCTGAACACCGACCTGCACAGCCGACAGCGGGCCTGTGCCTTGCCCGAGAAGCGGCCGCCGGGCGTCGAGTCTCGCCGTCGTGTCGTCGTCACGCGACTCCACCGCCCGGATCTGGAGCCGCGGCGCCCCCAGGGCGGAGGGATCGAGCAGGTCCAGGGTTGTCGTCAGCCGGGCCGCCCGACGGCTGTCGGCGGCATCACCCACGTCGAAGGCGTAGTCCGCAGGAAACATGGCCGAGGCGGATATGCGCTGGAGCGGCGTGTCCAGCACGGACTGTGCCAGCGAAGCGCTGAGCCGCGGCGTGATCCGCCATTTCCCCGGCCGCCAGACGGCCCCGACCGAGGCCGCCAGGTTCACATGGGCCTGATCCGAGAACTCGGTATTGTTGTCGACCTTGCCGTCAACCACCGCCCCGGCCACCACCACCCCGTCACGGACCCGTGTCGTCGCTCCGGGCGACTGCAGTCGCTCGCCGAGGCCGAACACCAGCCGATCCTCGCGGATCGCGTTGTCGAAGGTCGAGACCAGGGCGTCGAGGTCCAGTGTCAGCCCGGGAGAGAGGCGCCAGTCGGCCCTCACAAAGGCGCTCCGCCGGCGCCGGTCTTCGCGTTCTATGGTGGTGCGCACGTCGTTCGGCACCGGGACCGTCTGGCCGTCGATCAGGACGTCCCGGTAGCGCTGGATCTGGAAGCGGTCGTAGAGCACCGACCGCTCCTCCTGGGCGACCCCCGCAACCACGCCGCTATCGCCGTCGGCGGACACCAGGCGCCCGGCGATCGAGACCTCCGGGCCCAGGCGTCCGGTTCGGCGTTCCAGACCGGTGCCGGCCCGCACGGTCAGAAAGGGCTCCCCGTCGAGGCCGCCGACGGTCTCGATGTCTATATTGGCACCGATGCCGCCGTCGATCAGGTCGGGCGTCGAGGATTTGGTCAGCCGCGCACCGGCCAGCAGGTCGGCGGACAAGGCCCGGAACCGGAACTGGCGTCCGCTCTGGGTCGAGTTGCGGATGTTCTCGTTGAAGGCGACGGGGGCCCCATTCAGGGTCACGGACTGGAACAGGGGCCCAAGCCCCCGGACGCTGACGAACTGGCCTTCGCCGACCTCCCGCTCGATGGCGACGCCGGGGATGCGCTGCAGGGCCTCGGCCAGGTTGGCGGCGGGCAGCTCTCCGATCCGGGCGGCCGAGACCCCGTCCGAGATGACGGCGGCCTCGCGCTTGCGGCGCACGGACTCCTCGATGTGCTGGGATAACCGGCCCAGCACCACCACGGGCTCCAGCTCGGTTGCCTCCGGCTCCGGCACGGACGGGGCGAGCGCCGGCACCGGCCGGGCCTCAACCCAGACGCGGACCCCCCGCGCGCCGACGAAGCGATAGCGCAGGTTGGTGTCGCGGAGCATGCGCCTCACCGCCGTCCGCCACGACATCCGTCCCCGGACCGCCTGCGTCCGTAGCTCGGGTCGCGGGCCCAGGAACACCAGTTCACAGTCGGCGGCCATGCACAGTTCGACAAACGCCGTCGAGGCGTCCTGTGCTGGAATGTCGAGGTCGCGCATCGGCGCGTCCTGGGCCGAAGCCGACGACCCGGCCAAGGCCAGGGCGAACGCCGCCGCCACGCCGACCGGCAGCGATGGTGCAAGCGATTTCACGCGACGATACCCAGTCGAAACAGCAGCCCAAGCCCTTAGCGCCGGGGCGTGACAGCTTTGCGATGACGCCTATTCGGCGCGAATCAGGGCGCGGCCGTCCGGCGTGTTCTCGACTGAAATGGGCAACAGACGGTCCATTCGCGTGATCAGGGAGCCTTCGCCCGAAATCGGCAGGACTGCAGTCACCCGGGTGCGGGCCAGCCGCGCGTCCGCGACCACCAGCGGCCGGTCGGCGTAGCGGCTGGCGACGGCCACGACCTCGGAAATGGGGGTGTCGCGAAACACCAGACGCCGCTCCCGCCACGCCGTGGTCGTCTCGACATCGACCTGTTCCGGACGCCCCGGGCCGTCTGGCGTCAGCTTCACCCTCTGGCCGGGCAGCAGGACGACGGCACCCGCAAGGCTGCCGCGATCTGTGGCATCGTAAGCGCCGATCGACACCCGGCCTTCCAGCAGGGAGACCTCGCCGCCGTCCGGTGTGAGCGCCGTCACGAACCGGGTTCCGGTGACGATCACCCGGTGCTCCGCCACGCCCACCTGGAAGGGCCGGTCGGCCGCGTGAGCGACCTCGAAATAGGCCGCGCCGCGTTCCAGCTCAACCCGTCGGACGTCATCCTCAATGGCGACGCGGATCGCCGATCCGGCGTCGAGGGTCACCCGGGATCCGTCGGCCAGGGTGACGTCGAGAATCTGCGTCGGAGCGCTCTGGTAGAGTCGCCCCTGGAACCGGGATACGGGCAACACCAGGACGGCGGTGACGGCAACGGCGAGTGCCGCCGCGCCCCCGGCAAGAACCACCCAGCCCGGCCCGCGTAAGGTCCGGGTGCCGGTCCGGCCGCCCTTCCCGTCGAGCCGCGCCAGATCTGCCGCGAAGGCCGGGCGCAGGGGCTCCAGTGCGAGGCTGTCGGCCTTCGCCTGCTCGTACCGGGCCAGGTGCTCGGGATCGGCCTCCAGCCAGGCCATGAAACCGTCTTGGAGGCGCGCGTCGACATCGGGCCGGCTCATGCGCGCCAGCCAGTCTTCGGCCGTTGCAGGCCGACGGTCGAACAGGGCCTTGAGGCGGTCGATCATGGGCGGGTGGATCTCCTCATCGCAGGCGCTCCCGGACGGTCGCCGCGATTCCCTTTGCAATTCACAACGATCGAGCCGTCCGACACCTCAACCCTCTCTCGTTTTTTTCAGTTGGCGGAGGGCTTCCGCGACATATTTCTCGACCATGCTGACCGAGACCCCCAGCCGCGCCGCGATCTGGCGATAGGTCAGGGCCTCGAACCTGTGCAGCAGGAAGGCGTCGCGACAGCGCGGTGGCAAGGCCCGGATGATCGCCGCGGCGGCGGCCAGATTCTGGCGCTGGATCAGGCGATCGTCGGCCTGGGATGTCTCGCTGGCGAGCGCATGCGGACCCCGGTCGAGCGCATGCACGTCGTCGTCCGTCCGCCGACGGGCATCGCGGCCCTCAGCCTTCCAGCGATCCTTCTGCAGATTGCGGGCAATCACGAACAGCAGGGGCCGGGCGTCCGGCGCACCCAGCTGATACCCGGCGCGATGAAAGCGGAGAAAGGCGTCCTGCACGACATCTTCCACATCCGTCGCCGCCCCCCCCTTGCGGGTCAGCCAGACGATCAGTTCGCGGCGCAGTTCGGCGACGAGGGCTTCAGGCGACATGGGACCCTTCCCGACGCGCCGGGCATGCAAAGACGCCCCCTCGCGAGGAGGGGGCGTCCCTGCAGGTCGAACTTCCGGAAATCAGAAGCTCGCCCGCAAACCGAAGGAGACGCGTCGACCCGACAGTTCGTAGGTGGTCGGGAACGAGGGGTCCATCGTGTAGCCCGTGGTCACTTCATCCGTCACATTGATCCCCTCGAGGCTCAGCTGCACGGAGTCGTTCAGGTTGTAGCTCAGCGAGACATCGGTCTGGCCGTAGCCGTCGCGCCAGATCGGATACATCTCATAGCCAATCCCCTCCACGTACTTGTCCTTGTAGTTGTAGGACGCGCGCGCCTGGAACCGGTCGTTCTCATAGAACAGGGTCACATTGTAGGTGGACTCGGCCAGACCGACCGGCGGGGTCGGGATATCCAGATCGGACTCGCCCGTCAGCGAGCTGTCCAGGAGGGTGTAGTTGGCATTGATTCCGAAACCCTCGAGCGGGGCGTAGATCATGCCGAACGGGACAATGGCGACCAGTTCGACGCCGCTCACCTCATACGAGCCTTCGGCGTTGACCGGCTGGTAGACGTCGAAATCATAGACGCCGTCGATGGTGCCGTTGGCGTTGTACTTGGTGACGTTCGGCACGGTTCCGGTGAGCTCGCTGCGCACCACGCCCTCGATTTCCTTCCAGAAATAGGACACCGCAAGCAGGCCGCCGCCGGGCAGGTACTGCTCCAGCCCCGCTTCCCACTGCTTGGCATAGGTGGGTTCCAAGCCGGGGTTGCCGTCGGTGAAGCGGAAGGAGTTGAAGTTGGCCGTCCGCTTGTAGGCCAGGTCCGTCAGGTTCGGACGGATCAGGGTCTCCGACGCCGCGCCGCGCAGGACCAGGCTGTCCGTCAGGTCGGCCGACACGTTGATGGCCGGCAGCACCTTGTCATAGGAGCCTTCGCTGGTCACCGGCTCGGGCGAATAGCCCGTCGTGCCGTTGGGGTTCTGGATCTGGAAATAGCCCGAGGACACAACCGTTGTGTCGATGTAGCGCGCGCCGGCGTTGACGGCGACAGGGACGGCCCCGAAAGCGAAGTCCAGATCGGCCATGGCGTAAAGGCTGGTGACCTCTTCCGACACTTCGTAGAACTGGCCGGGGTCGAACGGGGTGACAAAGCCGTCGTAGCGGAAGGTCTCCCTCGCATAGGCGTTGGAGACCTGGCTCCAGGTCAGGTCGCGCGCGCTGTAGGCCCCGCCGGGAACCAGGTCGGCGATCGGTGTCAGCGCGCTGTCGGCCAGGGTGCGCCGGTTGACATAGGAGGCGTCGCCCGGCCCGGGGCCCTGGATGTTCAGCTGGCCGTACTGCCGGTCCTTGGACTTGTCCGTGTAGCGCGCCCCGACCTGCACGCGGCTTAGCGCCGGGAAGAAGGACAGCGAGAACTCCCGGGTGAAGTCCAGCTGGGCCACGTATTTGTCGTCGTTGATGCTCTCGAAGTTGGTCTCATAGGCTTCGAACAGGTAGCTGGTCGGCGCGTTGTACATGTCGATGGTGGCCGGGTTGGCGCTCGGGATCGTCTCCCCGCCGGTCTCCGTCCAGCGCGTCCGCGACGGCGCATAGGCCACGTGCTTCAGGTTGGCGAAGTCGATGGTCTTTTCAGCCCCCGAGTAGCCGGCCAGGGCATGCAGGTGCCAGTCGTCGCCGCGCCAGTCCATCTCGCCGCCGAACTGGGCGTATTCCGTCTCGCTGATCCGCTCCTTGCTCAGGAACTCGTGCTGGGTGGCCGTGTAGGAGACGTCGCGCAGCACGACCATGCCGTAGTCGGCCAGGGTTGTATCGTCATAGGCGTGGATGGTCTCGAAGGTGCTGCGGCTCGAGGCGGAATAGGCCGCCGCGTCATACTCATCCTCGGTGGCATCATAGCCGCCCAGCATGGCGTCGAACGACAGGGTGAAGGTCGAGGAGGGACGGTACTGCAGGGCCAGGGTGCCACCCCACTGGTCCTGGGTGTTCAGATAGGCGCGGTCGCCGACCTTGTCCTGGAAGATGACGCGGCTGGTCTGGTCGCGGTCACGCAGGTTGGTGATGGTAACGCCGGCGTCGCGGGCCAGCACGGCCTGGGCCTGGGTGCCGCGCGTGCCCGAGGCTTCCAGGAAGCGGAAGGCCGGGCGGAAGTTGATGCCCGAGTTGGAGTCGGTCCGGTTGGTCCGGCGCGCGGTCGAGAAGGAGGCCAGGGCCCCCCAGTCGCCCCAGGTGTTGCTGGCCAGGACCGAGACCTTGGGATCGATTTCCTCGGAGATCGAGTTGTGGGCACCTTCGACCGAGGCGACCAGTTGATGCCCGCCGAAGTCGAACGGCCGCGCGGTCGAGATTTTCACCGAGCCGGCGATACCGCCTTCCTCGTCCGAGGCGCGCGGCGACTTCTGCACCGTGACCTGCTGGATGATCTCCGAGGCGAAGATGTCCAGTTCGACCTCGCGGCTGGCGCTGCCCGAGGCGGTCGCCAGGTCGTTGATGGTGACGAAGGTGAACTCGCTGGGCAGGCCGCGAACGCTGACGCGCCCGCCGAGGCCGCGGTTGCGCTCGATCGTCACGCCGGGGATGCGCTGCAGCGCCTCGGCCAGGTTCTGCTCGGGAAAGTTGGCCACGTCGGTGGCAACGATCGAGTCTGAGAAGCCGACGTTCTCCCGCTTGATGTCCACGGCGCGTTCGATGCTGCGCTGATAGCTGCCGGTGACGATGATCTCGTCCAGCTGGGCCGTATCCTCGGCCTGGGCAGGGGCCTCCTGGGCGGAGACGCTCACGGCTCCCATCAGGCTGGCAAGGGCGCAACCGCCCATCAGCCAGGCGACGTTGGCCGAACGGCGCATGCCGCGCGTAGTGATCGAAATGCTCATTGGAATCCCCGCTGTGTCGATATGACGTCGACGACCGCCGGCGAGATCGCCGGCCTTCGTCTCCGCAGGCATCAACGACAGCCCCCGTCCGGCCCTCAGCGTGCGACAGCCGATTTCATCCAATCTTCACCAAGGTGTCGCGTTCGCCGGCGGCGCGCGGCGTTCCCGGGTCGCGAGCTTCCCGCTGGGGGCCATCTCCATGTCGCGAGGCCCGACCTCGACCCGGATCCCGGGCCCGATGTTTCAGGAGGCGTCCGAAGTGTGGAACCCACCTTCTCGCAATCATCGAAAAGGGACACTCGGAACCGCCGCCTCGAGTTGAGGCGTCATGGCGTGCTGGGCAGCGGCTGGGCGGAGGCGGCGACGAGGGACTGAGCGCCTCCTCAGGCCCTGGTTGCTTCCGTCAGGGGCTGCAGCATCGATCATTGCTTCATGCTCCCGGCGGGTGACCCGAGGCTCGATGCCGGGGTGCACTGGGGCGTCAGACAACAGCCGGGGCAGCTGGAAGTCGCGCCACGCGGTCCTCATGTTCGAGTACAACAATCTCCTCTGCCGAGAAGATGCGCCTCTGCGTTGCAGCCGTCCCAGCCAGAAACGACGCAGCCGTTCCGGCGAGGCAAAGTCGACGAGACACTGACACGTTGGCTCGTCAGTACGTCTTCCAGAGCTCTTGCATGGGCCGGCGATTTCCGGGACGCTGGCGGCACAATCCCGGCGGAGCGGCCATGATCGGTGATAGGACCGAACTCGACGAGCTCATTCGCGCCGCCCTGGGGTGCTCGCCGGACGTCGCGCGCGCAGTTGCCGTCCATGCGACCGCGCGGCACTACGACGCTCGAACGCAGATCCTGCGCGCCAGTGACAGGGCCAGCCACGCCTGGCTCGTGACGGTGGGACGGGCCCAGGCGCTCGCCTACAGCGTCGACGGCCAGATGGTCCTGGTCCACGAATATTACGTTGGTGATCTCTTCGGGGCTATTGGTCCTGCAGACGTCTGGCCGGTCGAGGCCGAGGTGGTCGCCGCCGAACCGACCAGCGCCGCCTGCGTCCCCGCCGCGGATTTCATTCTGCTGGTCGATCGCCACGGATCGCTTGGTCTGCTTCTGGCCCGCTCACTTCTGAAGCAGTTGCGCGCGAGCAGTATGAGAATGGTCAACCGGACCACCCTCTCGGCTCCTGGCCGGGTGTATGCCGAACTTCTGCGACTTGCCCGGCTCGGCGACGGGATGACCATCCGGCCTGCCCCGGTGCATGCAGCCCTCGCGGTCACGGTCCAGAGCACGAGAGAAACCGTGTCCCGGACCGTCAACGGTCTGGAACGGCGCGGCATCGTGCGGCGGGAAGACGATGCGTTAGTCATCGTCGCGGCCCAGCGGCTCGAAGAGATGGTGATCTAGAAGCCGGCCAAGGCAAGAGCATACAGGGGGATCACCCGTGCCCCATTGGAAAGCTCGCCGACATATGTGCATTCGCCGCTGGCGAGGTGAGTCCAGCCGTGCAGGGCGGCTGCGAAGCTCTCCGTCACGTGAACCGCGCCGGCCGGGGTCGAGGCCAGCAGGTCCACCGCGAGACCGGTGATCGTTCCGACGAGCGCGGGTTGAGCCCCAAAGGGGTTCTCCGCCAGCTCCGCCAAACCATAGTGGCCGGCAATGCGCGGCGCGTCCGGTCCCAATGCGCGTATGATGAGGTCCGCGGCACCCGCGGCTGCCGCCGGGTCTGCAAATGCCAGATGAAGAGCGCCTCCGGCGAACACCGGCGTCGTCAGCGGTCGTGCGGCATCGGCCAGCGCATCCGCAGTGCGGCGGACGGGCGTGGCACCACGTCCGCTTCCATCCGGATCCTCGAACGCGACCGTAAGCATGGCTGCGAGGACCCCGTCGCTCGGACTCTCGGGGAGTTGTCTGCCCCGCCCCGCCTTCGGTGACGGACCGGTCAGGTCCAGCTGAATCTGCCGGCGTCCGCTTCGACGCCAGTGCGCGCCGATCAGAGTCGTTGCGCTGGCCGCGCTCTCCGGATCGGTCAGCAGCAGTTGGACAGCTTCGCTGGCCAGCGAGGCCGCCTTCATCACCGCTTGGCCCATGGCGATCTCGGCAGCAAGGCGGATGTGAAGCATGGTCGTGGCGGTTAGCCCGGGCTCAACCACCGAGATGCTGGCGGCTTGCGCCAGAACCCTGTCGAACCGCGCCGGCCAGTCGCCTCCAAGAGGTGCGGCTGACTCCGCCCTGAATACGCACGGCGGCGCGGGGAGCATCAGATGGAGCTCGGCGTCGCGGGCCAGCACGCACTCGGCCACGATCACGTCGGCCCCGCCCGCGAGGGCACCCCATGCGAACCCAACGCGTTCCTGATCGAGCAGGGCGGCGATGCGTGCACGCAGAGCCGCGTCATCGTTGACGCCCATATGGCCCGCGAAATGCAGGCTGCGGGGCGGTCGGAGTTCAGCCATCCAGTCGGCATCCTCGTCCAGCGTTTCCAGGATCAGGCTGAACTGGCGCAGGGTTGAGGCGTGATCTTCCCAGGCTTCTGGCGCGAGCCGGCATGCGGCCTTGAGCGCAGCCCGAGCCTCGTCCATCCGGCCCAACAGCAGCAGCGCCTCCGCCCGCGTTGCGCCGAGATAATAGGGAGTCTCGGGACCGGTATCGCCGGCATCCAGCTTGGCGAGGACTTGCCGCGCCCGCTCTTCGGCCTTCACCCGGTCTCCGGCGAGCAGGCCGAGGGTGGCGGCGTTG
The DNA here is from genome assembly GCF_044598075.1 of Brevundimonas sp. R86498. Lineage (GTDB taxonomy): Bacteria > Pseudomonadota > Alphaproteobacteria > Caulobacterales > Caulobacteraceae > Brevundimonas. Next base: position 3,407,945 of record NZ_CP139004.1, on the reverse strand, counting down.
ACCAGATGGTAAGTCGCCCCGCTGAGCGCCGCAGCCCGGGCGTAGGCGTCGCCAGCCTCGCGCCAAAGCCGGCCGCGCTCCGCCGCCGGTGCCCGCCGCGCCTCGTCCTTCAGCAGACGGCCATGGACGCTGAGTGTCGCCGGGTCGTCGGTCACCGAAGCCAGCCCCGCCGAATCGAACAGGCGTTTCGCCCGGTCCAGGGCTCCGGACCGGGCGAGGGCGATGATGGCGGTAAGGGACGCGGGCGGAGAGAGACTCATACGTCAGTATCGCCCGGATCGCCTTTTTCAATGAGAGGGAATGGGAACCGTCCCCCGTCGTTGGGGATGTCCGGATCGACCGCGTCCGGATCAATGAGCCGCTTGGATTCCAGGGCGATGTGACAACGGAACCTCTGGTGTTGCCGATCTCCGCGCCGCTGGACTCGGAAATAGATGAGTCTGCATCCAATCGTGGTGGGGCCCAGAGGCCCCGCCCGGTCCCCGTTCGGCATCACGTGCTCGAGATCGCAGTTGGCGTCTCCGTAGTCGGCCCGGGTCGTGATTCCAGGCTGCTTGGGCGCAAAGTACCACTCGACGTCGGAGTCGAGCTGGATGACGACCCAGCAAGGCCTGCCGACATAGATGTTCAGTGGGCGATCAGGTTTGGGGTCGCGTGGGTGTGGTCGCCGGGTGTGCACATGCTCGGGCAGGGGCAAACGGGCGACCCTCGCATCGACAAAACTCGCGATGTCGGTGTCTTCGACGACAAATCCGCGTCTTGCCGCGCTCACCCTCCGCCCCTCGGGCTTGGTCGAGTCATAGCGATATAGGGCGTAAACGATCTCCTCCGGCTGAAAGCCTTGGCCGGTCCGCTCCGGCAACGGCAAATCAGTGTCCTCTTGCTCCAGCTCTTCGGCATCGGTCATTGCAGTCTCTCCCTCTCCATCCTTTCCAGCACGACGAGATTGTCGGCTGTCTTGTGGCGCAACGCCGCCCACTGCTCGTTCTCCGGTTCATGAGCGACCATCGCATCCGCCCCGGCCAGCGCCTGCTGCAAGCTCCGGCGCGCCAGATCGGGGTGCCCGGCCGTAAACTCCAGCGACGCCAATGCCCGATGCAGGGCGACTTCGCGTAGCCGCACTTCCATGTTCGCTGGGTCCTTTTCCAGCAGGCGACGAATGATGCCTTCCTCGGCCCGCCGGTGTTCGCGCGCCTTTCCCTCGTCCCCGTTCTCGCGCCAGGCGTCGGCCAGCCAGGCGTGGCGGTTGGCGAGATCGAGCGCATAGTGGTCGGGGTCCCTTGTCGCGGCGGCGGCGGCTTGCATTCGCATCAGTGCGATCCGGCACTCCGTCAAGGCCTCCGCGGGCCGGCGCGGTTCCGCAAGCGCGAGGGTGCAAAGATTGCCACGGGCGAACCCCGCTTCGCGAAGGTACCGGGCATTGCCGGGCTGCTGGGCCACCAGGCGGTCGGCCAGTTGGCGGTAGGCGTCAAACCGGATGCCGGCCTCGTCGTGCTGTCGCTGGGCGAAGGCGAGCTCTCCCAGCGCCTGTTCAGTCTGGGCGTGCGCAAAAACGCGGTCCGGGTTTTCAGACTCTGCGGCGAGCAGGGCGGCAGTGGTGCGATGGGCCTGCTCAAACAGGCGCATGGCCGACGCGTACTTGCCACGCGTCTGGAGAATTTCGCCGACGGTCAACACCACCCTTGCGCACCGTTCACGCGAACCAGGTGGCAGACGTTGGGAGTCCTGAGCTTCGCAATAATCGAGCGCCCGCGCATTGACCACGTCCATGGCGTCGAGCCGGCCGACGCCTTCGAGCGTGTCTCGCAGATCGGTGAGCATGAACTCCACCATTCCTTCGGCTTCAGCGCGCTGGCGCTCAGCTTCGCGCCGGGCCCCAATGGCCGTTGCAGTGAGCAGGGCCATGACTAACATCGCCGCGAGCGCCGCCGCCGTGACGGTCATCACGGCCCGCAATCTGCGTTGAGCGTCGCGCTGGACCAGCTCATCCAGTCCCACGCCGACCGTTCCGGCCACCAGTTTGAGAAAGCCGAGGCGGGGCCCGTCGCCTGTAGATCGGAGATCGGCCGCCAGAGGTTCGCGTGCGGCCTCTTCGAGGAGGGGGGCAGGAAATGACTCGGCAGGGGACCCCGCGATCAAGGCCGCCAGAATGGGGCGGTCAGGGTGAAGGGAGCGGAAAAGCTCTACCTCCCGGGAAACCCATGGAGATCGCCTGGCCGCTGGTGAACAGACGACAATCAGGCTGGCCGAACCCGCCAGCGCTGCCCTGACTTCGTCGCTCAGACTGTCTGCGGCAGGGAGATCCTCGCGATCCCGAAAGATCGGAACCAGCCTCCTTGGAATGGGACCACGCGCGGTGGTCCGTCCCACCAACCGCTTCGGCAGGACATACTGCTCGAGTCGCCGATGGAGACGCCGCCCGGAGACCGCGTCCAGATGGCTGTAGCTGATGAAGGCTCGATACTGGACCGGTTCCCTCGCCGTCGCTTCCATCTCCCCCTCCGCCAGCGACGGTGCCAGAGAGTTAACGGCCACACAATGCGCCGTGACGGCGATCACGCGGGTCCTGTCCCGTCCTTGGCATGGTGGCTTGCCAAGGACGGCTGACGGAGCGGTGTTCGATCCGGCCTTCCTGTCGAGGAGTGAGGACCGATGCCCGGTGTCAGCATATCGAACTATCGGTCAGGGCCGCAAAGTCATGGTCGAGGTGGGCTCGACACCGGCGAAGGTATGCTTCGTTCGGGAGTGTTGGCAGTGCTTTGCGCGGCCTCCCTGACCGCATGCAGCACCCAGACCCAACTGCTCACCCTTCAGAGGGATCGGCTGCTTCATATCGAGCAGAGAGCGATCGCGACGCGTGTCCAGGCCGAGCAGATGCTCTTCAGTCCGGATGACTATGATCTGTATCTGTCGCTCAATCGCTCGACATTTGATGCGATCCTGGAAGGGTTCGACGGAACCACGGCCGAGGTGGAGCTGGGCGGACGCGCCGTTGAGATCTCTCTCCAGAACATCCGGATGGCGTTCAGACCGGGCAGTCCAGAGGTGAGCATAGCTGCCACGGCCAGGGACCTGTCGACAGGCGTGGAAGCGGATCTGCAGATGGACTCCCGCATGGTCCTGGAAGGCGATCTGTCGAGACCGGACGAGCTCAGCGTCCGGATCATCGCGACACGGCTGGTGCCGAATCTGAGATGGGGCGTCTTCGACCTTTCACGATACCGTCTCGCGCGCCAGCTTCTAACCCTCGAAGCATCCAGTGTGACGGACAGGCTCCCGTCAGTCACACTTCCGCTCGCGCATGGTTTCTCGATCGGCGCGCCTGCGACGACCCGTTCCGTCACGCTGCCGGTCGGGCGCGGAACAATAACCGGCGACCTGACCAGCCCATCAACACAGATCGACGGACAGATCGTCGTCAAGCACGTCGTCTTTCTCAGGAATGGCGTTCACATCTTCGCCAATGTGGAGGGAGTCTGATGAAGGCCCTCGTCGTCATCTCTGCGGCAATCGTTTCGATGGGCGTGTCCGCCTGCCAGACCCTGCCCATTCCCGGGCAAAATGCGCGGCTTGAACGCGAGATCGGCCAGATCGAAACCCGGGTCATGGTTGTTGAAAACGCCATCGACGCGGCGACCAGCCCGATTTCAACTACCGAACAGGCGATCAGAACCAAGGTCCGCTATCGGCCGATCCTGGCATGGGCTGAGAGCTTCTCATCCGGACCAGCGGCAGGCCGGACCATCACCTTCCGCCAGACATCCAAGAACGGAAACATCGACCAGCGCAGCCATGAATGCAGGGTTCCCTTCGGCCCCTATCACGATGGCTGGGAGGCCCGAATTCACGAGGAGAACTCGACGCGGGCAAATGTGACTATCGACCGCTTCATCGTCGAGCCGCTGGTCGATGGTTTGCAGATGACAGCGCCGCTGACGTTTCACCTCAGCACACAGGTTGAAGGTAGCTATCGGCCGGCATGTGCAGGCTGGCTGCCCTCTGTCAATCTGGGCGTCACAGGGGAGGCAACGCCGACTGCGGTTTTCAGACTTTTGCTCGCGGGGGGCGATGATAGCGGGCAGCTGCATTATCGGCTTCAGCTGGTATCGCCGGCCAGCGTTGGTCTCGAGATGCGGGCACACTTTCCACGGTTTCGCGTCGGCTTCACTATCCCGGTCAGAGGCTTGGCCGACCGGCTGGCGGACGGGGAGGTCGATCTGCTGTTCAGCAGGCACGGCGAAATACGTCTCCCAGACGGGCAAGTGATGGGATACCGCCTCGACGCAGTTGAGCCTCGCGTTGCCACAGACATCGCAGGTATCCAGTTCACGTCCAATCTCAACCTGGTGATCGCCGGAGAGGCGACGCCGGTCGAATGAGGGCGTGACGGCGGTCACGCGCAGGACTGCCTGAAAGACCCATGATCGACGAAGGGGTGGCGGACGACCCTGACGTCTGTCGGTCATCTCTGGAAAGGGAACAGGCCATGCAAAATCACCCAGATTCGAAGCCCCGGACAAGTGCGGATGGCATGTCGCCGCCGTTGAGGCGGGGACGCTCGAAACGAACGGCCGCATCGGCTGCGCTGCTGGTGGCCCTGGTTCTGTTGGGACCCGGCTGTGCGACGGTGCGTTCGACCTTCGAGCCCGATCCTGCTGCCGAACCACAGAGCGGTCTGACCTATTTTCTGCCCATGCGGCAGGTTCGCCTCACCGTGTCCCGGGAGTTGGCGAATGGAGACGACCTGTTCGCCAAACGGGATCAGAAGATCGTGGCCCTGGCTGCGGCAGCCCCTCTCGCCGCGGCCTCTACGGCTCGGCGCGTGGAGGCCGAGACGATGCTCGCCGCTTTGTCGTCCAGCGCAGCGTCCAGACCGGAGCAGGCCCGAAATTCTGGAACTGGCCGCGGCGCAGGAAGCCGTGTTGACCACTGCCGTCGAGGCCTTGCGGGCCAGTATCGCGGAGTTTGATCGGCGCATTGCGGCACGGGGAGCCGGCGGCGAATGTCGCTATAGCGCCAAGGTGGAACTCCTGCCGGTCCAACCGGACGCCAGGGCCCGGTTCGTGGCCGAGCTTCCGCACAACTATCTCAGGGATGACACCAGCCGGCTGAATGTCACGCCCGCTGGCCTACTGTCCTCGGCCAACGTCGTCTCGGTCGATCAGACCGGCCAGGTTCTCGTTGAATTGGCCGGGCTCTCGGGAAGCCTCGCCGGTCGAACCATGGGGTTCTCCGTCAAACGGGAACGTACGGAGGCCCCTTCGGCGTGTGACGTCAGGCCGGTGATGGTGCGTGTCTTCGATCCCGCGCATCTGCCGGATGAGGCGTCGGTCAACGATCAACTCGATGCTGCTGGCGTTCCATTCCGGATCGTAGTGGTGCGTGGAGCGCCAGTCCCCCCGGGCGGCGAAAGCGGGCGTCTGCCCGCTTCTCGCAAACCCGTGTCCGGGATCTACTACCGCTCGCCGACGCCGGTTGTGCTGGAGCTGCGCCATCTGACAACAACTGGAACCCCGCTGGATGCCGTCGTCCTGATGCTGCCCCAGGCCGGGCCGGTGTCCTATCTGCCGATGCGCGCCTCGGCGCTGGTCAAGACCACGAATGACGTCCAGTTCGTAGATGGATCGGTCGCCGCATGGTCGTCCGAGCGGCCTAGCGAGGTACTGTCGCTGGTCCGGCTTCCAGCGCAGGCGATCGAGGCCTTCGCGGGGGCCTTGGCCAGGGTGCTGACCATTCGGATCGAGACCAGCGACGGCCGCGAGTCTCTGTCGGCGCAGCAGGCTGAAGAGATCGTGCAGCACGAACGCAGCCGTCTGCTCCTCAACTGCCTTGAGGGGGCGGCCAGTGATCCCGACGCCGTCACCGCCTGCTTGCCCGCGGCACCCTAGCCGCCGTCCCGTTCGCCTGCGTTTCCTCATGCAACATCAGGACTGTCGCTATGAAAGCCCCCAAAACCGCCGTCCCGCACAGGATGTGCGCCCTGCCTCCGCAACGCGAGGTGACCCTGCCATCCAACCTGGCTCCCGGCCGTGAGTTCGCTATTCGCCTCGTCCGGAACAAATGGGTCAACGGCACCGTGCTTCGTTTCAACTTCGTCGAGGAGAGTGCCTGGCCCTGGCCGGAAAACCAGAAAACAGTCGTCCGCGAGGCCTTTCAAACCTGGAAATCACTCGGGATCGGCCTCGACTTCGTTGAGGTCAGCGATCGGACCGAGGCTGAACTCCGCATCGGGTTCGACCAAAACGATGGATCCTGGTCCTACGTCGGCACCGATGTGCTTCACAACGAATTCCGGGGCCGGACGATGAACTTCGGCTGGGACCTTACGACCGAGTGGGGAAAGGCAACCGCTCTCCACGAAATCGGCCACGCCCTCGGGATGCCGCATGAGCACCAGAATCCCATGTCGGGTATTGTCTGGAATGAGACAGCCGTGATCGCGGCCTTCTCGGGTTACCCGAACTACTGGAAAGAGCCCGACATCCGGCACAATATCCTGCGGAAGATTTCCCGTGGCGAAGTCGAGGGATCCACCTGGGACCCCCATTCGATCATGCATTACCCGTTTGAACCGGGAATGATCAGCGCGCCCAAACCGTACGACACCGATGGCGTTGCCGAGAACACAACGCTGTCTGCCAGGGACAAGGCGTGGATGGTCCGCTTTTATCCGCCTCTCTCGGCACCCGCCGCGATCGACGTGATGGAGCTGATGCCTCTCGGAAACGCGGTCGGCGACCAACGGGACTACGTGTTCAAACCGGATGCAACCCGGGAATACACCGTCCAGACCGTCGGAAAATCGGATTCGAAGGTCGTGCTGTTTGAAGTTCGTGGCGGAGAACCACGTCACTTCTCGGCCGCTGACGATTCCGGACTGGACGCGAACGCTGCGCTCACCACGAAGTTGGTGAAGGGGCGCGATTACATTATCAGGGTTCGGACCCATTTCGTCCCCGACGCGACATCGGGCGGTCTGCTCATTTCCTAGGCGGACAGATCCGGGCCACTCACACCTGTAGATGTGTCCAGAGCCTCTGGGCATGGCACCTGGCCGCAACGCGGGCTAGGGCAACATCTGCTACGCGGCCTGGCGCCGATGACCAGTTCTGACGAAATGCAGTGCTCCTGAGCGCACCCGACATCACAGCTCGATCCCTCAAGCCCTGAACTTGTGGATCGGTGTGAGGTGCGGACGGATGCGGATTCCTGCACCGACCTGCCAGGCGATCCGCAACCTTGCCCCCTCCGGGACCAGAGGCGGTATTCGCTCCGGGATTGAGCCAAGGCGGAGCTTTGCCGGGGGTCAGAAATGTAGACCGCGCCCTCTTGTAACCGTTATGTTATCTTGTAACAACGGCCGCGGTCGTGGGGACCGGGGTCCAAATCATGTCGTGGAAATGTGTGAGCAGGGCCGCCCTGGTGGCGGGCATCGGGCTGGCTCTTCCCGGCGTCGTGGAGGCGCAGGACAGCGTCGACGAGGTCGTGGTGACGGGGCAGCGACAGGCCTATCGAGGCGGGGTTCCGCTGTCCGACACGCCTCAATCCATCACTGTCCTTGATCAGGGGGTGCTGGAACGGGCCGGAGTGACGCGGCTGTCGGACGCGCTGGATCTCTCCGCCTCGGTCGTCCGGCAGAACAATTTCGGCGGGCTGTGGGACAGCTACGCGATCCGCGGCTTCGCCGGTGATGAGAATCTGCCCAGCGGCTATCTGGTGAACGGCTTCAACGCCGGCCGCGGATTTGGTGGGCCCCGCGACCTGTCGGGCATCGACCGTATCGAGATCCTGAAAGGGCCCAACGCCGCCCTGTTCGGGCGGGGCGAACCCGGGGGAAGTGTCAATCTCGTCACCAAACAACCGAGCTTCCAGCCGGCCGGCTCCTTCACCGCGCGCGTAGGTGATTTCGACCTCTATCGGGGTGAACTCGACTGGACGGGTCCGGTGGTCGACGACCGGCTCGCGGTTCGCGTGGCGGGCTTCTACGAGGACGCCGGCAGTTTCCGCGACACCGTCGAGACCCATCGAAGTGGCGTCTTTCCATCAGCCCTTCTGCGGCTCGGTGCCGGGACCAGCCTGAGCTACGAGCTCGAGGCAACACGGCAGGAGGTTCCCTTCGACCGCGGCATCGTATCGATCGACGGGGTACTTGATGCGCTGCCGGCAAGCCGCTTCCTGGGTGAGCCGGGCGACGGGCCCCTGCAAGCGGACGCGCTCGGGCACCAGTTGCAGCTGCAGCATGATCTGTCGGACGACTGGAGCCTGCTGGTCGGCGCGAGCTGGAGGGAGACCGATCTTGAGGGCTTCTCAAGCGAGCCGGAGCTCGCCGCCAGCCGCCAGCAGCTGTATGTCGACGGCCGAAGCCTGTCGCGGCAATATCGCTTCCGGGACTATGAGGCGGATCACGGTGTCGTCCGGGCCGAGCTGTCGGGTCGGTTCGACGCGCTGGGCGGGCTTCACCGCGTGATTCTGGGCGCGGACCGGGACACCTTCGACAACGCCCAGTACTTCCTCCGTTTCCGGCCGCCATCCGTATCGTCGAACCCGACGGCCCAGCAGGGCTACGTCATTGACGTCTTCGCCCCCGTGTACGGGCGGTTCGCGGCCCCTACGCCTACGCTGCAGACGAACCGCCTGGACGAGCAAACTGCCTGGGGAGTCTATGTGCAGGATCAGGTCCGGTTTGGCGACCGCTTCGAGCTGAGGTTGGGCGGACGCTTCGACGACTTCGAACAGACCTCGACCAACCGCGTGAACGGGGTCGTGACCCGCTTCGGCGATAGCCGTTTCAGTCCGCAGGTCGGTGCCGTGTTCCACCTGTCCCCGGCGGCGTCCGTCTATGCCGCGTACGGTGAAGGCTTCCGCCAGAATTTCGGCGCTGACGCCGACGGCAACGTCTTCGAGCCGGAGGAGTCGAGGTCGATCGAGCTTGGGCTGAAGGCGAACTGGTCCGGCCTCACCTCGACCCTCACCGTCTTCTCGCTCGAGAAGACCAATGTTCTGACCTCCGATCCCGTCAATGCCGGCTTCTCCCTTGCGATCGGCGAGGCGGAAAGCCGCGGCGTCGAGGCGGATGTCCAAGGCCGGCTGCCGGGCGGCGTGGATCTTTGGCTTTCCTACGCCTGGGTGGAGGCGGAGGTGGCCAGACAGGTCATCGACGCCGGCACGGGCCTCGTCATCCAGCCCGGAGACCGGCTGATCAACGTCCCGGAACAGGCGCTGAGCCTCCAGGCCTCGAAAGAGGGACGGATCGGCGGCGCGCAGATACTGCTCGGCGGCGGGGTGCAACACGTGGGCGAACGGCTGGGGGAGACCGCGTCGTCCTTTGAGCTCCCCTCCCACACTCTCGTGCGGCTGTTCGCCGACTGGAGTGTAACGAGCCGGCTCAAACTGTCGGCGGCCGTGAACAACGTCTTCGACGAGACCTGGTACGCCAACTCCTACTCGCGCCTGTGGGTCCAACCGGGCACCCCGCGCGCCGCCTCCCTGACGCTCCGCTACCGCTATTGAGGATGAAGGATGACTGACAAGGGACTGAAGGTTACCGATCTAGCGATCGAGAGGGGCGGCCGGCGCGTCGTGGACGGCGTGTCGCTCTCTGTGGCACCCGGTGAAATCTATGCGCTTCTGGGCGGCAACGGCACCGGCAAGTCGACCACCCTGTTTGCTATCCTCGGACTGCTCTCGCGAGCGGGCGGAGAGATCGCGGTCGTCGGTCGCGATCCGGCAAGGGATCCCGACGCCGTCCGCCGCGAAGCCGCCTACCTGCCTGAGAACGTCGCCCTCTATGACCATCTCTCGGCGGTGGAGAATGTCCGCTACTTCCTGGGGCTCGCGGGCGAGGCCCGGACCCTCGCGGAGCTGGACCACGCGTTTGACGCCGTGAAGCTTGCCCCCGCCGCCCGGACGCGGCGGGTCGGCGGCTTCTCCAAGGGCATGCGCCAGAAGACGGCAATCGCCCTGGCCCTTCTGCGCCGGACCCCGGTCCTGCTTCTCGACGAGCCGACGTCCGGTCTGGACCCGGCGGCGGCGCGGGATTTCCATGATCTGCTTCTCGACCTCCGGCAGCGGCAGGTGGCGATCCTGATGGTCACCCATGACCTGTTCGGCGCAGCCGACACCGCCGACCGGATCGGCGTGCTGCGCGGGGGCCGCATTGCGCAGGAGTGGGCTGCGGCCGCCCAAGGCCCCCGCTTCGACGTCCAGGTGCTGCACCAGAGCTATTCGGGGCTCGCCGCCGCATGAGACGCGCCCTTCGTATTGCGGCGGAAGAACTGCGGCTGATGACCCGCACCCGGACCGCCTGGCTGGGTCTGGCGGCCCTCGTGCTGCTTTCGGCGATCGCGGCCGCCACCTCCGCGGCCCATATCGCCAGCGAGCGCGCCGCCCGGGAGGAGCATCAGGCGGCCGCAGACCATGCGTTCGAAGCCCAGCCGGATCGCCACCCGCACCGGGCCGTGCACTTCGGCACCTATGTCCAGCGCCCGGTCAGTCCCCTCGCGGCCTTCGAGCCGGGCGTCGATCCCTTTACCGGCACCACGCTTTTCCTTGAGGGCCACCGGCAAAACACGGCGACCTTTGGCGCGATGCGCGAGTCCTCGGGCCTGATCCGCTTCGGTCAGCTGACCCCGGCCTTCGTGCTTCAGGCGCTGGCCCCGCTGCTGCTGATCTTTCTCGGCTTTTCGGCGGTGGCACGGGAGCGTGAAACCGGCGTTCTGAAACAGTTGAGAGTGCACGGTGCCCGAGCGGGCGACGTGCTCGCGGGGAAGGCGCTGGCGCTCGGCACCATCGGTCTTGTCGCCCTTGCTCCGGCGCTCGTCTCGCTGGCGACCGCAGCGGCCTCCGCCCCTGCCGAGGCGGCTTCGGCAGCCTTGATCGGCGGTGCTTATGCCGTCTATCTGACCATCTGGATTCTGGTGGTCGTGGCAGTCTCGTCCCTCTCCCGATCCAGCCGCGGTGCCCTGCTGGGCCTTATTGCAGTCTGGACCGTGTCGGTCGTCCTGGTGCCCCGGGGCACGGCGGCTCTGGCCACGTGGGCAAAACCCGCCCCGACGCGGGTGGAGATGGATCTTCGCCTCGCCCAGGACGCCCGCCGCATCGGCGACAGCCACAATCCTGACGATCCGTTCTTCGCGGCCTTCAAGGCCCGGACGCTCAGCACCTACGGGGTGCAGCGGGTCGAGGACCTTCCGGTCAACTTCCGCGGGCTTGTCTCAGCGGAAGGCGAGGCTCTGACAGCTGGTCTCTTCGCCGAGTACGCGAAACGGACGGCCGATCAGCAGCGTGCCCAGTCGGCCTGGCTCAAGGCCGGGGCCGTCCTGAGCCCGGCGCTGGCGGTGCGCCAGGCCTCGATGGCCGGTGCCGCCACCGACCTCGAGAACCATGTCCGTTTCCTCGAACAGGCAGAGGCCCATCGCTTCGACCTGGTCCAGCGGCTCAACCGCCTGCATGCCGAGGGCGTGCAGGCCGGGGACGACGCAGCGCGCAGCAGTGACCTGGACGCGGAACGGCGGACGCGCGTGTCAGCGAAAAACTGGGCCGCCGTGCCCGACTTCCACTTCCGATCCGCGACGCCCGCCGAGCGCGCGGGCGCGATGATCGCGGGTCTGGCTGGTCTGGCGGGCTGGCTGCTCGCCGCCATAGGACTGTTCGTTTTCGCCGGCCTGCGGCTCAGGGAGAGCTCGAAATGAGATCGCTGGCTCGCGAATTTCTGGTTCTTCGGCCGGTCACCGGCGGCTGTGGCCGCCATCGTGGTGCTCGCGGTTCTGGCCTCGGTCGCTGTGGCGTTCGGCCTTGCCGAAGTGGCGCGCGAGCGTGCGTCGATCGCGCGCGTGCTCCAGCTGCAGACGATCGAGGAACAGGCGCTGATCGGCTACGCCGAGGACGCGGGGACCTTTGCCTACAACGACTTCCGCCCGACGTGGAACGCGCCTTCCGCCCTGGCTTTCGCCGCGCTCGGCCAGCGGGACACAGCACCGTCGATCCTGCGCGTCCGGCCCCTGGCACTCGAAGGCCAGATCTATGAAAACGAGCAGACCAATCCAGAGCTGGCGCTGCCGGGCCGGTTCGATCTCGCCTTCGTTGCGATCTACCTCGCGCCACTGGTGCTTGTCGTTCTGCTGCATGATCTCTGGTCGGGCGAGCGGGAGGCGGGCCGGCTCGGTGCTCTGCGGGCGCTTCCGGGATCCGGGTCACGCGTGTTCATGCCGCGCGTCCTGGTGCGGGCGGTGCTCGTCGGCGTGGCTCTGCTGATTCCCTTCGCGGTCGGCGCGACGCTTGAAGCGGTGCCTCCGGCCAAGGCGCTGCTGTTTGCGGGAGCCATCGCCGGACTGGTGATGTTCTGGACGCTTCTCGTGGTCCTGGTTGCGCGGTTCGGCAGCCGCTCGACGGTGAATGCCGCCACGCTTGCGGGGCTCTGGTTCACGTTCACGCTCGTAGGCCCTGCCGCTGCCAATCTGATCGTCAACGCGGCGGTCCCCGCGCCCGAGGGGGCCCGGCTCGCCCGCGAGAACCGGGATGCCGTCCATGGCGCCTGGGACCTGCCCCGCCAGGCGACCCTCGACCGCTTCCTCGTGCTCTACCCGGAGTGGTCGGATACCGAGCCGATGACCGCACCGTTTCACTGGAAATGGTACTTCGCCTTCCAGCACCTCGGCGACGTCGCGGTCTCCGATCTGTCCGCGTCCTATCGGCAAGGCGTTGAACGACGCGAGCGACTGGCCGGAACGGCGGGCTGGCTGATGCCACCGGTTGGCTTCCAGAGGATCATGCACCGCCTCGCGGAGACCGACGTCGAAGCGCAACTGGCCTATCAGAACCGCGTCCGGGAGTTCCACGCGCAGCTCCGCACCTTCTACTACCCCTACCTTTTCGAGGATCGGCCGTTCGGTGCCGACGACTATGCACTCGGACCCCGGTTCGATGTCCGGTCATCCGGTCCCCTCAAACCCGATAGCGGACCTTCGCAACCTCACAACCAGCCTTGAACCCCTGGCTGCTGGCCCACCGCAAAGGCCCGCCACGCGTGACAACGCTGCAGGCCGGGCGGCCCTCTGGAATGGCCGTTGGCTGATGAATCTGAGTCGGCTGCCAGACATAGGAACGATCGCCGATATGCGGGCTTAATGTCTTCCAGCCGCTTGGAGACAGCCATGTCCCTTATCGACAAAATTGCAGCCTTCATCGCGCTTGAGCCTGATGAGGATAAGCGGCCGGAAGCGACGGGGGCATCTTGCGCCGTCGACGGGTCTGGCGACGGGCCAAGCCTCATTCTCGACCACCACGATGAGATCCGCGGAGCTTTGAGAACAGGTACGCTGCCCAAGGGGGGCCGACCAGACCGCTGCGGTGAAGGGGTTGGCCGCCTTGCTGACCGGTCACGCGCTGGCCGAAGGAGTGGTTCTCTATCCAGCGCTCGCGGAAGCAGAGGAATAGGTGCGTGCTGTTCAGGCACACCTCGAACAGTGGGTCACCAGGAACGAGATGCCGCCGCAGGACCGGGTTCTCCCGTCGCAGGCCACCTGACCCGAAACGCCGAAGAACATCAACGCAACGTGGGTGAGAGCCGGAGGTCGGATCGTGCGGTGCGCCGGCCGCAGCAGCTTTCGATGGCACCCCGTGAAACCCGCAGCCTTGCGCCGCAGTGAAAGGATACACTGTGCAAGGCGACAGAATTCTCGTGACCGGAGGTGCCGGTTACATCGGCTCTCACACCTGCAAGGCGCTTGCATATGCGGGCTATGAACCCGTGGTCTACGATGACCTGAGCAACGGCCACGCCGAGGCGGTCCTCTGGGGGCCCCTCGTCAAGGGCGACGTGCGTGACGTGGACCGGCTCGCTTCCACCATGAGCGCCCACAGCATCTCCGGCGTGATTCACTTCGCGGGCTTGATTGAAGTGGGCGGATCGATGCGACGGCCCGATCTCTACTGGGACCACAACGTCAATGGCGTAGCCGCCGTGCTGTCCGCCATGCGTCAGGCCGATGTGAGCCGGCTGATTTTCTCGTCCACCGCCGCCGTCTACGGCACGCCCGCGCAGCCTGGCCTGTTGTCGGAAACGGACGCGCTTGGGCCGATCAACCCCTACGGCGATAGCAAGCTGGCGGGGGAGCGAATGATTGCCGCCAGCTGCAACGCCTTCGGTCTCGAGGCCGTGGCACTGCGCTACTTCAACGCGTCCGGTGCCGATCCGGAGGGCCAGATCGGCGAGGCGCACAATCCGGAGACCCATCTCATTCCGCTGGCGATCGAGGCGGCCTTGTCCGGGCAGTCTCTGACCGTTTTCGGCAGCGACTTCCCCACGCCGGACGGCTTTTGCATGCGGGACTATATTCACGTGGCCGACCTGGCGCGCGCGCATGTGCTGGCGCTCGGTCTTGACCGGATCGACGGTGGGTTTGAGGCGATGAACCTGGGTCGGGGCGTCGGGGCGTCGGTCGTGGAAGTGATCGAGGCGGTCGGTAATGCCTGCGGCCGCCCCCCCCTCCACACAATAGGACCGCGCCGGGCGGGCGATCCACCGATGCTTGTCGCCGATCCCTCGCGGGCGCGAGCGCGACTGGAATGGCGGCCCGAGTTCGACGATCTCCAGACCATCATCGACACGGCCGTGGCCTGGCGTCGTGACCGGCGCTTCGGTGTGACATCCGCCTTGCCGAACGCGGCATGACCGGTCTCGCGCTCTGGGGCGGACATGAGTGCACGCTGAATCGCATCGGCGATGTCTGGCGTGATCAGACGCATCTGACCGGTCATCACGGGCGCATCTGTGATCTCGATCGCTTCGCCGATCTTGGCGTCGAAGCCGTTCGCTATCCGGTGCTCTGGGAACGAACCGAAACGACGCAGGGCGAGTGGGACTGGCAATGGCCGGACCTGCGGCTGACGCGTCTGCGGACACTGGGCGTGCGGCCGATTGTCGGGCTTCTGCATCATGGCTCCGGGCCGGCATGGACTGACCTGCTGGATCCGGGATTTGCCGAGGGGCTGGCGCGCCATGCTGCCCGCACCGCCGAGCGTTATCCGTGGGTCAGGGACTGGACGCCGGTCAACGAGCCGCTGACGACCGCGCGGTTCAGCGCGCTCTATGGTCACTGGTATCCGCATCGGACCGACGAGCGGGACTTCTGGCTGGCGCTGCTGAACCAGATCGATGCGACCCGGCTGTCGATGCGGGCGATCCGGACGGTGAACGCCGGGGCCCGGCTGATCCAGACCGAGGATTTCGGCGCAACGTTCGGCACCCGGCCATGCGCGTCCCAGGTCCGGTTCGAGAACGATCGCAGGCTGATGACCTGGGACCTGCTGTCCGGCCGGGTGACAGCGGCCCATCCCTTGTTCGAGCGCCTCTCGGCGTTCGGTCTCGGCGACAGAGTGGCCGCAATCGCGGATGACCCGTGCGCGCCCGACGTCATCGGCATGAACCACTATGTGACCAGCGACCGCTTCCTTGATCATCGGCTGAATCGCTATCCGGCGACATCGCATGGAGCCAACGCCGAGCTGGCCTATGCCGATGTCGAAGCCGTGCGGGCGATGTCGCCCCACCCCGGCGGCTGGCGCGAGCACCTGTCCTTTTTGTGGGACCGATACGGCCTGCCGCTCGCCGTAACAGAATGCCATCTCGGGGCCGAGCCCGACGAACAGATCCGCTGGTTTGACCAATGTTGGCGCACAGCGCGCGACCTGAGCGGCGAGGGCGTGGCGATCGAGGCGGTGACGGCCTGGTCATTGCTGGGTGCCGTGGACTGGGACAGTCTGTTGACCCAGACGCGCGGTCGATACGAGGCCGGGGCCTTCGACGTTTCGTCCGGCCGCCCGGTGGCCGGTGACCTCGCAAACTGGTTGCGGATGCTTTCCGGCGACGGCTCTGGGTCAGGCGCAGCGACAGGTGTGGGTTGGTGGTCGCGCGATGATCGACGGTGCTTCCATCCGGAACTCGACCATCCGACTGACGGGGTCCTGGCCGCCTGAATCAGAGAGTCGGAAAGCCGAAATACAATCGCGAACAAGTCCCGCGCATTCATTGGACTGGAACCGATAGCGTTGCCGCGATGTTGCGTTGCGCCAGACCGAAGGAACTCCCGTGCCACTCATCGCAGCAGAAGATCGCGCCTTCGCCGGCGCCGAGGTCATCGACCTGACAGCGGCGTCCGCCCGCCGCGATCCCGTTGTCTGTTTCTCCCACCTGCGATGGGACTTCGTGTTCCAGCGTCCGCAGCATTTGATGACGCGTTTCGCGCAGTCGCGGGCAGTCATCTACTTCGAAGAGCCGATGCCCGATGACGGCGATCTGGCCTGGATGCAGACCCGGGTCTGTCCGGTCAGCGGCGTGATCATTGCGACGCCACGGCTCCCGCATGATCTGGCCGGACCGGCCAGAGCCGAGGCGATCAGGTCGCTCCTCGACGGGCTGCTTCTGAAGCAGGGCGTCGTCCGGCCGGTGCTGTGGTACTACACTCCTATGATGTTGCCGTTCTCGCGGCATCTGGAAGCGGCGGTGGTCGTCTACGACTGCATGGACGAGCTGGCCAACTTCCGCTTCGCGCCACCCGAACTGCGGCCGCTGGAGCAGGAACTGATCGCCACGGCTGATGTGATCTTCACCGGCGGCTACAGCCTCTATGAGGCCAAGGCACACCTGCACGCCAACATCCACCCCTTCCCGTCGAGCGTGGATCGCGCCCACTTCGTCAAAGCCCGCGCGATCCAGCCGGATGCAACGCCAACCTTCGGGTTCTATGGCGTCATTGACGAGCGGATGGACCTGGAGCTGATCGCCGCAATCGCCGATGCGCGGCCCGACTGGACCTTCGTCATGGTCGGTCCGGTGGTGAAGATCTCCGAGGACGACCTGCCGCGTCGCGCCAACATCCGTTATCCGGGCGGCCGATCCTATGATGACCTTCCCGCCGAGCTTGGCCGCTGGCACGTCGCCCTGATGCCGTTCGCTATCAACGACTCGACCCGCTTCATCAGCCCGACCAAAACTCCCGAGTATCTGGCTGGCGGCCGTCCGGTGGTGTCGACAGCAATCCGCGATGTCGTGCGCCACTACGGTGAGCTGGACGCCGTCGCCATTGCCTCCGATGCCGAGGCTTTTGTTGCCGCCTGCGAGACCGCCCTGGCGCTGGCGGGCGACCGGGCCGGGGATTGGCTGGCAAAAGCGGACGCGGCCCTGGCTGATCTGTCGTGGGACCAGACCCATGTCCGCATGAGCGCCCTGGTGGATCGCGCAGCCACCGCCCGTACCACGGTCGTGGCCAAAAGCGCTGTCCGAGGAGAACGCCGGGACCACTACGACGCCCTGGTTGTTGGAGCTGGCTTCGCCGGTGCCGTGCTGGCCGAGCGGCTCGCCTCGGACGCCGGCATGACGGTCCTGGTGGTCGATCGTCGTCCGCACATCGGCGGCAATGCCTATGACCACCTCGACGCGGCGGGGGTTCTGATCCACGAGTACGGTCCGCACATCTTCCACACCAACTCGGCCGAGGTGTTTGCCTATCTGTCACGCTTCACCCGCTGGCGGCCTTATGAGCACCGCGTGCTGGCCGAGGTCGGCGACAAGCTGGTGCCGATGCCGATCAACCGTACGACTTTGAACCTGCTTTATGACCTGGACCTGCAGACGGACGAGGACGCCGCCGCCTTCCTCGCCGCCCGCGCCGAGCCCGTTGAAAAGGTCCGCACCAGCGAGGACGTCGTCGTCTCTGCTGTGGGGCGCGAGCTCTACGAGACCTTCTTCCAGGGATATACCCGCAAACAGTGGGGTCTGGATCCGTCCGAGCTCGACAAGTCGGTGACGTCCCGCGTGCCCACCCGCACCAACATCGACGATCGCTATTTCACCGACACCTTCCAGGCCATGCCGCTGGACGGCTACACCCGCATGTTCGAGCGGATGCTCGACCACGAGAACATCCGCGTGGAGACCGGCGTGGACTATCGCGACATCGTTGACGAGGTCGCGTTCGATCGCCTTGTCTATACCGGCCCGATCGACGAGTTCTTCGATCACTGCCACGGGCCGCTGCCGTACCGCTCGCTGCGTTTCCAGCATGAGACCCTGGATCAGGAGCAGTTCCAGTCGGTGGCGACGGTCAACTCTCCCGCCGAGGCGACGCCGTACACGCGGGTCACGGAGTACAAGCATCTGACGGGCCAGGTGCACCCCAAAACCAGCGTCACCTACGAATACCCGACGGCCGAGGGCGATCCCTACTACCCCATCCCGCGTCCGGAAAATCAGGCCCTGTTCAAACGCTACGAGGCCCTGGCCGAGGGGCGGCCCGATGTGATCTTCGCCGGGCGTCTGGCGACTTACCGCTACTACAACATGGATCAGGTCGTCGGCCAGGCACTGGCGACCTATCGGAAGACGCCGTGGGCGGCGAACGCGCCGGTTGGCGACGAGCCGCTCAAGGCGACGGTGCTGAGGGGCTCCTGACGGCGAGCGTGACGTCCTGAGACCTGGCGGGGCCCCGTACCCATTCAACAACACGAGGTCGCTCCGGGTCGCGACGTCACATGGTGAGGCCGAGGGTTCGGCCTTGACCATCAGGCTCCCGCGCAGGCCGAGATCCGCGTCCGGCGTGGCGATGACGCGGTGGTCCGGGGACCATAGACCTGCAGGCTTAGGCGGCCTCGCCGAGGCCGCCTACGCCTTGCGTTGGCTGATCCGGGTCAATCCGTTCCCGCGACAACCAGGACGGGCGTGTTGCCACCCCGGCGGCGACCGTTCCGGTCAGCTGACGGCTTTCCCCGCTCCGGGGGAGGGCGTATGACCCCGCCATGCAGACAGCCTCCTTTCACGACCGCGTCGCGGCCGAGCTTTCCGACATCGAGGCCCAGGGCCTGACCAAGCCCGAGCGGGTGATCGAGTCCCGCCAAGGGCCGGTGATCGAGGTTGGCGGCCGGCGCGTGCTCAACTTCTGCGCCAACAACTATCTGGGTCTGGCCGGAGACGACCGGGTGGTGGCGGCGGCCAATGCGGCGACCGAAAGCCGGGGAGCGGGGACGGCCTCGGTGCGGTTCATCTGCGGCACGCTGGACATCCACAAGCAGCTGGAGCGGGCCATCTCCGACTATCTGGGGTTCGAGGACGCGATCCTGTTCGCGGCCGCCTTCGACGCCAATGGGGGGCTGTTCGAGCCCCTGTTCGGGGCTGAGGACGCGATCATCTCGGACGCCCTGAACCACGCCTCGATCATCGACGGGGTGCGGCTGTGCAAGGCGAAGCGGTACCGGTTCGCCACCTCGGACATGGCCGATCTGGAGACCCAGCTGAAGGCGGCGCGGGCCGACGGGGCGCGGGACATCATTATCGCCACCGACGGGGCCTTCTCGATGGACGGCTATATCGCCCGGCTGGATCAGATCCGGGCGCTGGCCGACCAGTATGGCGCGCTGGTCATGGTCGACGACTGCCATGCGACCGGGTTCCTCGGTCCGCAGGGCCGGGGCTCCTATGCTCACCACGGGGTCAGGGTCGACTTCGTCACCGGGACCTTCGGAAAGGCCCTGGGCGGGGCGATGGGCGGGTTCATCTGTGCGACGACGCCCGTGGTGCAGTTGCTGAAGCAGCGGGCGCGGCCCTATCTGTTCTCCAACGCCCTGGCCCCCTCGATCTGCGGGGCCTCGCTGGAGGCGATCCGGATCGCGCAAGGGCCGGAGGGCGACGACCTGCGCGCCCGGCTGACGGCCAATGCCGCCCGCTTCCGGGGGGCGATGACCGGGGCGGGCTTCGACCTGCTGCCCGGCGAGCATCCGATCATCCCGGTCATGCTGGGGGATGCGAAGCTGGCCCAGACCATGGCGGCGCGGATGCTGGAACTGGGTGTCTATGTCATCGGTTTCAGCTTCCCGGTGGTGCCGCGCGGCGCGGCGCGGATACGGACGCAGATGTCGGCGGCCCACACCTTCGAACACATTGATGCAGCGGTCGCGGCGTTCACGACGGCCGGCAAGGAACTGGGAGTGATCGCATGACCACCACGATGAAGGCCCTGGCCAAGACCGGTCCCGGGATCGGGCTGGAGCTGATCGATGCCCCCATCCCGGTGGCGGGGCCCGAGGACGTGCTGATCCGGGTGCACCGCACCGCTGTCTGCGGCACCGACATCCACATCTGGAACTGGGACGAGTGGTCCCAGAAGAATGTGCCGACGCCGATGATCACGGGCCATGAGTTCTCCGGCGAGATCGTGGCCATTGGTTCGGACGTGCACCGGCCGCTGAAGATCGGCCAGAGGGTCTCTGCCGAGGGGCATGTGATCGACCTGAACTCGGAGGCCGCGCGGGCCGGGCATTTCCATCTCGATCCGCACACGCGCGGGATCGGGGTGAACCGCCAGGGGGCCTTCGCCGAGTTCGTGGTGGCCCCGGCGTTCAACGTGATCGAGCTGCCCGACGACGTCTCGTACGAGGTGGCCTCGATGCTGGATCCGTTCGGCAATGCCGTGCACACGGCGCAGCAGTTCGACCTGCTGGGCGAGGACGTGCTGGTCACCGGCGCGGGTCCCATCGGCATGATGGCGGCGGCGGTGGCGCGCCACGCCGGGGCCCGGACCGTGGTCCTGACCGACATCAACGACTTCCGGCTGGAACTGGCGCAGAAGGTCGCGCCGGGCGTGCGGACGGTGAACACCACTCGGGAAGACCTGCACGACGTGATGAAGGAACTGGGCCTGAAGGTCGGGTTCGACGTGGCGCTGGAGATGTCGGGATCGCCGATCGCCTTTAAACAGTGCGTGGATACCCTGATCATGGGCGGGGGCATGGCGCTGCTGGGGATCCCGTCCAAGCCGATGGAGACCGACTGGGGGGCGATCATCCTGAAGGCCCTGACCATCAAGGGCGTCTACGGGCGTGAGATGTTCACGACCTGGAGGAAGATGCTGGGCCTGCTGAAGGCGGGGCTGGATCTGGAGCCGCTGATCACCCACCGGATGGCGTTCGACCGGTATCAGGAAGGCTTCGAGGCGATGAAGTCGGGTCAGTCGGGCAAGGTCATTCTGGATTGGGACAGGGCGGCGTGAGGGGCGTCGGTTGAGCAGCGCGATCGTCGAAATTCCTGACGGGCGAGGGGCCCGACGCGGCCGGCCGCGAGATCTTTCAGGTGCTTTCCATGGACGATCGCGCCCTTGAGCAGACCCACGACTTTATCCAGTGGCTGTTTCCCCTGCAGACGCGCTCCGGGGCGCAGCCGGATGCGCCCGTGCTGAGCGATGCCGATGTGGAGGCCATCCGTGGTTCAAGCCTTGCCGAGGCCGCCCTGGCGGCGGCCACCGACCGGATGGCGATCTTCTATCTGAGAAACGGGCACTGGCTGACCACCAGTGACCACAATCATCTGCGGATCACCCGGATGATCAAATCCCTGAGGCTGCTGCGCAATGACGCGGCGGCGGACGGATTCCGCAACCTGATCCTGGCCCGCGTGGCGGAGGCCGGGGCGCCGGTGGGGGCCCCGGCGCTGGGCTTCTGGAAGCGCGCCTAGGCTTTCAGCAGCCTCATCAGCGCGGGCTCAAATCCCTTGGTGTCGGGGCCGGGCAGGGTGGCGGCGAGCTCGCCGCGCTCATAGAGGTCCAGCACCACGGGGTGGACGTAGGAACTGCGACAGACCGTCGGGGTGTTGCCGAGCAGGCCGGCCACTGCCTTGACGCAGACGGTGATCCTGCGCCTCGCGTCCGTGGGGGAGGTCGGTGCCTCCATATCGCGCAGGGCCCGGGCAGCGGAGACGGTTCCGGCCCATGTGCGGAAGTCCTTGGCCGAAAACTGATCGCCCATGGCGTCACGGATATAGGCATTCACATCATCGGAGGTGACGGGATGCAGGAGGCCCTCGGCATCGCGGTATTTGAAGATGTGCTGGCCCGGCAGGTCACGCAGCCCCCGGACAACCGTCGCCAGCCTGCGGTCGCGGACGCTGACCTTGTGCTCCACGCCACTCTTGCCGCGGAAGGCGAAGCTGAGACCGGCCCCGTCCACCTCGAGATGGCGCTTGTGCAGGGTGGTGAGGCCATAGCTGCGGTTGGCGCGGGCGTACTGCTGGTTGCCGACCCGGATCAGGGTGATCTCCAGCAGGCGCACGGCGGTGGCCAGCACCTTGTCGCGGTTGGGGCCCCGTGACGCGAGGTCGGTCTCGACCCGGGCCCGGAGCTTCGGCAGAGCGCGGGCGAAGGCGGGCAGGCGGTCGAACTTGTTCTCGGACCGGTGGCGGCTCCAGTCGTCATGATAGCGGTACTGTTTGCGGCCCTTCACATCGCGGCCCGTGGCCTGGAGGTGGCCGGTGGCGTCGGGGCAGATCCAGACATCGGTCCAGGCGGGTGGAATGGCCAGCATCCGAATCCGGTCCAGCGTGACCTTGTCCCGGACCGCCTTTCCGTCAGCGTCCCGGATCGAGAACCCCTTGCCCGAGCGGACCCGGGTCAGGCCGCCTTCCGCATCGGTGGCATAGGTCAGCCCCCTTGGGACCTCGACGGCGGCGATGAAGGCGGGGCTGCCGTCGGGCATTGAGGTCAAATCTCCGGGTCAGGGACGGCGAACGTCGCGTCTGGCCTGCCGGTTCCGCTTGACCCGGGCGCGTCCCAAGGTGACGCAGGCGGGATGAACTATCGCCACAGCTTCCATGCAGGCAACTTCGCCGATCTCGTCAAACATGCGCTGGTGCTGTGGCTCCTGCGGGAACGGCAGGCGGACGGGCCAGTGACGGTGCTGGACACCCATGCGGGGGCGGGGCTGTACGACCTGACCGGCGATGCCACGCGCTCGCGCGAGGCCGAGGCGGGGGTGGCCCGGCTGATGACGGCGGCGGACCGGCCGCCGTTGATCGAGGCGCTGGCGGCCGAGGTCGCGGCGCTGAATCCGGGCGGGGGTGTGCGGTACTATCCGGGGTCGCCCGTCCTTATCGCCCGGGCACTGCGGGCCGGGGATCGCTACGCCGGGTTCGAGCTACGCGAGGAGGTGGCGGGCCTGTTGCGCGACAGTCTCGCGGTTTTCCCGACCGCCAGCGGCACGGTCGGCGACGGCTATGAACAGGCGGTCCCGGCGGCGCGGGGGGAGGGGGCCCCGCTGGTGCTGATCGATCCTCCCTATGAGCGGCCGGATGACTATCACCGGGCGGCGGATGCGGCGGCGGCGATCGTGCGGGCGGATCCCAAGGCGGTGGTGGCGATCTGGACCCCGCTGAAGGACATGGAGACCTTCGACGGTTTCCTGCGCCGGCTGGCGGCAGGGGCGAAGGCCCCGATCCTGGCGGCCGAGGCGCGGCTGAGACCCCTGAGCAATCCCATGACGATGAACGGCTGCGCCATGGTGGTGATCAATCCGCCGGCCGGGACCGAGGCGGCGGCCGGCGAGATCTGCGGCTGGGTGGCGGGGACACTGGGCGGGGAGGGTGCCCGGGCCGAGGTCTGGTGGAGCTGATCCGGACTCAAAAAACAGAAGTCCGTTGAGTCCGTTGAGTCCGCTTCGACGGATCGGGGAGCGGGTTTTGGCGATGTCAAAGACCGGAACCGGTCGAATACCATGCCGGTACGTCAGATTCGGACGTGTCCTATTCGATGACCTCTCCGGCCTCGTAGAGGTTCGGCTCGAAGGTGGCGATGGCCATGATGGGGCTCATGGCGGCCGCGACCGCCCCGTTGCGGGTCATGGCCTTCCAGTCGGCGACCGAGCGCCAGACGGCATGATTGGCGACCGTCTTGCCGTTCAGACCCCGGTGCAGGGTGGCCGAGACGAAACCCGGCAGGCCCACCTGGGCGCGGGTCAGTGCGGCCAGCAGATCCAGCAGTTCGTCCTGCTTTTCCGGCTGGACCTTGAACACATTGATCAGCACCACGGGAATGGCGTCGTCGGTCTCTGCAGGCACGGCGGGATCGGTCATGATC
The DNA here is from genome assembly GCF_044598075.1 of Brevundimonas sp. R86498. Taxonomy (GTDB): domain Bacteria; phylum Pseudomonadota; class Alphaproteobacteria; order Caulobacterales; family Caulobacteraceae; genus Brevundimonas. The sequence continues at coordinate 3,384,054 of NZ_CP139004.1, read as the reverse complement.
TGGCGTCTAGCGCGAATGCCCCTGTGCCGCCATGGCGGATCACCCCCATATGGCGGACATGAAGCCGATCGCCATTCTCGAAACCGGTCGTCCACCCGCCGCGCTGGCGGAGCGGTTCGACGACTATACCGCCGCGTTCCGGACCTTGCTGGGAGATGGGGTGACGACTGAACGGTTCGACGTGCAGGCCGGACACCTGCCGGATGATCCCTCGGCCCTGGCCGGGGCCATCGTCACCGGTTCTGCGGCCGGGGTCTATGAGGACCTGCCGTGGATACCGCCGCTGCTGGACTGGCTGAGGACGGCCCGGGGGCAGACGCGGCTGGTCGGCATCTGTTTCGGCCATCAGGCCATGGCCCAGGCCTTCGGCGGCCGGGTGGAGAAGTCCGACCGGGGCTGGGGCATCGGCCTGCACCGCTATGTGGTGGTCGGCGAGGAGCCGTGGATGGTTCCGCGCGCCGACACGGTCGCCATTCCGGTGTCGCATCAGGATCAGGTGGTGGAGCCACCGTCCGACGCGCGGCTGATCGCGGCCAGCGCCTTCACCCCCTATGCCGGTCTGGCCTGGGACGACGCCCTGTCGTTCCAGTGCCATCCGGAGTTCCACCCCGACTTCGCCGCGGCCCTCGTCGAGAGCCGGCGGGGACACAGGATTGCGGAGGCCGAGGCGGATGAGGCGGTGGCCAGTCTGCAGGGGCCCAATGACCGTGAGGTGATGGGGGCGTGGATCCGGGGGTTTCTGCTCAGCAACGGAGTCGCCCCCGCCTGACCGCTACGCGGTCTGTCCTCCCCATCGCCCTCCGGCGATGGGGAGGTGACGCCGGGTCAGGGCCACTTCACCACGGGGGGCATGGAGCTGAGGATCGACTCGACATTGCCGCCGGTCTTGAGGCCGAACATGGTGCCGCGGTCGTAGAGCAGGTTGAACTCCACATAGCGGCCCCGGCGGATCAGCTGTTCCTCGCGCTCGGCGTCGGTCCAGGCCTCGGTCATGCGGCGGGTGACGATGGCGGCATAGGTGTCGAGGAAGGCCGTGCCGACGTCGCGGGTGAAGGCGAAGTCCTTCTCATAGTCGCCGCTGTCGTGGTGGTCGTAGAAGATGCCGCCGATGCCGCGCATCTCGTTGCGGTGTGGCAGGAAGAAGTACTCGTCGCACCACGGCTTGTATTTCGCATACCAGTCGGGGTGGTGGGCGTCGCAGGGGGCCTTCATACCGGCGTGGAAGGCGAGGGTGTCCGGCGCCTCCTGGGTGCGTTCGACGTCCAGCACCGGGGTCAGGTCGGCCCCGCCGCCGAACCAGCTTTTCGTGGTGGCGATGAAGCGGGTGTTCATATGCACCGCCGGCACGCGCGGGCTGACCGGGTGGCAGATCAGGCTGATGCCGGTGGCGAAGAAGCGCGGGTCCTCTTCGGCCCCGGGGACGTTTTTCGCATAGTCGGCCGGGAAGACGCCGTGGACGGTCGAGACGTGGACCCCGACCTTCTCGAACAGCCGGCCGTGCATCATGCCCATGACCCCGCCGCCGCCCTCGGGCCGGGACCAGGGCGTGCGGACGAACCGGCCCGGTTCGCCGGGGAACAGGTCGGCCGGGGCCGCATCCTCCAGGGCCTCGAAGCCGGCGTGAATGCGGTTGCGCAGTTCCTCGAACCAGGCGCGGGTCTCGATCTTCTTGAGTTCGAGGGGATCGGTGTCGGGCAGGGGGGCGTGGCTCATGGCCGGATTTGAACCATGGTTCGCCTGCGGCGTCACCCCGAAGCTCAGTGGGCTGTGGGGCTGGTGCCGCCGGGCTTGTGACGCAGGCGGCCGATCTGGTGCACGATCACGGCCAGCAGGCCGCCGACGAGGATGCCGACGATCGCCGCGCCGAGGGCGGTGACCAGCCATTCCACGACCGGTTGTCCGAACGGCAGGACGGCCGCGGTCGCCACGGCGGCGTGATGAATGATGTCTTCCGGCCAGACGACGCCGAAGGTGTGCGCACCATGCACCAGAATGCCGCCGCCGACCCACAGCATGGCGGCCATGCCGATGGTTGCGATGGCCGACATCACGACCGGCATGCCCTTGACCAGACCGCGTCCGAGACCCTGCAGGGCGTTGGACCGGCCCTGGGCGAGGTGCAGGCCAATGTCGTCCATCTTCACGATCAGGCCGACGACGCCGTAGACGCCAGCGGTGATGGCGAGGCCCACGATCGCGAGCACCAGACCCTGGGTGAGGATGGGCTGGTCGGCGACATCGGCCAGGGAGATGGCCATGATCTCGGCCGACAGGATCAGGTCGGTGCGGATGGCCCCGGCCACCTTGGTCGCCTCCAGCGTCGCCGGATCGCCCGTGGCCTCCTCAGCCGTGTCGTGGTGGCCGCCGCCGAAGGCCTCCATCAGCTTCTCTGCCCCCTCGAAGGCCAGATAGGCCCCGCCCAGCATAAGAATGGGTGTGATCGCCCAGGGCGCGAAGGCGCTGAGAATCAGGGCGGCGGGCAGGAGGATCAGCAGCTTGTTGCGGACAGACCCCAGGGCGATCTTCCAGATGATCGGCAGTTCGCGGGCCGGGGACAGGCCCGTGACATAGCGGGGGGTTACGGCGGCGTCGTCGACGACGACCCCGGCCGCCTTGGAGCCTGCCTTGCCGGCGGCCGCGCTGGCGTCGTCCAGGGAGGTGGCGGCCAGTTTGGCGATCGCGGCCACGTCGTCGAGCAGGGCCGCCAGTCCGGAGGGCATGAGGGAAACCATGAGTGCAGGGGAGGAGCGCGCAGGGTGGCATGCGAAACGGCCGTCGCCAATGCGCCGCTTTACTCGTGCGGAAGCGTCGGTCACGGTGACCGTCCAGTTCCAGGGGGGTCTCCATGTTTCGTCGTTGTCTGCTCGCGGTCTCAATGCTCGCCCTGGCCCTGCCGGCCTCAGCCCAGGACGCCGGTGAGGCGCGGGCGTTGCGCATCCTGGAGGGGACCCCGCTGATCGACGGGCACAACGACCTGCCGTGGGCGCTGCGGCAGGGCTATGGCAGTGATCCCTATGCGGTCGACCTGACCACCAATCTGGATGACAGTACCCGGCTGCACACGGACATTCCGCGGCTGCGCGCCGGTGGCGTGGGCGGGCAGTTCTGGTCCGTCTATGTCCCCGCAAACCTGACGCCCGTGGACGCGGCCAAGGCCACGTTTGAACAGGTCAATGTGGTCCGTCGCATGGTCGCGGCCCACCCGGAGACCTTCGAACTGGCCACGACGGCAGCCGATGTGGTCCAGATCCATGGGGCCGGGAAGATCGCCAGCCTGATGGGGATCGAGGGCGGCTATTCGATCGCCGATTTGCTGGGCCTGCTGCGCGAGTTTCATGAGGCGGGGGTGCGCTACATGACCCTGACCCATTCGAGGACCACGACCTGGGCCGACAGCGCCACGGACGCCCCGAAATGGGGCGGCCTGTCGCCCTTTGGCGAGGATGTGGTGCGTGAGATGAACCGGCTGGGGATGCTGGTCGATCTCAGTCACGTCTCGGAAGAGACCATGGTCGACGCCATGCGGGTGTCCGAGGCCCCGGTGATCTTCTCGCACTCCTCGGCCCGGGCGGTGACGGACCATCCGCGCAATGTGCCCGACAGCGTCCTGTCGCAGATGGCGGCGGACGGCGGGGTGGTGATGGTGACCTTCGTGCCGGGCTTCATCAGCAGCGCCCAGGTGGACTGGACGAAGCGAATGGAAGCCGAGGCCGGGCGACTGGGCGTGTCGCCGGGGGCGACGCCCGCCGATCCGCGGCTGACCGCCTGGGCGGAGGCGAACCCGCGCCCCGATGCGACGCAGGCCGATGTGGTGGCCCATATCCAGCACGTCCGCGACGTGGCGGGGATCGACCATGTCGGGCTGGGCGGCGATTTCGACGGGATCTCGAGTTTGCCCGAGGGGGTGGAGGGCGTTGACGCCTATCCGCGCATCCTGGCGGCCCTGATGGCGGCGGGCTGGAGCGAGGCCGACATCCGCAAGCTGGCAGGCGAGAACATCCTGCGGGTCATGCGGGCGACCGAGGCGGTGGCGGCGTCGAAGGCGGGCGATCGACCCAGCCTGGCCGTGATTGCCGCGGCGGGCAGTCCCGACTGAGTTTGCTCAGAGGCCGGCCTCGGCGGCGATGCGCTGGAACACGCCCAGCACCTCGGCGCGACCGGCCCGTTCGGGGGCCCCGTCGGCGACCTGATCGGGGGTCCACATCCATGACCGGGCCGGATCGTGGCGCATGGCCCAGTCGGGGAAGATCCGTTTGGCGGCCGGGCCGGCCAGCAGCCGCCGGACCTCCAGATGCCGGTCGTCCCTGGCGATGCGTTCGAAGGCGGCGGTGACGAGGTCGGCCGGGCCTTCCAGCAACTGCAGATAGAGGTCGTCGCGACAGACCAGCGAGCCGGTGATCCCGTCGCGTTCGTTGCAGCGGCGGGCGTCGGCCAGGATGCCATTGAGCATGCCCTGATCGTAGCCGAAGGGGCGCGAGGCATAGATGACCTGGAACAGGGACATGGCGCAGTCCTCCGCCGGGGTGCCCGGCCGGGACCATCATGACCGAGCCGGCCCCTGACGAACAGGGTCGCCGGGTCGCAGGTCGCCTTCAGCCGTTGGGCGGGACGAGGCCGATACTCTTCAGGACAACGGCCTGAACCAGCATGACAACCAGCCATGCCCCGGCGTCGATCGCCATGGCCGGGGCCGACAGCCCGCGATGGACGTGGTTCACGACGGTGGCCGGGACGACGAAGCCGATCCAGATGACCACGGCGCTGCCCAGCGCCATGGTCCAGGCCCCGGCCTCCGACGGGGCGAGGATCAGGGCACCGGCCAGAATCGCCGCCAGCCAGGCCTCGGCGAGGGCGATCACGGCAAGGGGGCCGGGGGCGAGGCCGGTGACGGCTCCGGATCGGGGTCCTCCGATCCGCGTGGCCCCGGCCCGGAACACCAGACCGGCGATGAGGCCGGCGGCGGTCGCCACGGCGATCGGCAGGGCATTCAGCAGGATGTATTCCATGGAGCCTCCAGTGACTGATCCGAGAGACATAACGCGCGACGAGGGGGCAGGGTCAGTCTGTAGAGGCAGGGGGCGGGGGTCTGCGACACTGGCGCCGCTGGCGGCCGGAGCCGGGCCCGGCCATGGCGGATGCATGACCCAGCCCACACAAGCGCCCGCCCGCCGCCCCGGTCTGATCCGCACGATCGGCTGCCTTGCCTATCCCGCCGGGGCGGCGATTGTCGGTGGCCTGGTCTATATGATCCTGCGCCTCGTCTAGGCAGATCGGGCGCGCGTTTGCCGGTGTTTTGGCCTAGACTGGGGTCATGGACACCCGCATGTGGATCGCGGTCGGCGTTTTCGTCGCCCTGAACTTTGTCGCCGCCTCAAGCGGGGGGATGTTCAAGCCCGGCGTCTGGTACGCCGGTCTCAAAAAGCCCGGCTGGACCCCGCCGAATTTGGCCTTTCCGATCGTCTGGGGCTTTCTTTTCGCCATCAATGCCTGGGCGGGCTGGCTGGTGTGGGAAGTCGCGGGGACAGGAGAGCCGCTCGTCTTTGCCGCCTATGTCGTCTCGCTGGTCCTGAACGCCGGCTGGTCGTGGCTGTTCTTCGGCCGGCGGCGGATGGATCTGGCCCTGATCGACGTCGGCCTGCTGTGGCTGTCGCTGGTGGTGGTCATCGCCCTGTTCTGGCCGTTGCGGCCGTTCGCGGCGCTGCTGTTGCTGCCCTATCTGGGCTGGGTGACGATCGCGGCCCTGCTGAACCTGCGCATGATCCAGCTAAATCCCGACGCTCAGCCCGCCTGACGCAGGGCCTCGAACAGCCCGATGCCGGCGCTGACCGACAGGTTCAGCGACCGGGCCTCGGGCTGGATCGGGATGAAGACCCGGGCGTCGGCGACGGCATGGACGCTGTCGGGCACGCCCGAGGTCTCGCTGCCGAACAGAAGGGTGTCATCCGGTCTGAAGGTAAAGCCTGTCAGCGGGGTCGCGCCGCGGGTGGTGAACAGGACCAGTCGGCCGGTGCCACGCACGGCCTGAAAAGCGTCCCAGTCGGCATGCCGCGTCATGTGCGACAGGGGGCCGTAATCGAGCGCCGCACGCTTCATCGCCCGGTCGTCGAAAGCGAAGCCCGTGGGCTCGATCACATGCAGTTCGACGCCGAAACAGGCCGAAAGCCGGATGCAGGCACCGACGTTCTGGGGAATGGCTGGTTGAAAAAGGGCGAGACGCATTCTAAGGCCCTGCATACGCGTGGGCCGGGGGCTTGTCGCGGCTCTGTGTGCGACCGCTTCTCAAGAAGCGTCAGCATCTTGCGGCGATGAGCCGCAAAACCAGGCCGGGTCTTTCTTCCGCTGTTGCGCTAGACACTTTTCTCGCGCGCGAACCGCCCTGTGACGGTCCGTGACCGAGTATTTCAGAGGTGAGACGTGGCCGAATTGGTCGTGACGAACGAGACCCCCGAAGGCGAGGCAACCCGCCGGGACTTCATCCATATCGCGGCCGGTGCCGCAGCGGCGGGTGCGGGGGTGATGGTGGCCTGGCCCCTGATCAACTCCATGAACCCGGCGGCCGATACCCTGGCCCTGTCGACCACCGAGTTCGACACCTCCAAGGTCCAGGAAGGGATGCAGATCGTCATCACCTGGCAGGGCAAGCCGGTGTTCCTGCGCAACCGCAGTGCGGCCGAGCTCCAGAAGGTGATCGCCGACGACAACGCCTCCGACCTGAAGGATCCCCAGACGGACGCCGAGCGGACCAAGCCGGGCCACGAGGCCATGCTGGTCGTTCTGGCCAGCTGTACCCACCTGGGCTGTATCCCGACCTTCGGATCGGGTGATTACGGCGGCTGGTTCTGCCCCTGCCACGGCTCCCACTACGACGCCTCGGGCCGGATCCGCAAAGGACCCGCGCCCCTGAACCTCGTGGTGCCGGAGTATGAATTCACCGCCGGCTCCACCATCCGGATCGGCTGAGAGCACAGAAGATGAGCGGACACGAATCCACCTACGTTCCCAAGAGCGGCATCGAGAAGTGGCTGGACACCCGGCTGCCGATCGTCCGTTTCGGCGCGGACTATCTGGCCCTGCCGACGCCGAAGAACCTGAACTACTGGTACACCTTCGGCGCGATCCTCAGCATCTGCCTGGTGACCCAGATCGCGACGGGTATCTTCCTGGCGATGCACTACCAGCCGAACACCGCCATGGCCTTCGCCTCGGTCGAGCGCATCATGCGGGATGTGAACGGCGGCTGGCTGATCCGCTACGTCCACTCCAACGGCGCGTCGATGTTCTTCGTGGCCGTCTATATCCACATGCTGCGCGGCCTCTACTACGGCTCCTACAAGGCACCGCGGGAGATGATCTGGATCCTGGGCTGCATCATCTTCTTCCTGATGATCGCCACGGCCTTCCTCGGCTACGTCCTGCCGTGGGGCCAGATGTCCTACTGGGGTGCCGAGGTGATCACCAACCTGGTCGGGGCCATCCCGATGATCGGTGAGCCCATCCTGATCTGGCTGCGCGGTGGTCCGGCAATCGACAATGCGACGCTGAACCGCTTCTTCTCGCTGCACTATCTGCTGCCGTTCGTGATCTTCGGCGTGGTCGTGCTGCACCTGTGGGCGCTGCACACCGCCGGACAGAACAATCCGGTCGGGATCCTGATCCCCAAGGAGCGCGAGAAGAAGGACACGGTCCCCTTCCACCCGTACTATACGGTCAAGGACGGCTTCGCCCTGATCATCTTCCTGATGATGTTCGCGGTGTTCGTGTTCTTCATGCCCAACGCCCTGGGTCACGCCGACAACTACATCCCCGCCAACCCGCTGGTGACGCCGGCGCACATCGTCCCCGAGTGGTACATGCTGCCGTTCTACGCCATCCTGCGCGCCATTCCGGACAAGTTCGGCGGCGTGGTGGCCATGTTCGCGGCCATCGGCATCCTGTTCGTCCTGCCGTGGCTGGACACCTCCAAGGTGCGGTCGATGCGCTATCGCCCGACCATGAAGATCTTCTACATGATCTTTGTCGTGAACGGCCTGCTGCTGGGCTGGTGCGGTGCCCAGCTGCCGGACGCGCCGGTCGTCCCGGGCATGCCCAGCTTCTTCCTCGTTGACGGGCAACTGAACAGCTACCTGTGGCTGACGCGCCTTTCGACGCTCTACTACTTCGCCTTCTTCGCTGTGATCCTGCCGCTTGTGGGTCTGCGTGAGACGCCGTTGAAGATCCCGCTGTCGATTTCCGAACCTGTGCTGTCCGGTTCAGGGGCCATGAGCGGTGCTGTTCCTGCCGACGCCGAGAAGAAGGGCTGATCGCGATGACGCTTTCCATTCGCAAACTGATCCTTTCGGTCGCGGTCGTTCTGGCCGTCGGCGTGACCTCGCCGGCGCTGGCCGCCGGCGGCGCAAAACACCCGCGCTCGGGTGGCTTCTCGTTCGACGGGCCTTTCGGCACCTTCGACCAGGCGCAGTTGCAGCGCGGCTACAAGGTCTATCGCGAGGTCTGCTCGGCCTGTCACAGCATGGATCTGATGCATTTCCGGACGCTCGGCGAGAAGGGCGGGCCGTTCTATGATCCGCATGCCGAAAGCCCCGCGGCCAACCGGTTCGTCCGGGCCCTGGCCGCCGAGGCCCAGATCGCCGATATCGACACCGAGACGGGCGAGCCGATCATGCGTCCGGGCATTGCGGCGGACAAGTTCCCCAGCCCCTGGGCCAACCGCACGGCCGGTGCCGCCGCCAACGGCGGGGCCTATCCCCCGGACCTGTCGGTCATGACCAAGGCACGCCACGGCGGTGCCGACTACATCTACTCGCTGCTGAGCGGCTACGGCGAGCCGCCGGCGGGCCTGCGGATCAATCCGGGCCAGTACTACAACCCGTATATGGCCGGGGACATGACGCCCTTCTGGGACGGGGATCACGACAGCGTCCCGCCGGGTGGCTTCATTGCCATGCCCCAGGTGCTGATGGACGGTCAGGTCACCTTCGATGACGGCACCGAAGCGTCCGTCGACCAGATGTCCAAGGACGTCGCGGCCTTCATCGCCTGGGCCTCTGATCCCAAGGCGACGGAGCGCAAGCAGTCGGGCGTCGGGGTTCTGGCCTTTCTGGCGATCTTCGCCGGCCTGACCTACGCCAGCTATCGCCGCATCTGGAAGGGCGTCGCCCACTAGAACCTGCTGCGACGGTTGAAAACACAGCCCGCCGGGTTTGCCCGGCGGGCTTTTTCGTGGGCGGAACGGTGCCGGCCCGGACAGGGCCGCGCAGTGATCGACACCCGGTCATCCTCGCCCTAACCTGCTGTCGTCGCCAACAGAAGGTTCGCCCATGCGCCTGCTCACTGCCGCTGCTGCCCTGTTTGCCGGACTGGCCCTGTCGTCGGGCACCCTGGCCCAGACCCCGGGCTTCGAGGCCGCCCGCCTGTCCGAACACATCCGCATCCTGTCGGCCGACGACTTCGAGGGCCGGGGCATTGCAACGCCCGCCGAGCAGAAGGTGATCGATTATGTCTCGGCGCAGTTTGCGGCCGCAGGGCTGGAGCCCGGGGGCGCGAACGGCGGCTGGACCCAGGCGGTCGCGCTGAACCGGTTTACAGCCTCGGGGGTCGAGGCACGGCTGACGATCGGGGACTGGACGCAAGCCCTCGATCAGGGCGAGCAGATCGTCGTTTCGACCAGGAGGCCCGGCCAGAGCGAGGTCGTGCTGAACGGGGCCCCGCTGGTGTTCGTCGGCTACGGGATTACTGCGCCTGAGCGGGACTGGGACGATTTCAAGGGTCAGGACATGACCGGCAAGATCCTGGTCGTGCTGGTCAATGACGCCGACTTCGAGGAGCCGGCGCTGGACACCTTCGGCGGCCGGGCGATGACCTACTACGGACGCTGGACCTACAAGTACGAGGAGGCGGCGCGTCGGGGGGCGGCGGGCGTCATCATTGTCCACGAAAACGCTCCGGCCTCCTATGGCTGGGCCACGGTCCGTAACAGCTGGACCGGGCCGACGTTCGACATCGTGCGCGACAATGCCGACGAGCGGGTGCCGATGGAGAGCTGGATCCAGCGGGACATCGCGGTTGGGATGTTCGAGCGCGCCGGGCTGGATTTCGAGGCGCTGAAGGTCCAGGCGCGCCGCCGCGACTTCCAGCCGGTGACCCTGACGGGCGCGGCGATGACCGTGAGCTTTGACGTCGCCTCCGAGCGGATCGAGACCCACAACATCGTCGGCCGTCTGACCGGGACGACCCGGCCGAACGAGACCTTCCTCTATACCGGACACTGGGATCACATCGGCGTCGGGACGCCCGATGCCGACGGCGACGCCATCTTCAACGGGGCGGTCGACAATGCCTCGGGCATCGCCGGGCTGATCGAGCTGGCGCGGGTGTTCGGGGCCGGGCCGCGGCCGGAGCGGTCGCTGGTCTTCATCGGCTTCACCGCCGAGGAGAGCGGGCTGCTGGGGTCGGAATTCTATGCAGCCAATCCGCTCTACCCGCTGGAAACCACGGTCGGCGGCGTGAACATGGACTCGGCCAATGTCTATGGCCGGACGGCGGGCTTCGGCATCGTCGGCTACGGCCAGTCGGACTTCGACGAGCGGATGGGGGCGATCGTGGAAGCCCAGGGACGGACGGTCCAGCCGGACACCAATGTGGCCGCCGGCATCTATTTCCGCAGTGACCACTTCCCCCTCGCCAAGCGGGGCGTGCCCATGGCCTATGCGAAGAGCAGCGGTGACTTCGTGGACGAGCCGGTGACCCCGCGCATCGCCGCCCGGGATGAGTACACCGCCCGGCGCTATCACCAGGCCGACGACGAATGGTCGGCCGACTGGGACTATGCCGGCCAGATCCAGGACCTGGAGGTTTACCGGGCACTGGGAGCCAGCCTGGCCAACAGCCGCGACTGGCCCGAATGGAAGCCTGGCTCGGAGTTTGGTCCGGCGCGGGCGGCGAGCGCCGACCGGCGGGAGTAGGGGGACCGGGCCCGGTCGGGCCCGGGTGCGTCAGCTCTCGAACACCGGTTCGAAGCCGCCCCACATCATGCGCTTGCCGTCGAAGGGCATGTCCATGTCCTTCCAGGCGGGGTCGGTCTCCATGGTGGCGAAACAGGCTTCGGCCGTGGCCTTGTCCGGCCATTTGATCCACGAGAAGACGACGGCCTCGCCGTCCTCGAGCTTCACCGCGAGGTCGAAGCCGGTGAGCTTGCCGGGCGGAACGTCGACGCCCCAGGTTTCGACTTGCTCGAGAGCCCCGTATTTCTGGAAGATGGGCCAGCTGACTTCGGCCGACTTGATGTAGCGATCCCTGTCCGCGTTTTTCACAGGGATGAGGAAGCCGGAAACATAGGCCATCTGTATTCTCCTTCGGGACGCTGCCGCTTTCTGGCGGCGGTTCAAGGTCAGGCGGTCTCGTGGGCGGCGGCGCCCTGCCGGGCGGCGGCCGGGTCCATCCACATGATTTCCCAGATGTGGCCATCCGGGTCTTCGTAGCTGCGGCCATACATGAAGCCATCGTAGTCCTGTTCCGGCGTCGGATCGGGCGTGCCGCCCGCCGCCGTGGCCGCCGCGAGCTGGTCCATAACGGCCGCCTTGCTGTCGCAGGACAGGCACAGCATGGCCTGGACCGTCGAGCGGTCAGCGATGGTCCGCGCGGTGAAGCTGGCGAACTTCGGATGCGTCAGCAGCATCACGAAGATGGTGTCGGACACGACCATACAGGCGGCGGTGTCGTCGCTGAACGCCGGATTCTTCGTCGCCCCGACCGCTTCATAGAAGGCGACCGACCGGGCCAGATCGGAAACCGGCAGGTTGACGAAGATCATGCGGGACATCGGGCTTCCTTCCTGGCGGGCGTCTGAATGGGCCGTCGACATTGCGACTCCTACCGGCAGGCGTTACATATGGCAACCATGAAGTTAGAAAAAATAACCAACTCTTCGGTGCCGCGATCGGCGCGGCGCTACGATGACGCCTGTGGCGCGGCCCATGCCCTCGACCTGATCGGCGAACGCTGGGCCCTGCTGGTCATACGGGAGATGATGTTTGGCCCGCGCCGGTTCGGCGAGCTGAGAGCCAGCCTGCCGGGCATCAGCGCGAATGTGCTGAGCCAGAAGCTTGAGGCGCTGGAGGCCTCGGGGGTGGTGCAGCGTCTGCGCCTGCCGCCCCCCGCCTCCGTCCAGGTCTATGATCTGACCGACTGGGGCCGGGAGATCCGGCCGGTGTTCGGGATGCTGGGGATGTGGGCGGCCCGCTCGCCGCTTCACGATCCTACCCTGCCGCTGAGCGCCATCTCGATGATGATGTCGTTCCAGACCATGTTCAGGCCTGAGCGGGCGGCCGGGGTGGCGGTCACGGTCGGCTTCCGCTTCGGCGAGGACCGGTTCACGGCCCGCGTGATTGACGGCGCGCTGCAGATCGAACGCGGCGAGGCCGGATCGGCCGAGGTGACCGTGACCGGGGCTCCGCCGGCCCTGGCCGGTCTGGTCTATGGCGGTCAGTCGCTGGCGGCACTGGAAACAGCGGGGGCCCTCTCGGTCGAGGGCGACCGCGAGGCCCTGGTCCGGTTCGCAGGGCTGTTCGCCCTGCCGCCCAAGGTCAATGAGGCCGGGTCGGCCGCAGCCTAGGCGAACATGTCCAGCAGGGTGCCGGTCATCTCGTCGGTCGTGCGCAGGACCGCGACATTGGCGGACAGGGCGGTCTCGGCCTCGATGCGCTCGACCGTCTCGTTCTCGAGGTTGTCGAGGGGCGCGTTGGCGGTGCGGATGGCGCTCTGTTCGAAGCGGGTGGTGGCGGCCGCGATGCCGCCGACGGCAATGGACATGGCAATCATCGGCTGATCCTCAGGCGGGTGATGTCACGGCCGATGGCCGCGAAACTCTCGGTCAGATTGGCCCCGCTGTTGGGCAGGAAGGCGTGGTCGCTGCTGGTGGCGCAGCTGGCCAGGAAGGTCGCGGCCCCGCCGGTGGAGGGTACCCCGAAGCCGACGGTATAGATCACCACCCCGGCGTCCTTGATCGCCGTGCAAAGCTCGGTCGCTTGGGCGAAGGAGTTCCCGTTGGTGGCGTCGCAGACGAGCTGGGCCACCAGACCGGTGCAGTAGGGCGTGTTGAAATCACCGTCCGTCATCAGGATAACCGCCTTGATGGTCTCGGTGGCGTTATAGGGATTGGCGGCACTGCCCGACCACAGGCTGTTGAAGGTCGGCGCGACCGTGTACCAGCCCCACGCCAGCCCGATATGGCCCGCCGTCGCGCCGTCTGACGTCAGTCCGCTGATCTTGCTTTTCAGCGTCGAGATGTTGCTGCTCAGGGGCTGGATGGTGGCCGAGGGACAGACGTCGCTCAGGGCGTAGTGGCGACCGACGCCAGCCGTCGACGGCGCGACCCCGGTGTAGCTCTCGTCCCCGATCCGCTCGGTTACGCAGCTGGTGATGGGATAGGCCGTCATCGCGTTGTTGGATGCTCGCCGGAACGCGCGCCATTGGCAGCCGTCCTGCCCGCACCACGACTTGCCGCCGGATGTGTAGGCGTCGGTGTCGGCACCCCGGGCGCCGACCAGGGAATAGGTGTTGGTCGTGACATTGGCGATCTCAAACGCCCTGTCGTTGATCTGCGTCATGCCGTCGACGTCGGTGATGTAGACTGTGCCCGGCAGGGTGGTGCCGGCGTCGGTGGTGGTCGCCGGTATGCCGTGCCCGGCCGAGGTGATCACGACGGTGCAGTCCGCGACAAGGCATTCGCGAGCGACGTCCCCGCTGCTGGAGTCATACTCCCAGTAGCCGTTGTTCGAGGTGGTGTTGACGTTCTTCCAGGACGAGCCGTTCCAGGACTTCAGCGAGAAGGTGGTGTTGGAAAGTCTGACCACCCGATAGGCCTTGTCGTTGACCTTGCGCATGCCGTCGACGCCCGAGATCCAGACGTAGTCGTTGGTGCTGAGACCGTGGTTGCTCGAGGTGGTAACGACGCCCGGGCTGGCCCGGGTAATGTTGCTGATGTTGATCTCCGAGCCCGTCATCCAGGCGGCGTTGGTGATGGGACGCGACTGCACCGGGGTGCCCCGCGCGCTGCCGGCCCGTGATGAGCCCAGGTTCACCGCGACCGAATAGGGGATGATCGCCATGCGGGTGGTGTAGGGGCTCTGGACGGGCTGGACGACGATATCGACCAGTTGTGTCGCGGCCGCCCTCAGATCGATCATGTCCTGGGTGCCCATGGACCCGGTGATGTCGAGCACAAGCCCGACCTCGATATTCTTGGATGATCGGTTGACCTCGGACCGGCTGTTGATCGGCAGCTGGTCGTCGAAGAACTGGCCGTAGGGGGGCAGGAAGATGTTCGCCACGAGGGTGTTGGCGTTGACGCGGGCCACGCCGATGACGGTCGAGTTGTCGTCAAGGGTGAAGCTTGTCTGGTCGGGCAGCAGGGTGATCTCGCTGTACGGGGCGAGATTGGCCTCGAGTGCCGCCAGGCCGATCTCGGTCAGGTCCTCATTGGAGGTGGCGGTCGACCGCGCGGCGGCCAGTGTGGCGGCGTCCAGCGCATCCTGCAGGTTCATCCGCACGGACGAAGCCCGGTAGATGTCGACTCCCCCCAGGGTCGCCAGCACCAGCACCGGCAGGATGAGGGCGAACATCATGGCGACGTTGCCGCGCACATCGGATGCGAACCGGCGGACGATCCGGAGCAGGTGGCGCGCCGCACGGGTCGTGATCGTCATGGTACCGCCTCCCTGTTCCGCGCGGCCCGGGTCGCAGGCCGCAGTTGCTCGGGAATAGGGGATCGAGGTTAAGTCTTAGACCTCGGCGGACGGTTAACGGGGCTCAGCGCAGGACGCAGGCGGCCAGGCCCTCGTTGCGCACGACCCGGGCACTGGCCTGGACGCGGGCGGCCCGCCGGCGGACGTAGGGACCCGGGTTGGCCGCCTTGTAGCGCCGAGGCGAAGGCAGGATGGTGGCGATCCGGGCGGCCTCGCGCGGGGTCAGGTCGGCGGCCGACTTGCCGAACCAGTGACGGGCGGCTGCCTCGGCCCCGTAGATGCCGGGGCCCATCTCGGCGACATTCAGATAGACCTCCATGATCCTGCGCTTGGACCAGACCGTTTCGATCAGGACCGTGTAGCCGGCCTCCAGCCCCTTGCGGACCCAGTCGCGCCCCGGCCAGAGGAAGACGTTCTTGGCGGTCTGCTGGCTGATGGTGGATCCGCCCCGCACCCGGCCGCCATTTTCATTGGCCTTGAGCGCCCGTTCGATGGCCTCGAAGTCGAAGCCCCCATGGCTGCAGAAGCGGGCGTCTTCCGAGGCGATGGCCGAGGTCACCAGATGGGGCGAGATGTCGTTCAGCCCGCGCCAGCGGTAGTCGAGCCCCCGGCCCGCGAGCAACTGTTGCGCCATCAACACCGTCAGGGGCGGCGGCACCACTACATGCAGGATGACCCCGCCAAGGGGGAGCAAGGCCAGGATCAGCAGGGCGATCAGGATCGGCCGGCCCTTGCGGCGCGGCGGCACTTCGTCGGTCATCCAGTCCTCCCCGGGCGGAGTGTTGGTCAGGCGGGGCGGGCGCGCAAGAGGGTGTCCCGTCCCCGGGAATCAGTCAAAGGCGACCGAGGCCACTCCGGCCTGGCCGTCCTCGTCCGCCCAGGCGACGCGCGTGGCGTCGGGGCTGAGCGCGAGGGCCACGATGGGCGAGCCCTTCTCCGCCTTGATGAAGTTCAGCCCCTGACCGGCGGGGTCCGCGACCCAGACGCGGCCGTCGGCAAGGCCAGCCGCGAGACGCCCGTGCGGATTGCTGGAGGCGACGCGGGTCACCAGGGTGCTGTCGTCGAAGCCGATCTCGGACGCCTCACGCCCCATCGGGCCGTTCGATCCGGCGAACGGCCAGAGTACGGCCCCCTGGGCCCCCGAAGTGGCCAGCAGGGCTCCCTTCGACAGGAAGGTCATGGAGCGGATCTTGGACGGGTAGCCGCCCATCCGCATGTTCTTCGCATCCTTCAGCCGCCAGCCGTGCAGCTGGGCATCCTGCATGGTGGTGACGACAAAGGCCCCGTCCGGCGAGAAGGCCACGCCCGTGTGCGAACCCGCCCAGGTCAGTTTCACGGGCTTCTGGTCGGCGATACGGGCGAACCACAGACAGGCCCCGCCATAGGTCGAGGTGGCGATCCGTCGGCCCTTGGGATCGAAGGCGACCCCGGACACGGTCTGGTCATGGCGGAAGTCGCGGCGGAAGGCGGCGTCGGTCGCATCGATCACGGACAGCGTCTTTCCGGCCGAGAAGGCGATCAGCTTCGAGTCCGGCGAGGCGTCGATGGCGTCGATCCAGCGCCCGCGGACCTCGGCCAGCAGGCCGGCCTCCCCCTTGCGGCTCCAGATCACCCGGCCGTCGTCGCCACCCGTGACCAGCCCGGCACCCGACGGGTGGACCGCGGCGCACAGGATGGCCCCGTCGTGGACTGCATCGAAGGTCCCGTCCTCGAACCGGACCGAACCGTCGCCGAGGGCGAAGACGGCTCCGGAGGCATCGAAATGGGCGGAGGTGATCTGGGCGTCGAAAGCGAAGGAGGTCATGCCGGGTGCGTTACCACGCGATCTCGCGTCCGCTGTAGTCAATGAAGCGATGGGCATGGGAGCCGGCGTGGGCAGCCAGTTGATCGGCCATGCCGGTGGCGCTGGTCTGCACGTCGATGTCGGCTCCTGCGCCGCCCATGTCGGTCTTCACCCAACCGGGATGGATCGACAGGACCGTGACGCCGCGACTGCGGGCCGAACCAAGCCACAGGCTGCGGGCAAAACTGTTCTGGGCCGTCTTGGTGGCGCGATAGACCTCCATGCCGCCGGAGGTGTTCTCGCCGATGGAGCCCATGATGCTGGACATCAGGGCCAACACGCCGGTCTGTTCGCGGACCTTGTCGCTCAAGGCGTGCGCCAGCCGGATGGGGCCAAAGACATTGGCCTGCATCACCGCGTTCAGTTCATCGGGACTGGCCCCGGTCACGCTGCGGGGACCGGAGACACCGGCGTTGATGAAGACGACGTCGATTGGTCCGGGCAGGTCGGCGGCCAACCGCGCGATGTCGGCGTCCGACGTCACGTCCAGATGGTGGATCGTCAGCCGTTCAGTCCCCGGCAGGACCTTGAGGGCAGGTTCATCCGCGGGCTTGCGGACGGTGGCGATGACGTCGCAGCCGCGCTTCAGATGCTCGGCGACGAGGCCGAGACCGAGGCCGCGCGAGGCCCCGACGACAAGGATGGATTTGGGCATGGGTGTGCCGATCTCTAGAGGGGGTGCCGAACAGGAATACCGGCATCGGCCAGTCGCTTTGCCGCTGCCTTGTCGAACGTCAGGAAAGCCTCAGCGCCCATACCGATCCCGGCCGCCGCGATGACGCCATCGGCGAAGTCGCCCCCTGTATCCAGCAGGCCCAGCCCGGCCAAGACCGCCCCGACGTCGAAAACAGCACTGCTGGCTCCCGTGAGCGCCCGGATGGCCAGAGCGATTTCCTCGCGTGAGGCACCGTAGAATTTTTTCAGGACCCAGGCCGTCTCGCAGAGCGCGGGCAGGGTGAAATAGATGGCCTCGGCGTCGGCCAGAGAGCGACGGGCCATCTCAGCCTGCTCGGCGTCATCATTCATCACGACGCGCACAAGGACATTGGTATCGGGAGCGAGCCTCAAAGACCGCGACGACCCATTTCCGCCCAGCCTTCGGCGATGACCTCGTTCATGTCATCAATGCTCAGATGCGGCGTGCCGGGTTTGACCTTGATGATGCCAAAGGCATCCGAAATGTGCCCCGTCTTTGGCTTCGGTGCGGTCAGTTCGACGCGACCGTCGGGACGCAGCTCGGCCTCGACCTTGTCACCCGGCTTGAGACCGAGATGTTTGACGACCTCCTTGCGGAGGGTCAGCTGGTTCTTGGCGGTCAGCGTCAGGGTAACCATGGGGCTTCTCACTTACAGAAAGTAAGGCAAAACTGCCTTACTTTCAAGCCGCGCAGGCATCGAACCCGGCTTTCAGGGCGGCCTCGTCGAGGTCGCGGCCGATGAAGACGGCGCGGCTCCAGCGGCGTTCCTCGGGACCCCAGGCGCGCTGCAGGTCGCCCTCGAGGATCATGTGGACGGCCTGGAAGACCAGACGGCGGTCCTCGCCCTGGACGTCGATGATGCCCTTGGCGCGCAGGATGTTCTGGCCCTGCTGGCCCAGAAGCTGGTCCAGCCACTGGGTGAAGCGCACGCCGTTCATCGGGCGGTCCAGCGACAGGGAGATGCCCTTGATGTCGTCGCCGTGGTCATGGCCGCGGGCACCATGGCTGTGGTCATGGTCATGGTCATGGTCATGGTGGTCGTGGGCATGGTCGTGACCGTGGTGGTCATGGCCGCAGTGTTCGTCATGGACGTGGCCGGCCTCGCCGTGCGCCGGATTGGCGAACTCGGGGTTGATGTCGAGGATGCGCTCGAGGTCGAAGCCCCCGAGACCCAGCACCTGATCGAGGGGGACATTGGCCCGTTCGGCCCGGGTGATGGGGGCCAGCGGGTTCAGGGCGCGCAGCCGCTGTTCCACCGCGACCAGTTCGTCTTCCGAGGCGAGGTCGACCTTGTTCAGGATGATACGGTCGGCGAAGGCGACCTGTTCGCGGGCCTCTTTCGAGTCGTTTAGCCGGGCCATGACGTGGCGGGCGTCGACCAGGGCGGTGACGCTGTCCAGTCTGGTCTTCGCCTTGACGTCCTCGTCGACGAAGAAGGTCTGGGCCACCGGGCCGGGGTCGGCGAGGCCGGTGGTCTCGACGATGATGGCGTCGAATGCGGGTGCGCCGGGCTTCTGGCGCTTCATGAGACCGGCGACGACGCGGATCAGGTCGCCGCGCACCGTGCAGCAGACGCAGCCGTTGTTCATCTCGAACACGTCCTCATCGGCCCCGACCACGAGGTCGTTGTCGATGCCGATCTCGCCGAACTCATTGACGATGACGGCGTAGCGCTTGCCGTGGTCCTCGGTGAGGATGCGGTTGAGCAGGGTGGTCTTGCCCGCACCGAGATAGCCGGTGAGGACGGTGACGGGAATGCGGGTGTCGGTCATGGGGCTCATCTAGGGGGCGTGAGGACGAAGCGAAAGATGGAGGGGGCCCGCCCTTCCCCCATTCTTCATGGGGGAAGTGTCACGTCGTGGAGCGAAGCGACACGCGTGACGATGGGGGATGTGCGACGCTTCACCGACAGCAGGAAAGTTCCCCCATCGGTCCTGCTCTCGCTTCGCTCAAGGACGGACCGCTTTCCCCCGCAAGCGGGGGAAGGGCTGATCGGTCTAGCAGTCCGGGCAGTCGGGCATGACATCGGTTTCGAGCTGGATCGTCGTATGGCCGATGGAGAACTTCGACTTCACGAGCCCCTGCGCCTCGGCCAGCAGGGCGCGGGGGTCGCTGCGGTCATGGACGAGGTGGGCGGTGAGGGCCGTGCTGGTGGTGGACAGGTTCCAGACGTGCAGGTCATGGACCGAGAGGACGCCGGGGAGGGCGGACAGGGCCTGCCGGACGGCCGTCACGTCGACCGAGGCCGGGGCGGCGTCCATGGCGAGGCCGACAGAGTCCTTGAGCAGGCCCCAGGTCCCCCACAGGATCACCGCCACGATGACGACCGAGACCAGGGGATCGAGGATCGACCAGCCGGTGAACAGCATGATCGCGCCCGAGATCACCACGCCGATCGAGACCCCGGCGTCGGCCATCATATGCAGATAGGCCCCCCGGGCATTCAGGTCGCTGTGCTGGTCGCGCATGAACATCAGGGCGGTGCCGAGGTTGATGACGAAGCCGATGCCGGCGACGATCATGACCACGCCGGACTGGACGGGCGCGGGATCCGCGAGGCGCTGGACGGCCTCGAAGGCGATGGCTCCGCAGGCGAAAATCAGCAGCAGGGCATTGGCGAGGGCGGCCAGGATGGTGGCTTTGCCGAAACCATAGGTCAGCTGTTTGCTGGCGACCCGACGGGCAAGGACGGCCGCGCCCCCCGCCATGGCCAGTCCCAGAACGTCCGACAGGTTGTGGCCGGCGTCGGCCATGAGGGCTGTGGAGCCTGACCAGATCCCCGCGCCAAACTCGCAGGCGACGAAGGCGAGGTTGACCAGCAGGCCCACGCCGTAGCGCCAGTCGCCGGTGTCGACCGGCCCGTGGGCATGGCCGTGGGCGTGGCCATGGCTGTGCCCATGGCCATGACCGTGATGATCGTGGTCATGGTGATCGTGATCGTGATGCGCGTGGTCGTGAGCCGCCATGTGCGGACCCTAGTGCTGGTGCGTGACGATGACCAACCCGATCACGATCAGGGCGACTCCGAGGATCGCGCCCTCATACCGCGCCCAGCGTTCCAGCCGCAGGATGGAGGCCCCTGCGCGGGCGAGGGCGGTGAAGGTGGCCATGCCGAGAATCGTGCCGACCGCGAACATCAGCGTCAGCAGGACCAGGGCCATCACCCCTTCCTGCGCCGAGGACATATAGATCGGCAGCAGCACCTCGCCCGGCGACAGCGCCATGACGGCGACCAGTCCCCAGAAGGCGGTGGCATGGGACACGGTAGGCTCGGGCAGATCCTCTGAAGGCCCGCCGGCCATGACAGGTCGCCGGATGATCGAGCGGATCAGATAGAAGGTGCCGAAACCGAACAGCAGCAGGGCGGACAGCCACGGCAGGAAGCCCGCGATCAATCCGTCCATCGCCATGCCGGCGGCAACGATCAGGCTGCCGACGACCACGGTGCTGGCGATATGGGCAAGGCCCGCCGCCGAGACGGCCAGAAGGCTGCGGGCGAGGCTCCAGCGCTGGGCCCGGCCGACGAGCACGAACGGCAGCCAGTGGGTGGGCAGGGCGGCGTGCAGAAAGGCCGCGACGAATCCGCCCCCGAGAAGGGACCAGAGAACCGGCTGCTGGAGATCGGGCGGCGACATTCCCCGGCTATACCGTGTTACTTTGTAACAGTCGAGGGTAGCGTGGGATTTTCCTCGCCCTGGGGGCTGCTTCAGGGGGCCGGCATGATCGCCGTGAGTGCAACCGCGCTCAGGTTACCCAGAAAGTGGATCGCCGTGATGATCCAGAAGCCCGTCCATTCCCGGCCCTTGCGTCTCCAGTTCATCTGGATCGCAGCCATCAGGGCAAACAACGGAGCGATGATGAGCGAGACCAGCACCAGTCCGTGCATCGGGACGAAAACGGCCGCCGTCAGCAGGGCTGTCAGCCAGACAGGCGCGCCGAGCCGGATGCCGACCAGCCAGACCAGAAAGACAATGATGAGGCTCTCGACAAGGGGGGCCACCAACAGGGCGGCGACCAGTTCGGCGGGGCCCAGGTCCGTTAGTTCGCCGGAATAGCCTTCTCCGGTCGTGCCGGGGACAAGGATGTAGATCAGGGCCACGACAGGGAGAATCGCCAGACGCCCGAGCACGGTGGCGAACAGGATTGTCCGACCCCACCGATCGCTGGCCCCGACAAGATCGGCCCAGAAGCCGGTGCTGGCCTTCCCCGTGGTTATCACACCGTCCACCTCGTACCTCCTGCACAGTGTTTTGGCGGCCGGGGGCGGCCTTTCGCGTTGACTCCGACCGGCCTGTCCGTATATGTCGCCGCTCTTCGCCCGCGGGGTCTTCCCGGCGGGCGCCTTCTTTTTTGCGTTAGCCAAGGCTTCAAGATGTACGCGGTGATCAAGACCGGCGGCAAGCAGTACCGGGTCCAACCGGGCGACACGATCGTGGTCGAGAAGCTCGACGGCGCGGCCGGCGACGTCCTCAACCTGGGTCAGGTGCTCATGCTGGGCGGCGACAAGGGCGTGACCCTGGGTGCGCCGCTGATCGACGGTGCCACCGTCGCAGCGACCCTGATCGAGACCCGCAAGGGCGAGAAGATCAAGATCTTCAAGAAGACCCGCCGTCAGGGCTACCGCCGGACCAACGGCCATCGCCAGATGGAATTGGTCCTGCGCATCATGGGCATCGACGGTGCCGGCCAGTCCGCCAAGTGGGACGGCAAGGTCGACCTGACCACCAAGGCCGAGATCAACCTGCGCGCCCGGGGCCTGGCTCCCCGCGTCGAGGCGGCTCCGGTCGAGGCCGAGGCTCCCAAGCCCGCCGCCAAGAAGGCACCGGCCAAGAAGGCCGCCGCCACCCCCGACACCGACGCTTCGACCGAAGCGTAAGACAGTAAAAGAACGGGAGCGCCCAGATGGCTCACAAGAAATCCGGTGGTTCGTCGCGTAACGGTCGCGACTCCCATTCCAAACGCCTTGGCGTGAAGAAATTCGGCGGCGAGAACGTGCTGGCCGGCAACATCCTCGTGCGCCAGCGCGGAACCACCTTCCACCCGGGTGAGAACGTGGGCCTTGGCCGCGACCACACCCTGTTCGCCACCGAGCACGGCGCGGTGAAATTCACCAAGAAAGCCAACGGCCGTTGTTACGTGTCGATCATTCCGGCGAACGACGACCAGCAGGCCCTCGCCGCCGAGTAGCGCGATACCGGATCCCGGATCGCGCTGCTCCCCAAACAGCAGCCGATCCGGACCAGGGGATTATTTCCGCGGGGAGTTCTGGATCACCAGGCTCCCCGTTTTCGTTTCCCCCCTCGAAGTCCGCCCGAGCCCTCCAAGGAGGCGGACCCCGTGAAGAGGCTGGAAACATGTGCGTCATCGAAACCTCTCCGGTCGTGGAGACGCGGCGGCTGCTGCTAAGAGCGCCGTCGCCGCAGGACATCCCCGCCATCGCGCGGCTGGCCAACGACGAAGACATCAGCCGCATGACCCTGCGGATGCCCTACCCCTATGGAGCGAACGACGCCGAGGCGTTCGTCGTGGCCGTGGCGGCGCAGGATCCCGCGAAGGCCAACACCTTCCTGATCGAGCACGAGGCTTTGGGGCCGGTGGGCGTCATCGGTCTGTTCGAGGATGCCGATCCGGCACCGGAGGCCGGTTACTGGATCGGACGGCCTTACTGGGGCCGCGGTTTCGCAACAGAGGCCCTGGAAGGGGCACTGTTGTGGACGGGCAGGCGCTGGAGAAAGCGCGCCCTGGTGTCAGGCCATTTCGCGGACAACCCTGCATCCGGCCGGGTGCTGGAGAAGGCCGGGTTCCTCTATACGGGCGAGGTGCGCAAGCAATTCAGCAAGGCGCGGGGCGAGCCGGTCGAGACGCGCCGGATGGTGTGGTTGGCGTGATCCTCCCCTGAAGGGGAGGGTTCAGGCACCGAGCGCCGGGCCGAAGGCGACGACGGCCGCCACGACTCCGCCGATCACCGCTGCGCAGGCTCCGGCCACGAAGGCGAAGGCGGTGCGGGTCTGCCGCCGCCGCATGCCGCCGGTCTTCACCGAGCGGATGATGACGAAGGGGGACCGGTCGAAGGCTTCTGAACCGATGATATTGTGCTGGGACATGGACGCGCTCCCTGAACTCTGGACCGGTCCCTCGTGGACCGCACCGACCAAGGCGTTCGCGGTGCGTCCGAAAGATGGCGAACGCCGGTTAGCCACCAATCCGTGATCGGATGACCCGAGTTATCCGCAGAAAACCAGACGACCCGAGTACGCCCGGTAGTAGCCGCTGGCGGGGTCGTAGGAGCGATAGCGTGAGGCGCACCAGGCCGAGCGGCCGGTGTCGCGATAGCCAACGGCACCGTACCGGGCCCCAACCTGGCCGCCATGGCCGGAGCCGGGATAGACCTGATCCGGCCGGCCATAGGCTCCGTGGTAGCTGACCCCCTCGCCGGCGGAATGTTGGCCATAGTGACCGGAGCCGCCATACCCGCCGTAGCCTTGGCCGTAGTCGTAGGTCTGGCCCTGACCGTATCCATACCCGCCGTGGCCGTAGCGGGGGTGCGCGTCATAGCCCGGGTGGCTGCTGTAACGACGGACGAAGGGGCGCTGGTCGCGCCACGCCGCGCCGCAATCGGTCCGTCCGGCGTCCCAGTAGGCATCGCACCGGTAGTCGCCGGGCCGGTCCGCCTGACCGTTGAACCCGTAGCCGCCGTGGCTGGACCACGTCCGTGTGCGGGGCTCCCAGGTCTGGGCCGTGGCGGGCATGGCCCCGGTCAGGACCAGAACGGCGGCAAGGGCGGCGGCGGGGACTCTCATGGTGCAGGCCTCGGTTGGGCGGGACCTGCCCGCCGGTAAATCGGTTACGCCTCTACAGGGTGATGTTGGCCACGCGGCCCGCGCGGGTCTCGACGCGCCGCATCAGGACGATGCGGTCGCCGCCCGCGCTGACGGGGGTGATCAGAAACCAGCTGCCGTCGGGCAGGCCGTCGAACTGGAAGCTGCCGTTCTGGCAGGTCTGCGACCGGACGAAGGAGCGATAGTCGGCGTTGGGATCCGGCACCGTCCTGGCCCGCACGACGGCCTCCGGGATCGCCGCCTGGGTGGTTGAGCCGTAGAGCGTCATGAAGCGGGCCCGCGTGTAGGGCGTGTCCGGCGTCAGCGCGACCGAGCCGGTGCAGTCAAAGACCTGACCCTCCCGGCGATAGGCCACCCGGCCCTGGATCGAGGCCGTACCCGCCCGTGCGGACCAGTCGAAATCGGCGGCATTGAAGGCCGTGGAGGCGGCGTTGAAGCCGGCTCCCGGCCCCGGGGCGGTGGCGCAGGCGGACAGGGTCAGGGCGGCGGCAAGGACGGGCAGGGCAAGGACGCGAATCGACATCGGAACTCTCTGGATCAGGCACAGGGTTCGCCGGACAGGGCGACGGCACATGACGCCCAATGCGTGAATAAGGTCAAGGTTGCGAGACCTGACGTCGGGCGCCACAAGGCCAGCGTAGAGGATCCCCATGACAGTCGTATTCGCGGACATTCAGGCGGCCCGGGACCGGATCGCCGGCCAGGTCGATCGCACTCCGGTGCGCCACTCCCGTCGGCTGTCGCAACTGACCGGGGCCGAGGTCTGGGTCAAATACGATAACCTGCATTTCACTGGCAGCTTCAAGGAGCGCGGCGCGCTGAACCGTCTGCTGTCGCTGACGCCGGAAGAGATGAAGCGCGGCGTGGTCGCGGCCTCGGCCGGGAACCATGCCCAGGCGCTGGCCTATCACGGCGGCCGACTGGGGGTGCCGGTGACGATCGTCATGCCCGAGGGCACGCCCTTCACCAAGGTGGACGGGACACGCAGCCATGGGGCCACAGTGGTCATCAAGGGGGCGGACTTCACCGGCTCGACCGAGGAGGCCCACCGGCTCAGGGATGAGGAGGGCTTCGTCTTCATCTCGGCCTTTGACGATGAAGGGATCGTGACGGGGCAGGGGGTCTGCGCCATCGAATTCCTCGAGGACGCGCCGGATCTGGATGCCCTGATCATCCCCATCGGGGGCGGCGGTCTGATCGCCGGCTGTTCGATCGCGGCGAAGGCGATGAAGCCCGACATCCGCATCTTCGGCGTGGAGGCGGCGATGTACCCGTCCTTCAGCGCGCGCCGGAAGGGCGAGACCCCGGTCTGCGGCGGCGCGACCATCGCCGAGGGCATCGCCATCAAGGCCGTCGGCGACATCCCCTTCGCCCTGGCCGATCCGCTGGTCGAGGATGTGATCGTCTGCGCCGAGGAGGATTTCGAAAAGGCGGTCGCCCTGTTCGCCACCCTGGAAAAGACCGTGGCCGAAGGGGCTGGAGCCGGGGGCCTTGCGGCCCTGCTGGCCCAGCCGGAGCGGTTCAAGGGCATGAAGGTCGGGCTGGTGCTGTGCGGCGGCAATATCGATGCGCGGATGCTGGCGGTGGTGCTGAACCGCGAGATGGTCCGGGAGCGGCGGTTGATCGTCTATCGCATCCTGGGCGACGACCGGCCGGGCATGCTGTCGGCCATGGCGGCTGTGATCGGCGGGATCGGCGGCAACATCATCGATGTGGTCCACAACCGGCTGGCGCTGGACGTGCCGGCCAAGGGGGCGGAGTTCGACATCATGGTCGAAACACGCGATAGCGCCCACGCCGACGAGATCGGACAGGCTTTGAAGGACAAGGGTTATGCGCTTCGGATGGGCTAGCATGATGGTGGTCGCCGGTGCGCTGGCGGTCAGTGGCTGCAACCGCGAGGCGGCCGGTGGTGCTGATGTCGAGGCCAACGCGCGGGCGGCGGCCTTCTTCATGGAGTCCAATGCCAAGTCTGACGGCGTCCAGACCCTGCCGTCGGGCCTGCAGTACAAGGTGGTGGAGTCGGGGCCCGCGGGCGCGGCCAGCCCCGACCGCAACGATCTGGTGCGGGTCGACTATGAGGGGGCCCTGACCGACGGGTCGGTGTTCGACAGCTCCTTCTCGCGCGGCCAGCCCTATGTGACGACGGCCGAACAGGTGGTGCCGGGCTGGACCGAGGCGCTGCAGCTGATGAAGGTCGGCGACGAATGGACCCTCTATGTGCCGCCGGAACTCGGATACGGCGAGCGCGGGCAGGGGGCGGACATCCCGCCGAACTCGGTGCTGGTGTTCCGCATCAGGCTGCTGGACGTGGCCCCCGTGCCCGGCGGCGGCCGGGGTGTCGGAGTGGCGACGGGGTAGGACGATCAGCCCTTCCCCCGCTCTTCGCGGGGGAAGTGTCGCGTCGTGGAGCGAAGCGACACGCGTGACGATGGGGGAGGTCTGTGGTCGCCCGTCGACTGGAAAGGTTCCCCCATCGGTCCTGGATCGCTACGCGATCGCCGGACCGCTTTCCCCCGCAAGCGGGGGAAGGGCGAGGCCGTGCCACTCCGCGCGAACGGCTTCGTCTTCCTCGCGTCCCAGCCTCACCTCTCGCTGGTTCGTAAAACCGTTCGGATCGAGCCGCGACAACGCCCACACCGCCGCGCCACGCACCAGCGGTGATGGATCGTTGAGCAAACGCTCCGCCGCCCCGACCAGCGCCGGATCCCCGCTGTTGCCGATGGCGTACAGGACATTGCGCACGAACCGGTCGCGGCCGATGCGTTTGATCGGGCTCTTCGAGAACAGGGCGCGGAAGGCCGGGTCGTCCAGCGCGGCGAGATCGGCGAGGCGGGGGCTGACCAGGGCCTCGCGGGCCGTCAGCCGGGCCTCGCGCGAGGCCTCGGCGAACTTGTTCCACGGACAGACGGCCAGACAGTCGTCGCAGCCGTAGATGCGGGCCCCGGTGAGGGTACGAAACTCCATCGGCCAGGGGCCGGCATGCTCGATGGTCAGATAGGACAGGCAGCGGCGCGCATCGAGCTGGAACGGGGCCGGGAAGGCATTGGTCGGGCATGCGGTCAGGCAGGCGGTGCAGGAGCCGCAGTGTTCGGTCTCGGGCGGGTCGGGTTCAATCTCGGCTGCGGTCAGGATGACACCGAGGAACAGCCAGTTGCCGTGCGCGCGGCTGAGCAGATTGGTGTGCTTGCCCTGCCAGCCGAGGCCGGCGCGCTGGGCGAGAGGCTTTTCCATCAGGGGGGCGGTGTCGACGAACACCTTGACCTCGGCCCCCAGCCGGGCGGCGACCTGACCGGCCAGGGTCTTCAGCCGGCCCTTGATGACCTCGTGATAGTCGTCGCCCCGGGCATAGACCGAGATATAGCCGGCCGAGCGGTCGGACAGTTCCGGCAGGGGATCGCTGTCCGGGCCATAGTTCAGCCCCAGAACGATGGCGGTCCGGGCATCGGCCCACATGGCGGTGGGGTGGGCCCGACGTTCGAGCGTCGTCTCCATCCAGCCCATATCGCCGTGGCGGCCCGCCTCGACGAAATGGGCCAGTCGTTCCCCGGCGCTCCACGGCGCGGCGGCCGAGGCGAAGCGGCAGACGGTGAAGCCGAGGTCGGCGGCCCGGGCGCGGAGATTGTCGCGGAGATCGACCATGACCGGCTTCTAGCGGCTTTCGGGTCGGACCGGCGACCCCGGAGAAACATCCCGTGACCTGACAGCGGCGGCGAGAGCCTGTAAACGGTTACACAAGAAACCACCGAGGAAGCCCCGATGACGTCCAGCGCGCAAACGCTCACCCGCCGCCACATGCTGAGCGGTGCCGCCGGTCTAGCCGCCCTCGGGGCCGGCTGGATCGGAGCCCCCCGGGTGGCCTCCGCGCGTCAGGCCGACAATCTGGCCCGGGTCGACGCCCTGATCGCCCGCATGACCATCCAGGAGAAGGCGGGTCAGCTGAACCTTCTGGCCGATCCCTTCCGCTTCCGGCCCCAGAACGTCAATCCGCTGGACGGGCAGGGCGATCCCGCCCGCGTGACGCAGATGATCCGTGAAGGCACGGTCGGCAATCTGTTCAACGGCATCGGGGCCGATGCGGGCCGCCGGATCCAGACGATCGCGGTCGAGGAAAGCCGGCTGGGCATTCCCCTGCTGTTCGCGGCCGACATCATCCACGGACTGAAGACCGTCTTCCCCGTGCCCTTGGCCGAGGCCGCCGCATTCGACCCGGACCTGGCGCAGCGCACCGCGCGGGCGGCGGCAGTGGAAGGCGCGGCCTCGGCCGTGCACCAGACCTATGCGCCCATGGTCGATGTGGCGCGCGACCAGCGCTGGGGCCGGGTGGTCGAGGGAGCCGGCGAGGATGTCTGGCTGAACGAGGTCCTGTCCGCCGCCCGCGTGCGCGGTTTCCAGGGGGAGCGGGGACTGGCCGATCGCGACGCCCTGCTGGCCACGCCCAAGCATTTTGCCGCCTATTCCGCCGCCATCGCGGGGATGGACTACAACACCACGGACATGTCGGAGGCGACCCTGCGCGGGGTATTCCTGCCGCCGTTCAAGGCGGCCTTCGAGGCCGGGGCCCTGTCGGTGATGAGCGGGTTCAATGCCCTGAACGGGGTGCCGGTGACCGGCAATCCCTGGCTGCTGACCGATATCCTGCGCGACGAGTGGGGTTTCGCCGGTTTCGTCGTGTCGGACTACACCTCCGAGAACGAGCTGATCGCCCACGGCTTTGCCGCCGACGGGCGGGACGCCGCCCGGATCGCCCTGCTGGCCGGGGTCGACATGTCGATGGTCTCGGGTCTGTATCTGGAACACATCCCCGATCTGGTGGCCAAGGGGGATGTGCCGCTGGCCCGGGTCGATCAGGCGGTGCGTCGGGTGCTGATGACCAAGGCGGCGCTGGGTCTGTTCGACAATCCCTACCGCGGCTGTGATCCGAGGCGGGAACGGGCCGTGGTCGGGTCGAAGGCCCACCACGATCTGGCCCGCGAGGCCGGCGTGAAGTCGATCGTCCTGCTGAAGAACGAGGGGGCGCTGCTGCCCCTGAAGCCCTCGGGCCAGAAGATCGCCCTGATCGGGCCGTTCGGCGACGACGTCGACAACATCTTCGGCCCCTGGACCATCTGGGGCGACGAGAGCCGACGGGTCTCGCTGGAGGCGGGGTTCCGCGCGGCCATGGCCGACGCGGGCGATCTGGTCGTGGTCAAGGGCAGTGAGGTCGAGGCCGAACTGGCCGGCGGCATCGAGGCGGCGGTTCTGGCGGCGGGTCAGGCCGATGTGGTGGTGCTGGCCATCGGCGAGAGCACCCGGATGTCGGGCGAGGCCCAGTCCCGAACCGAGATCGATATTCCCGCGCCCCAGCGGGCCCTGGCCGAGGCAGTGGCGGCGACGGGCAAGCCGGTCGTGGTGCTGCTGCGGAACGGCCGGGCGCTGGAACTGGCCGGGCCGGTCAAGGACGCGCCTGCCATCGTGGTCACCTGGTTCCTCGGCAGCGAGATGGGCCATGCCGTGGCCGATGTGGTGTTCGGCAAGGTCTCGCCGTCCGGCCGTCTGCCGGTCAGTTTCCCGCACCGGTCGGGCCAGTCGCCCTACAGCTATGACCACAGGATCACCGGTCGCCCGGCCGACAACAGCCTGGCGACCCAGGAGTATGTGGCCCGCTATCGCGAGACGACAAACACAGCCCTCTATCCCTTCGGCCACGGCCTGACCTATGGCGCGGTGACCTATGGTGCGGTGACCCCGTCAGAGACGAGTCTGGCATGGGACGGGAGTGTCGAGCTCTCCGTCAGCGTCACCAACACCGGGGACCGCGCGGTGGAGGAAACCGTGCAGCTTTACATCCACGACCGGGTGGCCAGTCTGGTCCAGCCCGGACGACGACTCCGGGACGTTCGAAAGGTGACGCTGGCGGCCGGCGAGACGAAGGCGGCCGTCTTCACCCTGCGTCGCAGCCAGCTGGAGTTCATCGGCGGCGACGGTCGGCCCACGGTCGAGCCGGGGGTGTTCAATGTCTGGCTGACCTCTTCGGCCCAGGCCGGTACGCCGGTGACCGTGAGGCTGGCTCCCCCGGCCTGATCAGCCCCTGTCGGGCGTAGCGGTTCGTCGCGCCCGCCAGGCGGTGCGGATGTCGGCGAGGATCAGGCCGCTCAGGCTCCACGGCTCGATCAGATAGCGTTTGGCAAGGCGTCGGGGGTCATGGGCAAGCCGGAACAGCCATTCGACCCCCATGCGGCCCATCCAGCGGGGCGCAGGTTTCTGGGCCCCCGCCTCATAGTCGAAGGCGGCGCCGACCGAGAAGATGGCGCAGTCCGGCAGCGCCTCGAGATGGTTCAGGATCCAGAGTTCCTGGCGGGGCATGCCCATGCCGACGAACAGGATGTGCGGCGCGAAGGCTGCCGCCTCGGCGAGGATCGACGCATTGTCTGCTGACCCGGGCGCGGCGTCGAAAAAGCCGTTCCGGACGCGGATCTCGGCACCGCGATAACGGGTCGACAGGCGCTCCCGCGCACAGTCCACCACGGCCTGCTCTCCGCCGACGTAGAGCACACGCCAGCCCTTGCGGGCGGCGACGCTCCAGAAATGGTCGCGCCAGTCCAGATAGGTGCAGCGATGAAAGCCGCGGCCCCGGAGTCCCAGCAGACGCGCGAATTGAACCAGCGGCGTGGAATCGACCTCGACGAGATCGGCCCTGTCGTAGAAGCGGGCGAGGTCGGGATTGCGACGCAGCAGGGCCATGCTGTTCAGGTTGTGATTGGCGATCACGACCTTCCGGCGTGCCTCGACCCAGGTCTCGACGTGATGCATCACCTCTTCGGGGCGGACGAGGTCCACCGTCTGGCCGAGCAGACGTACCCGCTCGCGCCCGCGCCGCGCCTTTCGGAACGGGCGACGCGCGGCTTCCCGGCGGTCTGCCGGTGCTGCGTCAAAGGCCGGGAGGACGGTCTCGGTCATCGCGACAGCCTGACCGATCAGCCTCAACATCCGGTGAGGGGAGAGACTTAACGCGCCGTACACCAGGATGTTTTGCACCGCACCATCGACTGGGCTAAGGCTGTCGCGCTGTCGCCAGGGGAGGGTGTTCGATGCGCGTGACCATGATCGGAACAGGCTATGTGGGCCTGGTCTCCGGGGCCTGTTTTGCGGATTTCGGTCACACGGTGGTGTGCGTCGACAAGGATCCGTCCAAGATTGAGCGGCTGAACCGGGGCGAGATCCCGATCTTCGAGCCGGGCCTGGAACAGCTGGTCGCCGACAATGTAAAGGCGGGCCGTCTGTCCTTCGCGGTCGACGGGTCCGAGGCGATCCGCAATGCCGAGATCATCTTCATCGCCGTGGGCACACCGACCCGGCGCGGCGACGGTCATGCCGACCTGTCCTACGTCTATGCCGCCGCCGAGGAGATCGCCGGGCTGATCCAGGACTTCACCGTCATCGTCACCAAGTCGACCGTGCCGGTGGGCACCGGCGACGAGGTCGAGGCGATCATGAAGAAGGCCAACCCGAACGCCCAGTTCGCCGTCGTCTCCAACCCCGAGTTCCTGCGCGAGGGCGCGGCGATCGAGGACTTCAAACGCCCCGACCGGGTCGTCATCGGGGTCGAGGATGAGCGGGCGAAAGCCGCCATGGCCGAGCTCTATCGCCCGCTGAGCCTGAACGAGTTTCCGGTCGTCTACACCTCGCGCCGCACCTCCGAGCTGATCAAATATGCCGGCAACGGCTTCCTCGCGATGAAGATCACCTTCATCAACGAGATGGCCGACCTGTGCGAAAAGGTCGGCGCCGATGTGCAGCAGGTGGCCAAGGGCATCGGACTGGACGGCCGGATCGGCTCCAAATTCCTGAACCCCGGCCCGGGCTACGGCGGGTCCTGCTTCCCCAAGGACACGATCGCCCTGGTGCGGACAGCCCAGCAGTATGGCGCGCCGGTGCGGCTGATCGAGACCACGGTCGAGGTCAATGACGCGCGCAAACTGGCCATGGCCGAGAAGATCCGCGCCGCGATCGGCGGCGACATCGCCGGCAAGACCGTCGCCATCCTGGGCCTGACCTTCAAGCCCAATACCGACGACATGCGCGACAGCCCCAGTCTGTCGATCATCCCCGCGCTTCAGGCCATGGGGGCAAAGGTCACCGCCTTCGATCCCGAGGGGATGAAAGAGGCCGCGCATATGCTGTCCAACGTCGCCTTCGCGGAGGGGCCCTATGAGGCCGCAACGGGGGCCGATGCGGTGGTCATCCTGACGGAATGGGACCAGTTCCGGGCGCTGGATCTGACGCGGCTGAAGGACCTGATGACCCGGCCGCTGATGATCGACCTGCGCAACGTCTACCGGTCGCAAGAAGTCCGTGCCGACGGCTTCGACTATGTGGGCGTCGGAAAACCGTGACCGGCTCGGGGGGGCAGGGCCCGGTTATTGTCACCGGGGCAGCCGGCTTTGTCGGCATGCATGTGGCCGAGCGGCTGTTGCAGCGGGGCGAGACCGTCATCGGGGTCGATGATTTCAACGCCTACTACGACGTTGCCCTGAAAGACTTGCGGGCTGCGCGCCTGGCGACCTTTCCGGGGTTCCTGATGATGCGGAGCGACAT
Organism: Brevundimonas sp. R86498; assembly: GCF_044598075.1. Taxonomy (GTDB): domain Bacteria; phylum Pseudomonadota; class Alphaproteobacteria; order Caulobacterales; family Caulobacteraceae; genus Brevundimonas. The sequence continues at coordinate 3,351,357 of NZ_CP139004.1, read as the reverse complement.
CGCCGACGCCCCGGCCATGGAGGAGCTGGTCCGGGAGTCCGGGGCGCGACGGGTAGTGCACCTCGCGGCCCAGGCCGGGGTCCGCTATTCGATCGAGAACCCGTTTGCCTACGAGCGTTCCAACCTGGCCGGGCATCTCTCGATCATGGAGGCCTGCCGCCACGGCGGGGTCGAGCATCTGGTCTATGCCTCGTCCAGTTCGGTCTATGGCGACCGTCCCCTGGCCGGGCAGGGGTTCCGCGAGGACGATCCGACCGTAACGCCGGTGTCGCTGTATGCGGCCACCAAACGGTCCTGCGAACTGATGAGCCAGAGCTATGCGGCCCTGTACGGCTTTCCGCAGTCAGGGCTTCGGTTCTTCACCGTCTACGGCCCGATGGGCCGGCCGGACATGGCCTATTTTGGCTTCACCGAGAAGATCATGCGCGGCGAGTTGATCGAGGTCTATGGCGAGGGCAGGATGGCCCGCGACTTCACCTTTATCGACGACATCGTCGACGGGGTGGTGGGCGTATTGGACAATCCACCTGCCCGGGGCGGCCATGAGGTCTACAACATCGGGGACTCCAGTCCGGTCGGCCTGATGGAGATGATCTCGACCCTCGAAGCCGCGCTCGGGCGCGAGGCGGTCAAGGTCATGCGGCCGATGCAGGCCGGGGACGTCACCGCCACCTATGCCGATGTTTCCAAGCTCAACGCCCTGACCGGCTATGCGCCGAAGGTCGCCCTGGCCGAGGGGCTGGGGCGCTTCGTTCACTGGTGGCGGGGCTGGCGCGGGGTCTAGCGCTCGATCATTCGCGTGTAGAGATGCCAGGTGGCATAGCCCAGGACTGGCAGGACCACGGCCAGACCCATGAACAGGGGCAGTGCACCCAGTAGAAGCAGTCCCGCCACCCGCACACCCCATGCGGCGACCGCCGGCAGGTTCCGGGTTACGGCCCGTACCGAAGTTCCGACGGCTGTGCCGGCATCCACCGGGCGATCCACGACCATGGGGAAGGATACCAGCGTCAGGAAGACCGTCAGAACCGCGAAGCCGGCCCCGACCAGGTTGCCAATGATGACGAGATTCAGGCCCTCGGGCGTGGAAAACAGTTGCTCAAATCCGCCCGCGAGGGTCATCGGACCGACCTGCGCAAGGGTGGCCTGATAGATGGCCCAGGCGGCGAGGATCCAGACCCCGAACAGGACCAGCGACATCAGGGTCAGGATGACAAGTGGCGTGCGGCTGCGTCCACGCAGGGGGTCGAAGAAGTGCATCCAGCTGGAGCTGATGCCCAGATCTCGGCGCCGCGCGATTTCGTAAAATCCCGCCGCGACAGCGGGCCCCATGACCGACAGACCCGCGACCAGCGGGAAGAAGACGGGCAGCAGCCGGTCATTCAGGGCGATGACCGCCGTCAGCAACCCCAGCAACGGATAGAGCACCGCCAGCACCAGAATGTCGCCCCGCTTGGCGTTGAAGTCCTTCCAGCCCTCCGACAGCGCCCAGTCGAGATCCGCGCCTGTGATCCGCCGCACCGCGGGACGGTCAACGAGAGGCAGGGGCGTGGCGGGACTGGCGGACATGGGAACTCCGGAGAATTGAATGGGCGTGGAGGGCTCTCGACTGGACGGCTGGAAATGCGTGTGACGTAACGGAAACCTAGGGTCGCGGGTCCCGCCGCGCCACTGCCGCTGTGTCACGCCTTGGTGATCAGGGACGATCGGTCGCGGACGCGAGCAGGAAGGCACGGACCGGCGGCAGGGACCGGGGCGGAGCCTCTTCGTGCGGCAGATGGCCGAGGTCCGGGAAGGACACGAGGCGGGCATCGGCAAGCGCGCGCCGATAGTCCTGCGCATTGCCGAACGGGATCATGGCGTCCTGTTCGCCCCAGACCAGCAGCACCGGGGCGGTGATCCGGGCCAGCAGGGGGACGGGGTCGCGCAACACCGTCTGCTCCATCCGGTCCAGCATGGCCTGACGGGCACCCGGGGCCAGCATCAGGTCGCGGTAGCGGGTCAGGGTCGGCTCGCTGAGGGCCTCCGGATTGGCATAGCCGACGGCGATATTGGCCCGGAGCATGCCGCGCGGCAGGGCGTAGCGCATCAGCCTCATGACCCACGGCACCTCGGGGGCCTTGCCATACTCGAAGCCCGGGCTGGCAAATCCGTCGGGGGAAATCAGGACCACCCGGTCCACCCGCTCCGGGTGTTCGGCGGCGAGGGTCCAGGCGAGGCGGCCGCCGACAGAGTTTCCAACCAGTGAGGCGCGGTCCAGTCCCCGCTGATCCATCAGGGCCAGCAACAGGGTGGTGACCCGGGCGTCGGTATAGTCGCCGGTCGGATCGGGCGGTGACAGGCCGGCACCGGGCAGATCGAGGCGGATGACGCGCAGGTCATCGTCCAGTGCCTCAGCCCAGGGCTCCCAGGTGTGCAGGCTGGCCCCGAAGCCGTGCAGCAGGATGACCGCCGGGGCGTCGCGGGGTCCGGTATCGCGCACATGCAGCCGCGTGCCCGCCACCGTGACCATGTCGCCCGGGCGGGCCAGGTAGAGGGCCTCAAGCTCGGGCCGTGTCTTGTCCGGTGTCCAGAGCCAGACCGTGGTGGCGACCAGCGCGGCCACCAGCACCACAAGTCCGGTCAGGACGACGGCCTTCATGCCGGCCCGGCGCGGGCCCGCATCAGGCGGCGACGGCGGTGCGGGCAAGGGCGCAGTGCGACCAGATTTCGGACAGGGCGTCGATCAGCCGGTCGATGTCGTCGTCGGAATGGACCGGCGAGGGCGTGATGCGCAGCCGCTCGGTGCCCAGCGGCACGGTCGGATAGTTGATCGGCTGCACATAGATGCCGTGATGCTCCATCAGCCAGTCGGAGATCATCTTGCACTTGTGCGGGTCGCCGACCATCACCGGGATGATGTGGCTGTCGTTCGGCAGGTGCGGGATGCCGGCGGTGTCCAGCCGGGCGCGAACCTTGGCGACCCGGTCCTGATGACGGGCGCGCTCCATCTCGGACGCCTTCAGATGCCGGACACTGGCAGCGGCCCCGGCAGCGACGGCAGGGGGAAGGGCGGTGGTGAAGATGAAGCCCGAGGCGAAGCTGCGCACGAAGTCGCACAGGGCCGAGGATGCGGCGATATAGCCGCCCATCACGCCGAACGCCTTGCCCAGGGTCCCCTCGATGACCGTGATCCGGTCCATCAGGCCCTCGCGCTCGGCCACGCCGCCGCCGCGGGCCCCGTACAGGCCGACGCCGTGGACCTCGTCCAGATAGGTCATGGCCCCGTGCTTCTCGGAGACCTCGATAATCTCGGCGATCGGACCGATGTCGCCGTCCATGGAGTAGACGCTCTCGAAGGCGACGAGTTTGGGCCGGTCGGGGTCGATGGCGGCCAGCAGGCGGTCCAGATGCTCCGGATCGTTGTGGCGGAAGATCTGGCGCTCGGCGCGGCTGTGGCGGATGCCCTCGATCATGGAGGCATGGTTGCAGGCGTCCGACAGGACGACACAGTTGGGCAGGCGGGCGGCCAGTGTCCCGAGTGCTGCCCAGTTGGAGACATAGCCGCTGGTGAACAGCAGGGCCGCTTCCTTGTTGTGCAGATCGGCCAGTTCGCGTTCCAGCAGGACGTGATGGTGGTTGGTGCCGGAGATATTGCGCGTTCCGCCCGCCCCGGCCCCACAGCTGTCCAGCGCCTCGTGCATGGCTTTCAGCACATGGGCACTCTGGCCCATGCCGAGATAGTCATTGGAGCACCAGACGGTGACTTCCTCGGGGCCGTCGCCATGTTTCCGGGCCTTGGGAAAACTCCCGCGCTTGCGTTCGATATCGGCGAAGACCCGGTAGTTGCCGGCGTCGCGCAGGACGTCGAGCTCGCCCTGGAAAAAGGCTTCGTAGTTCATGGCGGTTGGTCCCCCGGCCGTTTCTGTCTTTGTGTGGATCACTGGTCGCGCTCCCCGGTCGCCGCGAGGGCGACCTGCACGGCCGGTTTGGATTGGCCCATGTCCCCGCGGTCCAGCGCCCAGCCCCACAGGGCGCGGTCGGGTGAGGGCAGCATCAGGAATCCGTGCTCCAGCAGGCCCAGCGCGGCGAGCATGAACATCAGGCCGTAGCCGACCTGGGGCCCGCCCTCGGCCGTCAGCGCCGCCTCACCCAGCAGGATCGTCACGACGATCGACAGGGCCAGGGAGACGGGGAACAGGGCGTTGAAGCGGGCGCGGCGGAAATAGCTCTGCAGATAGGCGAGCCCCCTCGGCAGGAACGTCACGGGCGGGTTGGGCACGCCGAGGAAGATGTTGAGCTTGGTCGACAGCCGCATGCCCAGCAGCAGCAGGAAGGTCAGGGTGCCGGTCTGGTTCGGCTGGCCCCAGGTCAGGGCGACGAACAGCAGGGCGGTCAGGGCCAGGGCGATCTCGTGGTGGATCACCGTTTCCGCCGAGACGGTGAACCGCTTCCAGCCCCGGGCCCCGAACGGGCAGGCGGTGCGGCGGGGGCCGGTCAGCTTGCCCATCAGAAAGCCCATCTCGTGCCAGCCCCAGACGGTCAGGGCGCAGCCGAAGGCGACATAGGCCCCGGTCACCCCGGGGTCTCGCGCCGCCAGCATCAGGCCCACCGTCGCCGCGGCCGCCACGACGGCATAGGCCCCGAGACTCCAGCCGAAGGTCGCGCGCGGCAGACGCACCAGCCACAGGATGGCACCGGTGGAGAACCACCAGAGCAGGGCCACGATCACGAGAGGCTGGACGAGGGCGGACATGGCTACCAGGTCGGCTCCATCCGGACGTCGGCGGGCAGCGGGTTCCTGTCGACCGGCAGGAGATACAGGCCCGCCAGGGTTGCCCCGGCCTTAAGCACCAGACCGAACCGCTTCAGCCCGGCGAACAGACCGCCTTTGGCCTTGGTGTCGGCGATGGCGTCCGAGGTCAGGCGCAGCCGCTCCATCCCCGCACGGAAGCGCGGATCGTCGGTGCGCAGGGTGACCGGATAGACCTGTTTCGAGATCTCCGAACAGATGCGGAAGACCTCATAGTCGTAGGTGGTGATGTCGACACCCAGCGCCTTGTGGAAGGCGGGCCGCATGTGGTCGCGGACGTACATGGTCGCATAGACGCTGAGCAGGAAGAACCGGATCCACCAGACGTTCCCGCCGCTGAGCAGCTTCGGGTCGTTCCGCATGATCAGGGCGAAGGCCTCGCCGTGCTTGAACTCGTCGTTGCACCACCGTTCAAACCACTGGAAGATCGGGTGGAAGCGCTTGTCCGGGTTCTGCTCCAGATGGCGGTGGATCGCGATGTAGCGCGCGTAGCCGATCTTCTCCGACAGATAGACGGCGTAGAAGATGAACTTGGGCTTGAAGTGGGTGTATTTCTTGACCTTGGTCAGGAAGCTCAGATCCACGCCGATCTTCGCGTCCTTCAGTGTGTCGTTGATGAAGCCGGCGTGGCGGCTCTCGTCGCGGCTCATGTATTTGAACAGGGCGCGGATGTCGGGGTTCTGAACCCGCTTGGCGATCTCGGCATACAGGACGCAGCCCGAGAACTCCGAGGTCAGCGACGACACCAGGAAGTCGGTGAACTCCTTGCGCAGGTCGTCGGGCAGGTTCTCGATGATGCCGTCGAAGGCGGCGTCGCGCTTGAAGTGGTCCTTGTTCACGTCCGCCTCGAACTCGGCCATCAGGGCGTCCCACTGGGCCCGGACCGGGGACACGTCGATGCGGTCCATGGCGGCGAAATCGGTGGTGTAGAAGCGCGGCGACAGGACGGTGTCCTGGGTCGCCAGCCTGAAGGACTCTTCAGAGTTGACCTTCTGGCGCGCGGCCTCGCGACGAAGCGCGGTCAGGCCGGGGGTTTCCTCATAGGTGTCGAAGGCTACGGCGGTCACAGGGTCCTCCGGGGGGTGAAGCTGACTTCGTACAGCTCGTTCATTTCAAAGAAGCCGGCGCAGGTGCGCGTCCAGGTGCGTTCCAGGAAGGAGGCGCGACGCAGGGTGGCCATGCGGCGGAAGGTGCGGCGCTCGCCGAAGGCGACATGGATGGGATCGCCATGCACCTGCACCTCGTCGCCGGGGCGGATCACGGGATTGCCGTCGAGGGCGACGTGGGCGTGCAGGCTCTCGTCGGAGTGCTCCACCTCGACGGTACAGCCCATTTTCAGCAAACGGTTCATGCGGCGGCTCCGGCGGACAGGGCGGGGGAACCGGCCGGCGCGATCAGGGCGATGAAGTCCTGGCGGTTGGTCGGCCCGAAGGCATTGAGGTTCAGCGTCCGGCCCGTGGCCAGATCGTGAATGGTGACGGATCCGTCGGACCACTGCGTCACGCGGAAGGCCTGTTCTGCGCCCAGCCCCATGGACCGACGCTCACGCACCAGGCTGCGCAGGACACCGCGCACAAAGCCTCCGGAGGCGGTCGGGATCAGCCGCTCTTCGCCGCTGGCGACCACCACGCGGACGCCGCCGTCGGGCTGGTCGAAGAAGCGCAGGTCCTCGCTGAGGGTGGCCGTGGCCTGCCGGGTCTCCGCGGCGGGCGGCGCGCCGAGGATGCCGATCCGCTGGCCGCCGACCACCACAATGGAAGCCAGCACCAGGCTGATGGCCGCATACAGCGGCAGTCTGGGCATTTGCTCGTGGTGGACGGCGGACATCGGATCAGATCCTTCAGGCTGCGGCGGTCTGGCCGGCGGGACGGCGTTTGCGGGCGGGGGCTTCGACGGCGGCGCGGGGCGCTTCGGCGACGAAAGGCTTGTCGGCCGCGCGGGCGGCGAGCTGGAGCTGGCGGCTCAGCATCTCCGCGACGGTGGCGGCCTCGGGCAGGGCGCGCATCATCGGCTCGGGCGTCACGATGCGCCACGGCCGGGCATGCGGCCACAGGTGCGGGTAGGCAACCTTGTAGCCTTTGGCGAGACCCAGCGGGATGTCGCCCACACCCTTCGCATCCACCTTCAGACCGGCTGCGGCGATGGTCGGATAGGGGATGTTGAAGCATTTCGACAGGGCCACGCCGTGGCGCAGAACGAACCGCTTGTTGGTCAGGGTGTAGACCGTCGTGCGGGCGTTGAGCCAGGCGTAGAGCACCAGCAGGCCGACCGCGACGGCACCGACCGCAAGGGTCAGGACACCGATGCCCAGGGCCGGAGCCAGGGCGGCCCCGGACGCCATCTGGCTGCCGACATTCCATACGGCCTGGCCGCCGAAATAGACCGCCACCCAGTGGGCCTTGAGCGCCGAGCGCGACAGGGTGCGCCAGTCGGGAGCCCCCTGCCACAGGATGTGTTCGCCTGCGGGCAGGTGGCCGGGCAGGCCGCGGATGGGTTCTCCTGCGTGTTCGCTCACAGCCAGGGCTCCTGACGATCCGGGGTCGCGTACAGGTGGCCACCGCCGTAGTAGCCGACGACCTTTTCTTCCTCGAGCAGGGTGACCTGATCGGGGCTGGCCGTGACCGGCACTGCGGCGAACTGGGCGGCCGTGATGGCGCGCACCTTGACGCCCTGGCGTCCGACGATGGCCATGGTCATGGGCAGAAGGACCTTGCGGCCCCCGTCAACGGCGACCTCGATGTAGCGGATCAGGGCTTCCGACCGGTCGACCCAGAGATCGCTGACCGTGCCGGCCTTCACGCCGTCCACACCCAGAACCGGCAGGCCGCGCGGATCGGTGTCCTGCGGGCTGACATGGAAGTCGGTGGCCACGCGGATCGGCACGATCCGGGGCAGGCCTTCCAGCGTCAGATCCGGATGGTTGGGACGCACGTTCCACGATCCCGGGCCGACGCCGTCGACCAGCGGATTGCCGGTCGGCTCGATCGGAGACCCGTCCATCGGCGCGCTTCGGCGCGCGGCGATCGGGCGGGTGTCACGCTCGAAACTGGGCAGGGTGCGGGTGCCGTGACCGTGCGGCAGCAGGAAGGTCTTTGGCTTGGCCGTGAAGAACAGGCCGCCCAGCGGTTCAAGCCGGCCGGAGACGTCGTCCTCCAGCGGATAGCCCTCCCGCCGGTCTTCGCGACGCAGATAGAAGACCAGGCCGGCAAAGAAGACAAAGAAGGCGATGAGGCAGAACTCTGCCGCATCGAAATCACCGAAGAGATAGGGACTGTCCATGTCAGGGGTTCCTTCTGGACCGGGGTCAGGCGGGAAGATCGGCGAGGCCGAATCTGGCGGTTTCAGGGGTCGTTCGCGGGGCGGGTGCGTAGCGGGCCAGAGGCCCGATCGCGACGAGGGCGGCGAACAGCAGGCCGATCTCGAGGTGATAGACGACGACATAGGCGGTCGCGGGCGACGCCATGGCCGTGCCCAGCAGGCCGGAGTCTGACAGGTGGGAGACCAGGTCGCGCAGGCCGCCGCCGATGAAGATGGCCAGGCCCACGGCCGTGGCCTGAACGGCGCCCAGGCCCCGAGGGCGATGCCGGACTTGCCGTCCCGCGCGAGGGCCATGGCGCTGGTCAGGGTGCCGACCGAGAACAGTCCGCCGCCCAGGCCGATCAGGACCACGCCGGCGCAGAAGATCGGGGTGATGGTGAAGGCCCCGCCGCAGATGACCGCGACGAACGCGAGGATGCCCCACACCAGACCGTGTCCGGCGAGACGGTGGGGCTCCCCACCCCGGGCCAACTGACGTGCGGCGAAGGCCAGACCGGCCAGGGTCCCGGCCGACCACAGGGCGGTCAGGGCGGTGGTCTGGCCGACCGACAGGTTCAGGATCTGGCCGCCATAGGGTTCCAGCAGCACATCCTGCATCGAGAAGGCCGCAGCCCCGAGGCCGACGGCGACCAGCAGGCGACTGGCGCGGCCGCCGGCGGAAAACTCCGCCCATGCGGCCTTGAACTCGGTGCGGGGCTTGTCCTTCGCCGTCAGGGCGAGATCCTGGGCTTCCTGTTTCCACAGGGCGGTAATGTTCAGCAGGATGGCGAGGACGGCGGCGCCCTGAACCACGCCGACCAGCTTGACCTCGGCAAAGTCGGCCAGGATCAGCCCCATCAGGACGCCGGAGATCAGCATGCCGACCAGCAGCATGACGTAGAGCAGGGCCACCACCCGGGGCCGGGCGTGCTCGGGGGCCAGGTCATTGGCGAGGGCGAGGCCTGCCGTCTGGGTAGTGTGCACCCCGGCCCCGACCAGCAGGAAGGCGACGACCGCCGCCATATGGCCGATCCACTCGGCCCCGGTACCGTGGCCGCCGCTGATCAGCAGGGCGAAAGGCATGATGGCGAGACCGCCGAACTGCAGCAGGCTTCCGAACCAGATGTAGGGGCCGCGCCGCCAGCCGAGGTGCGAGCGATGGGTGTCCGACCGGTGGCCGATCAGGGCGCGCAGCGGGGCAAACAGGAACGGGATAGCGACCATGGCGGCCACCAGAACGGCGGGCACGTTCAGCTCGACGATCAGCACCCGGTTCAGGGTGCCGGTCAGCAGAACGGTGGTCATGCCGACCGAGACCTGGAACAACGACAGCCGCAGCAGGCGGCCAAGGGGAAGCTCGGTAGTCGCCGCATCCGCAAAAGGCAGGCAGGCCTTGATCAGCCGCGCCCACTGGGCCCGGTTGTGATCGGGGTCCGCCTTGATCGCGGCCCGTTCGGCCGCTCTTTGCAGAAGCAGCGCGTTCAGCACCGGATCAGCTCCAGTGCCTGTGAGGTGTAGAAGCCGCCCTGGACCCGGCGCGACCGGCCGACCGAACAGCCCGGCAGGGCGGCGAGGCGGCGTGCAAGGGCGTCGATGTGGGCGGGGGCGATGGCCGGGGCTCGATCGGCGCGCGGGAACAGCTTGCCGGCGGCCAGCATCAGCATAAGGGCGGGGGTGCGGGGCGTCACGGTGAAGACGACGGAGCGCCGGGTGCGGCCCGACAGGGTGCCCAGGACATCGACGATGTCGTCGGTCGGATAGTGGATCAGGCTGTCCATGGCGACGACATGGTCAAAGGCCCCGAGATCGGGGCTCATCATGTCGCCCGCGCGCCAGTCGATGGAGCCCTTCAGGTCGGTCGGCGCGCGTTCCTGGGCGATGTTGACCAGACTGGCCGAGACGTCGATCGCGACGACATCGGCCCCGCGCCCGGCCGCCTCGACGGCCAGGGCGCCGGTGCCGCAGCCCGCGTCCAGAATCCGCAGGCCCGTCAGGTCGGCGGGCATCCACGAGAGCAGCACATTACGCATCTCGTCGCGGCCCGCCCGCACCGTGGCGCGGATCTTCGAGACCGGCGCATCCGAGGTCAGCTGGGCCCAGGCGTCCAGCGCCGTGCGGTCGAAATACTCCTCCAGCCGGCCACGATACTGGTCCCAGGTGGCGGTGGTGCGGGTCTCGAGGGTCGCGCTCATTGGTCGAACCCCAGGAATTCGAAGATGTCGCGATCCCGCATCGGCTCGGCCTCGATGGCCTCCATCCCGTCCCACAGCGACTGGGCCAGACGGATGTACTCGGCCTTGGCGGCCTCCAGCTCGGGCGAGCCGTCCATCTCGAACACGACCGACTTCTTCAGCCGGCTGCGGCGGATTTCATCCAGATCCCGGAAGTGGGCGATGCGCTTCAGGCCGATGGCGGCGTTGAAGCGGTCGATCTCGTCGGTGCCCGAGCTGCGGTTGGCGATGATGCCGCCCAGCCGGACCTGATAATTCTTGGACTTGGCCTTGATGGCCGCGACGATGCGATTCATCGCGAAGATGCTGTCGAAATCGTTGGCCGTGACGACCAGCGCCCGTTCGGCATGCTGGAGCGGAGCGGCGAACCCGCCGCAGACCACGTCCCCCAGCACGTCGAAGATCACCACATCGGTGTCTTCCAGCAGGTGGTGTTCCTTCAGCAGCTTGACCGTTTGGCCGACGACATAGCCGCCGCAGCCGGTGCCGGCCGGCGGCCCGCCCGCCTCGACGCAGCGCACCCCGTTGAAGCCCTCATAGACATAGTCTTCGGGGCGCAGCTCCTCGGAGTGGAAGTTCACCGTCTCCAGCACGTCGATGACGGTGGGGACCAGCCGCTTGGTCAGGGTGAAGGTCGAGTCGTGCTTGGGGTCGCAGCCGATCTGCAGCACGCGCTTGCCCAGCAGGGAGAAGGCGGCCGAGAGGTTGGAGCTGGTCGTCGACTTGCCGATCCCGCCCTTGCCGTAGACGGCGAAGACCTTGGCGGTGCCGATGTTCAGGGTCGCGTCCATCTCGACCTGGACCGATCCCGCCCCGTCCGGGGGGCGGCGCTTCAGGGTCTGGGGCATTTCGAGGGTGATGGTCATCGGGGGTCCTTGATCCTCACGCCGCCGCGGCGGGGCTGAGGCCTTCGAGGCGATCTTCAAGTTCGTCGGCGGCGTCGCGCAGCGCCTGCAGCGTGGCCGCATCGGGGGCCCAGTAGGCCCGGTCCGAGGCTTCCAGCAGCCGGTTGGCCATCCGGGCCGAGGCCTTGGGGTTCAGGGTGGCCATGCGCTCGCGCATCGCCGCGTCCAGCACGAAGGTCTGGCTGATCTCCTGATAGACCCAGGGCTGGACGTCGCCGGTCGTGGCCGACCAGCCCAAGGTATTGGTCACCTGGGCCTCGATGGCGCGGACGCCCTCGGCCCCGTGTTTCAGCTGACCCTCGAACCAGCGGGGGTTCAGCACCCGGGTGCGGCTTTCCAGCGTGACCTGTTCGGCCAGGGTGCGGACCTTGCCCTCGCCCTGGGTCTGGTCGCCGATATAGACCGGCGAGGCCTTGCCCCGCGCGCGCTCCGCCGACTTGGCCACCCCGCCCAGGGTGTCGACATAATGGTCGATGGTGGTGACGCCGAGGTCGACGGAGTCGAGGTTCTGGTAGGCGAGGTCGATACCGGCCAGGGCGCTGCTCAGCAGGGCGGGCTGTTTCATGGGCTTGCCGTTGCGACCATAGGCGAAGCCCTTGCGGCTCTCGAAGGCGTCGGCGAGTTCGCCCTCCTCGGTCCAGGCCCCCGAGTTCGATCAGCGCGTTGACCGAGGCGCCGTAGGCCCCCTCGGCGTTGGAGAAGACGCGCAGGGACGCGGTTTCCATGTCGCAGCCCAGCTTGCCCTGATGTTCCAGGGCGCGCTTGCGCACGAAGTTCTGCTCGACGGATTCATCGGCCGTGGCGGCCAGCCAGGCGGCGTCGGCCAGCATCTTCATCTGCAGTGGCAGCAGGTCGCGGAAAATGCCCGAGACCGTGGCGATGACATCGACGCGCGGCCGGCCGAGATCCTCCAGCGACACCAGCTCGGCCCCGCACAGCCGGCCGTAGCCGTCGAAGCGCGGGCGGGCCCCCATCAGGGCCATGGCCTGGGCGATCGGCCCGCCCTCGCTCTTCAGATTGTCCGTGCCCCACAGCACGATGGCCATGGATTCCGGGAAGGCACCGGTTTCGGCCCTGTGCTTGGCCAGCAACCGGTCGGCCTGCCGCATCCCGTCGGCGACGGCATAGGCGGAGGGGATGCGGAAAGGATCGAAGCCGTGGATGTTGCGGCCGGTGGGCAGCATGTCGGGCGTGCGCAGCAGGTCGCCGCCGGGTGACGGCATGACATAGCCGCCGTCCAGCGCCGCGATCAGGGCGTCCATCTCGGGGTTGGTCGACAGCGCGGCATTGGTCGCCTCGAGGTGGCGGAACAGCTCGATCCCGGCGGTGTCGGAGGCGATACCGCTGATGCCCAGAGCCGTGCGGGCATCGGCCCCGTCGACCAAGGCCTGCACCGCCTCGCGGCCCGGCTTGGGTCCCTCGCGGGCCTCAGCCACGGCCAGCAGCAGGTCGACCCGCTCGTCCGCCGTGAAGGCCTCGCCCAGCACATGCAGGCCGTTGGGGATCAGGGTCTGTTCCAGCTCCTGCAGCGTCGCGATCAGGGCGTTGACCCGGGCATCTTCCGAGCCTTCGATCAGGTCGAGGTTCAGCGCCTCGGCCGCCTCGAAAATCATCGGTGCCAGCTGCGCCCGCTCGGCTGTGGCCTCCAGCTCGGTGGCGCGCCAGCGATCGACGAGGGCCTTGAGGTCCAGCAGGCCCTTGTAGAGGCCGGCGTCCGAAACGGGGGGCGTCACATAGCTGATCAGGGTCGCGTTCGAGCGCCGCTTGGCGATCATGCCCTCGGACGGGTTGTTGGCCGCATAGAGGTACAGGTTGGGCAGGTCGCCGATCAGGCGGTCGGGCCAGCAGGCCTCGGACAGGCCAGCCTGTTTGCCGGGCATGAATTCCAGCGCCCCGTGGGTGCCGAAATGCAGGACGGCATGGGCCCCGAAATCCTCGCGGATCCAGCGGTAGAAGGCGCTGAAGGCGTGGGTGGGAGCAAAGCCGCCCTCGAACATCAGCCGCATCGGGTCGCCTTCAACGCCGAAGGGCGGCTGCAGGCCGACGAAGACGTTTCCGAACTCGGCACCCAGCACGAAGATCGAGGAGCCATTGGCAAGCGACTTGCCGGGCGCGGGGCCCCAGACCGCCTCGATGTCGGCCAGCCAGCGCTCGCGCAGGACATGCTCATTGGCCGGAATGCGGACATGGACATTGCCGTCCGTGCCGTAGCGGCCCGCATTGCCGTCCAGCAGTTTCGCGCGCAGCGCCTCGACGCTCTCGGGGACCTCGACGGTATAGCCTTCGGCGGCGAGCCGGATCAGGGTTCTGTGCAGGCTGGCCCAGACCGACATCTGGGCGGCGGTGCCCGCCGCCCCGGCATTGGGCGGGAAGTTGAACAGGACGGCGGCGATCCTGCGCTCCGCCCGGTCCGAGCGGCGCAGGGCGATCATTTTTTCAACCCGCAGAGCCAGGGTCTCTGCGCGCTCGGGGCAGGCCAGCATGGCGCGCGCGCTGTCGGCCGGGAAGGTGCAGCGCCGGACGCAGCCGGTGCAGTGGGCGTCCGACCCATCGGTGCGGCCGCCGAACATCATCGGCGCGATGCCCCCGTCCAGTTCCGGAATGGAAACCATCATGGTGGCCTCCAGCGGCAGCAGGCCCTGATGGCCCGCGCTCCACTGCTGGAACGACTGGAACTCCAGCGGATGGGCCGAGATATAGGGCACGTCGAACTTGCCGAGCGCCACAGCGGCGGCTTCGGAGTTGTTGTAGGCGGGGCCGCCGACGAGCGAGAAACCCGTCAGATTGATCAGGGCATCAACGACCGGGTGGCCGTCCTGCATGAACAGGCTGTCCATGGCCGGGCGGGCGTCGAGACCGTTGGCGAAGGCGGGGATAACCCGGATGCCGCGCGCCTCGAAGGCGTCGATCACGCCGTCGTAGTGGGCCGCGTCGCCGGCCAGCACATAGGAGCGCAGGATCACCAGACCGACCGTGCCGTTGCGGCCGTCATGAGCGGGCAGGCCCTCTACGCTGTCGGCCATCCGCCCCGCGACTTCCGAACCCATCCGGGGGTGGTAGACACCGACGTCCGGATATTCGATCGGGGCCGCCGCCTTCAGGGCCCCCCGCAGGAACCGGCGTTCGCCGTCGGCATAGCGGTCCAGCAGGTAGCGGACCATCGACACCATGTTCCCGGTCGAGCCCGCGAACCAGTATTGCAGCGTCAGGAAATAGGCCCGCACGTCCTGGGCCGTGCCCGGGATGAAGGCGAGAATACTGGGCAGGCGGCGCAGCATGGCCATCTGCTTCTCGCCGGGGACGCCACCCGTTGCCTTGGTGTTGCCCCGCAGCTTCTTGAGCATGGCCAGCGGACCCTTCTGGGATCCGTCCATGCGATAGGCCCCCATCCGGGTCAGCTTCACGATCTCGGCCGCCGACATCATGCAGACCATGGCGTCGCAGGCTTCGCTGCGGGCCTTGAGCGCTGGCAGGACCATCTGGATGTGGTCGTCGACGAACAGCATGGAGGCGATGACGAAATCGCCCGCGGCGATATCGGCGCGGCAGGCCTCGAGCGCGACCGGATCGCTGCCCCATTCCGAGGCGGCGTGCAGGGCGATGGTCAGTCCCGGGACGGAACGGCGCAGTTCGGTTTCCGCCTGGGCGACCGCGCCCGCGAGGTGGTTGTCCAGGGTGACGATCACCACGCGCACCCGTGGCGTCAGCCCGGCCGCGACGGCGGGATCAGCGACTGTAGTGCGACTTGGCATCGTACAATGTCTCCACCCCGATGGTCGCAACGCCGTGCTCTGCGGCGAAGCGTTCCGTGTTTTTTCTGGCCTTTCCACGCACGAAGAAGGGGATCTTCCTCAGCTCGGCCTCGGCGTCCGCCGCCCAGACGATCTCCGACGAGACCGAGGCGACCTCCGTTGACGCCAGCACTTCGGCGGTTTGCGCCGGGTGCGCGGCCCCTGCGCCATGTCCGCCCAGATGCGAGGCCCCGGCCTCGTCCGAGAACTCGAAGTCGTCGCGGAACATGTGGAGGAGGTGCTCCTCCAGTCCCATGACGAGGGGATGAACCCAGGTGTCGAACAGGACGTTCGCGCCCTCGAAGCCCATCTGGGGGGAGAACCGCGCCGGGTGGTCCTGGACGTGGAAGGGGGCCGAGATGACGGCGCAGGGGATGCGCAGCCGCTTGGCGATGTGGCGCTCCATCTGCGAGCCCAGCACCAGTTCGGGCTGCAGAGCCGCGATGGCGTCCTCGACCTCCAGATAGTCGTCGGTGATCAGGGCGGTCAGGCCGAGGTCGGTGGCGGCGGCGCGGACCTCGCGGGCGAACTCGCGATTGTAGCAGCCCATGCCGACGACCTCGAAGCCGAGCTCCTCGGACGCCACGCGCGCCGCAGCGATGACGTGGGTGGCGTCGCCGAACACGAACACGCGCTTGCCGGTCAGGTAGGTGGAGTCCACCGAGCGCGACCACCAGGGCATCCGCGACGGGACGCCGCCCAGAACCGGAGCCGGGTCGAGGCCGGTCAGGGCGCAGACCTCGTGGATGAAGTCGATGGTCGCGCCATAGCCGAGCGGCACGGCCTTCACCGAAGGCTGGCCGCACATCTTCTCGAGCTGCTTGGCGGCCTCGCCGGCGATCTCGGGATAGAGGACGACGTTGAAGTCGGCGGCCCCCAGCCGGGCGATGTCGGCGGGGGTGGCCCCCAGCGGCGCGGTGACGTTGATTTCGACGCCCAGCCGCTCCATCAGCCGGGTGATCTCGACCACGTCGTCACGGTGGCGGAACCCCAGCGCCGTGGGTCCCAGAATGTTGCAAGTGGGCTTGCGTCCGGCCATCGGCGCGCGCTCGACGACCTGCGTCAGGTGCCGGACCAACTGGCGGAAGGTCTCGGCCGCGCCCCAGTTTTCCTTCTTCTGGTAGCTGGGCAGCTCCAGCGGGATGACGGGGATCGGCAGGCCGATCGCCAGGGCCATGCCGGCCGGATCGTCCTGGATCAGTTCGGCGGTGCAGGACGCCCCGACAATCATCGCCTGGGGCTGGAAACGGGCGTGGGCGTCGATGACGGCGGTCTTGAACAGCTCGGCCGTGTCGGTGCCCAGATCGCGCGCTTGGAAGGTGGTGTAGGTGACCGGGGGCCGCGCGCCACGCCGCTCGATCATCGTGAACAGCAGGTCGGCGTAGGTGTCGCCCTGCGGCGCATGCAGGACGTAGTGCAGACCCTCCATCGCGGTGGCGATCCGCATGGCCCCGACATGGGGCGGGCCTTCATAGGTCCAGACGGTCAGCTGCACGACGCGGCCTCCCGACGGCTGGCACGCGCCGGAACGATCGCGTCCGACAGGCGGTCGCGGCGGTTCAGCGGGCGGGCGAACAGCTCGGCCAGATCGGCGGCCTGGTCGAAGCCGTGGACCGGCGAGAAGACCAGCTCGATCGACCATTTCGTCGTCAGGCCTTCCATCTCCAGCGGATTGGCGAGGCCGAGGCCGCAGACTGACAGGTCCGGGCGCGCTTCGCGGCAGCGGTCCAGCTGGCGATCGACGTCCTGGCCTTCGCTGAGCCGGGTCGATGACGGCAGCAGCGGCAGTTCCCTGGCCAGATGCGTGCGGTGCAGATAGGGGGTGCCGACTTCCAGCGGGACCATGCCCAGTTCGCGCGACAGGAACCGTGCCAGCGGCACTTCCAGCTGCGAGTCCGGGAAGAAGAAGATCGACTTGCCCTCCAGGACAGGCCGGACCTTTTCCAGCGCGCGGGCGGCGCGTTCGCGGCCCGGCGCGACGACCGAGCGGAACAGCATCTCGTCGACGCCGAAAGCGACGGCGGCGGCGTGCAGCCAGTCGGTGGTGCCCTCGGCGCCGAAGGGGAACAGGGCGTCCAGCCTGACCGCGCCGCGGTCCTCAAGCGCCCGCGCCGTGTCGCCGAGGAAGGGCTGGGCCACCAGGAAGCGGGTGTTCGGACCGACGGCCGGTAGGTCGGCGATCCTGCGAGCGGGCAGGGCGTCGACGCGTGTGATGCCCATGGCGGTGAACAGCCGACGGAACTGGTCCTCGACCACGTCGGGCAGGGCCCCGACGATCAGCAGGGATTGCTCGGCGTTCGCCGGGGCCTCGGCCATCCGGGGCACCAGGGCGGCCAAGCAGGCGTCCTCGCCCTGGGTGAAGGTGGTCTCGATGCCGCTGCCGGAATAGTTCAGCACGCGGACGTTGGGGCTGTGTTTTTCAGACAGCCGGCCGGCCGCGCGGCTGAGGTCCAACTTGATAACCTCCGAAGGGCAGGAGCCGACCAAAAACAGCAGCTTGATATCGGGGCGGCGCGCCAGCAGCCGGTCGACGACCCGATCCAGCTCGTCATTGGTATCGGTCAGGCCGGCGAGATCCTTCTCCTCCATGATGGCGGTGGCGAAGCGCGGCTCGGCGAAGATCATCACCCCGGCCGCCGACTGGATCAGGTGGGCGCAGGTGCGCGAGCCGACGACGAGGAAGAAGGCGTCCTGCATCTTGCGATGCAGCCAGACGATTCCGGTCAATCCACAGAAGACTTCGCGTTGTCCCCGTTCGCGCAGAACCGGCGCGTCGGCGCAGCCGGCGGCCGGCGAAGGCGCGTCGAGAACGAACGCCTCGCTCATGCGGCTACCGCGGTGTTACGGGCGGGGGCCTCCAGCCGCGCCATCCGCAGCTTCCAGACGAACTGTGCCGCGTTGATGACGTAGGTGGCGTAGGCGGCGAGAGCGAGCAGCAGCTGCTCACGCGGGGTGCCGATCTGCAGCAGCACAGCGGCCAGATAGGCCGTGTGGAGCGCCAGGACCAGCATCGAAAAGACGTCCTCCCAGAAGAAGGAGGGGGCGAACAGGTAGCGGCCGAACACGACCTTCTCCCAGATCGCGCCCGTCACCATGATGGCATAGAGCAGCGCGGTCTTGATCAGGACCGACAGAGTAGCCACCCCCGCGCCCTCGCCTGTGACGAGGTAGCGCAGCACCAGCACGACGCTGATGCCGAACGCCAGAAACTGTACCGGGGCGAGGATTCCCTGGACGAGGGTCCAGACCGTCGCGTCGCGCCGCAGGCGTTCGTCGGGCGTATAGAGCGGGCGCATCGAGGGCCCGGCCACCCGGGCATCCGCCACGCTGTGATCGCCCGTGTGGGCCGTCCAGGGACAGGGGGCAATGGCGTCGATCAGGGCGGTAAACCGCCGGTCGAACAGGGCCCACAGTCCGAAACCGCGCGAGCGACGGGGCTCGTTTCCCAAGCCTGATTGGTGGATCGCGCTCGATGACATCGACCGACTCCGGTCGCCCCCCAATAGAGGCGATAACCGAAACCTAGGTCCGTGAGACGGCATGTGTCAAATAGATTGGACGTAAATCCAGATTGACACTTTGAGGTTTCCGAAGCCTTGACTCCTCCGCCTATCAGTGGACCAAATGCCTCCTGTGAGTTGAGTAAATGTGCATGCGTGGATTGCCGGACCAAAACCCGAACCGGGCATAACCCGAGGGCCGGACCAAAGCGCGAGACGACCCGGCGGGCTCTCCCAGCCCGCGCGGTCCTTGTGAGGAAACGCAGCGCCGGGTGGGTGGGGATCACGCCTGACGCCAGAGATCACGCTCCGGGGAGGAGGGTCGATGGCCTATGTTCATCGTGCCGAAGGCACGTCATCACGCGGTATCCCGCCGGCAGGTGAGCCGGACAATGTCCTGCGTTTCACACGATCTGACCGACCTCTCATCCAGGACCCGTCGCCGATCGCGCTGGCCCAGCTGATCGAGGCGGAGATCATACCCCGGCTGCTGGCTGCCCATCAGGGCAACGACCGCAGCGACGTCATTCCCATGAACACCGGCGTGATCTCCCGGGCCGAGCTCGAGCGGTTCGCGCGGCACGCCTTCGTTCAGGACCTCGGCCAGCTGATGGAGCAAGTCGAGCTGTTCATGCGCCGCGGTGTGGCGGTCGAGACCATCTATTTCGACCTGCTGTCGCCGGCCGCGAAACTGCTTGGCGAAATGTGGGAAGCGGACCTGTGCAGCTTCGCCGACGTGACCATCGGCCTCTGCCGACTGCAGCAGATCGTCTACGAATTCGCCGATCGGGTTCATGTCGAGAACGGGGGCGGCGACGGCCGTACGGCCCTGTTCGCCCTGACGCCGGGGGACCAGCATTCGCTGGGTTCTGATCATGGTGGTGGAGTTTTTCCGCCAGGCGGGCTGGCGTACCATCTGCATGCCCGACGCGACCGCGGACGATCTCGTTCATGTGGTGGAGACGGAGCGGTTTGACCTGATCGGCTTTTCCATGGCCAACGAGAAATGGCTCGCCCCCCTGCCGCCGTTGATCCAGCGCCTCAGGAAAGCCTCGCGGAATCAGGATGTCAGGGTCATGGTCGGTGGGCGGGTGTTCAGTGAGGACCCCCGACGTGTGGCTGAAGTCGGGGCGGATGAGACCGCAACGGATGCCCGGGAGGCGGTCCGGACAGCGGCCCGTCTTGTTTCAGAGACTCAAGCCGTCGCTTGAAGAAGCGGTGCTGGATCGATAATGCGAATTGATGACCACCCATTCCTCCCTGTCGGTCACCATACCGTTTCGCCGCCCCAAGGCGGCCCTGGGGGAAATTGACGCCGCGGTTGCGGCAGGGATCGTGTCGGCCGCCAGCGATATCGCCCTCATTCTTGATCGCGACGGGATCGTCCGTGATCGCTCGGTTTCCAGTTCGGATCTGGCCTCCAACGGCATAGGCGACTGGCTGGACCGGGCCTGGATCGACACGGTGACGGGCGAGAGCCGACACAAGATCTCGGAAATGCTGGCCGACGCCCTCGCGGGCAAACCCTCGCGCTGGCGCGAGGTCAATCATCCCGCTGATGATGGCGAGGTGGCGGTCCGCTATTTCGCGCTCAGCGCCGGCGAGGACGGCCGCATCATCGTTCTCGGGCGCGATCTCCAGGCCTCCGCCGCCCTGCAGCAACGCCTGATCCAGGTCCAGCAGTCCGTCGAACGGGACTATCTCCGCCTGCGTCAGGCCGAGTTGCGCTACCGGCTGCTGTTCCAGAGCGCCTCCGAGGCCGTCCTGATCCTTGACGCCTCGACCCGCCGAATCCGCGAGGCCAATCCGGCGGTGACCCGGATCACCGGGCGTGATGAAGCGCAGCTGCTGGGCCAGCCGTTCACCGCCCTGCTGGATCCAGCAAGCCAGACCGCCGCCGCTGATCTTCTGGCCGCCGCGACCGGGACCTCGGCCGCCCGATCCCTGGTGGTCGGCCTGTCCGGCGGGGGGAGCGCGGCCCTGTCGGCCTCCATGTTCCGGCACGACCGGTCGTCGTCCCTGCTCGTCCGCCTGACGCCCGAGACCGTGGCGGTCGCCGAGGATCCGAACGCCACCCTGAATGCCGTCCTGTCGCGCATTTCCGATGCCTTTGTGGTGACGGATACAGACCTGCGGATCCTGACCGCCAACCCCGCCTTCCTCGAACTGACCGATCTGGTCAGTCGGGAGGAGGCCATCAACCTGCCACTGGACCAGTTCCTCGGCCGGCCCCAGATCGATGTGAAGATCATGCTGTCCCAGTTGCGGGAGCATGGGGCGCTGCGCAATTTCGCCACCGTCATCCGCACCCGGCTGGGGGAGCAGGACGATGTCGAGGTGACGGCGGTCGTTGTGCCGGACGACACCCGTCCGACCTATGGGTTCAGCATCCGCAACGTCGCCCGGCGCATGGCTCCCGCAGCGTCCGCCCCGATCCTCGGAGGCGCGGTCTCGCAATCGGTGGAGCAACTGACCCACCTGATCGGCCGGGTGCCGATGAAGGACATCGTCCGCGAATCCACGGATCTTATCGAGAAGCTCTGCATCGAGGCCGCCCTGACCCTGACCTCTGACAATCGGGCGTCGGCGGCCGACGTTCTGGGGCTGAGCCGCCAGAGCCTGTATTCCAAACTGCGCCGCTACGGTCTCGGCGACCTCGACGACTGAGGCGTCGAAATCCGGCCGGAAAGTGTCAATCTGCGTTGACAGTCTGGAGTGTCCAAACCTACGGTAGGGGATGGACAGGACGCTTGAGGCTCCGCCGCTTTCCGCCCCGTCTCCGGCCGCCGTGCTGGAGCTGTTCAAGCCGGTTACCTGGTTTCCGCCCATGTGGGCCTTCATGTGCGGCGTCGTTTCGTCGGGCATGCCGTTCGAGGGCCGCTGGCTGTTCCTGATCGCCGGGATTGCCCTGACCGGACCGCTGGTCTGCGCTACCAGCCAGGCCGTCAACGACTGGTTCGACCGCCATGTCGACGCGATCAATGAGCCGAACCGGCCGATCCCTTCCGGCCGCATTCCCGGGCGCTGGGGGCTGTACATCGCCGTCGTCTGGACCGCGCTTTCAGTGGCCGTCGCCGCCCTGACTGGCCCCTGGGTTCTGGCCGCGACGCTGCTGGGTCTGGCCCTCGCCTGGGCCTACAGCGCGCCGCCGCTGCGCCTGAAGAAGAACGGCGTCGCCGGACCCGCTGCTGTGGCCCTGTCCTATGAAGGCCTGACCTGGTTCACCGGAGCGGCGGTCATGGCCGGGGCCCTGCCACATGGCCCGGTCCTGCTGCTGGCCGCGCTCTACAGCTTCGGGGCCTGGGGCATCATGGTGCTCAACGACTTCAAGGCGGTGGAGGGCGATCGCCGCATGGGGCTGAAATCCCTCCCGGCCGAACTGGGCGTCGATGCGGCCGCCCGCATCGCCTGTGCCGTCATGGCGGCCCCGCAGGTGATCGTCGCAACCCTGTTGTTCGTGGGCTGGGACCGGCCGTGGCACGGACTGGCGATCGTCGTCCTGCTGGGGGTCCAGCTGGGGTTGATGGCCCGGCTGCTGGGCGATCCGAAACGACTGACTCCCTGGTACAACTCCACGGGGACGACCCTCTACGTCATCGGCATGCTGGTCTCGGCCTTTGCCGTTCGCGGACTGACCGGAGCCGGCGCATGACCTCCACCCCGCTTGGCTGGCTCGGAATCGTCCGGCTGGGTCTGGTGCATAGCGCGCTGGGGGCGATCGTGGTCCTGACCACCTCGACCCTGAACCGCGTCATGGCGGTGGAGCTGGCCTTGCCGGTGGCCCTGCCGGCCGCCCTTGTGGCCTGGCACTATGCGGTTCAGCTGTCGCGACCGCGCTGGGGCTATGGCTCCGACATGGGCCGCCGCCGCACGCCATGGATCATCGGCGGCATGGGCGTCCTGGCCATGGGGGCGCTGCTGGCTGCGAATGCCACGGCGCTGATGGCCGCCTCGCCAGTGGCCGGAATCGTCCTCGCCCTGATCGCCTTCACGATGATCGGGGCCGGGGTCGGGGCCTCGGGCACCTCGCTGCTGGCCCTGCTCGCCACCCGGGTGACTCCGACGCGGCGCCCCGCAGCGGCGGCCATCACCTGGATCATGATGGTGGTCGGGATCGTCATCACGGCGGGCGTCGCCGGGGCCCTGCTGGACCCGTTCTCCATGCAGCGGCTGGCCCTAATTGCCAGCGGCATTGCCCTGATCGCCTTCCTGGTGACCTTGCTGGCTGTACGCGGGGTTGAAGGCGAGGTCGCGCCGGTGACCTCCGCGTCGGCTGAGCCGAAACCCGATTTCAGGACCGTGTTGAAGGAGACCCTTGCCGACCCCCGGGCGCGGCTGTTCGGGGTCTTCGTCTTCGTCTCCATGGTCGCCTACAGCGCCCAGGACCTGATCCTCGAGCCCTTCGCCGGACTGGTCTTCGGTATGACGCCGGGCCAGTCGACCCAGATGTCGGGCATGCAGCACGGCGGCGTCCTGATCGGCATGATCCTCGTCGGGGCCGCAGGCGGCATGGTGGGCGGTCGCGGGGCCGGCTGGATGCGGGGCTCGACCATTCTGGGCTGCGCCGGATCGGCTGTGGCCTTGAGCCTTCTGGCCGTGGCGGCTGCGGTCGGGCCCGGCTGGCCCATTTCCCTGACCGTCTTTGGGCTCGGTTTCTTCAACGGGGTGTTCGCGGTCGCGGCCATCGGCTCGATGATGGCCCTGGCCGGAGCGGGCCCTGACGGGGACGAGGCCGGGGGGCGCGAGGGCATCCGTATGGGGGTCTGGGGCGCGGCCCAGGCCATCGCCTTCGCGCTCGGAGGCTTCTTCGGGGCCGTCGGTGTCGACATCGGTCGCCGGATTTTTGCCGAGGATGCGACCGCCTTCCTGACAGTGTTCGCCATTGAGGCCGGCCTGTTCGTCGCTGCCGCCCTGATCGCCACCCGCATCGGCCGCGCCGCCCGGCAGGCCCCATCCGCCTTCACCCCTGTCCGAGGAGCCGAGCATGTCCAGGCCTGAACCCGGCATCATCGCTGAGACCTTCGATTGCGTCGTGGTCGGGGGCGGGCCGTCGGGCGCGACCGCCGCGCGTCATCTGGCCGAACAGGGGCGCACCGTGCTGTTGCTGGACCGGCAGGGCCGGATCAAACCCTGCGGCGGGGCCATCCCGCCCCGGCTCATCCGCGATTTCGACATCCCCGACAGTCTGATCTGCGCCAGGGCTTCCGAGGCCCGCATGATCGCCCCGTCCGACCGTCGTGTGCGAATGCCGATCGAGGGCGGCTATGTCGGCATGGTCAATCGCGAGAGCTTCGACGAATGGCTGCGTGTCCGCGCCGAGGCGGCCGGGGCCCAGCGCCGGACGGGGACCTTTGAACGGATTGAACGCGAGGCCGACGGGTCTGCGGTTGTCGTCTATCGCCCGGCAGGGGCCGCGAAGGACTCGGTGCCGATCTCGGTCCGCGCGCGCATGATCATCGGGGCCGACGGGGCCCGCTCCAATGTCGCCGCCCAGACGGTGAAGGGTGCAGACCGCCAGCGCTACGTCTTTGCCTATCACGAGATCATCAAGGCCCCGGCCGCCGGCGTCGCCGACTTCGAGGCCCAGCGCTGCGATGTCTGGTACCAGGGCCAACTATCGCCGGACTTCTACGCCTGGATCTTCCCGCACGGTGACACCGCCAGTATCGGCGTGGGCTCGATGCAGAAGGGCTTCTCCCTGCGCACCGCCGTCACCGCCCTGCGTGCGAAGAGCGGCCTCGCCGACTGCGAGACGGTGCGCACCGAGGGCGCGCCCATCCCGCTGAAGCCAATGAAGCGCTGGGACAATGGCCGCGACGTGGTGCTGGCCGGTGATGCGGCCGGCGTCGTGGCCCCGGCCTCGGGCGAGGGGATCTACTATGCCATGGAGGGCGGACGTCTGGCGGGCGAGGCCGTCGAGGCGGCGCTCGCGACCGGCAAGGCGAAGGCCCTGACCACTGCACGGAAACGTTTCATGAAGGCCCATGGCAAGGTCTTCATGGTGCTCGGGATCATGCAGCATTTCTGGTACCGGTCGGACAAACGCCGCGAGCGGTTCGTCAGCCTGTGCGACGATCCCGATATCCAGGAACTGACCTGGCAGGCCTATATGAACAAGGAACTGGTGAAGGCAAAACCCGCCGCCCACGCCCGGATCTTCCTCAAGGATATGGGGCATCTGCTGGGGCTGCGCCCGGCGTGAAACAGTCTGGCCGCGCGACATGAGCGGCTTCTTCACCAGCGGTCATGCGGTCGATCTGATCCTGCTCATCATGGCGCTGGAGGCGGGTTGGCTGCTGGCGACGCGCCGGATGACACCTTACGCCCTGCTTCTGGTCTTTGGCCCCGGCGTCTGCATCCTGCTGGCGGCGCGCGCGGCCATGGTCGGGGCAGACTGGCCCTGGATCGCGCTGGCGCTGGCGGCATCCTTCCCGCTGCACCTGCTGGATCTGCGCCGTCGTCTGAATCGCCCGGCCCCATAGAAAAAAAGGCCCCGGCGCGAACGCCGGGGCCCTGATTTTCAGACGATTGCCGAACTCAGCCGTTGGCCTTGAGATAGGCGATCACGTCAGCCCGCTGCTGCGGATTCTTCAGACCCACGAACGCCATCTTGGTGCCGGGCATAAAGCCGCGGGGGTTTTCGAGATAGGTGAACAGGGTGGCCTCATCCCAGACTGCATCGCTGTTCAGATTTGCCGTCGAATAATTGTAGCCCGGAACCGTGCCGGACTCGCGGCCGACAACGCCGTGCAGGGACGGACCGACGCGATTCACGCCTTCCTCGATAGCGTGGCAGGTGCGGCACTGGGCGAAGATGCGTTGGCCGGCCGTTGCGTCGCCCGTGAGGCCTGCGACCTGGAGCGTCGCACCGCCGGCGGCGGCCGCATCGGCAGGTGCCGCAGCAGGGGCGACCGGGGCAGGGGCGGGTTCAGCGGCCGGGGCCGGCTCCGCCGGAGCAGCCGCGGGGGCTTCCGCAGCAGGGGCTGCGTCCTCGCCGCCGCCCGAGCAGGCCGCGAGGGCCAGAAGCGCCGAGCTGGCAACCGCACCGACGATACCAAATTTACGCATACGAGCAGCCTCCCAGGATGTCTGTTATCGGGACCTTAGTCCCGGACCGAATACTGTCAACCGCATTGGACAGGCGAGGTTCCAGTGCGCATGGGTCAAGGCGACGCATGCGAGACATCTAGTGCGGACCGACCAGCTTCTTGCGAAATGATCGCAACCACCACCAGACCAGCAAGACGACAACCGGTGCGATTACTCCAGCGGCCACTGTGGCGTCGAAGCGATGGATGAGCTTTTCGAGCGCCTTTAGCGGGAAGCCCAGCAGGCCCACGGCATAATAGGCGATGGCCACGGTCGACAGACCCTCGACCGTTTGCTGCAGCTTCAGCGACGCCCCCGCGCGCTTGTCCATCGATGCCAGCAGGGCGGCACTCGTGGCCTCCGCTGCCACCTCGACCCGGGTGTTGAGCATCTGGGCCATGCGGGCGATCCGGCCGATCGTGGCCCGCTGTCGCTCCGCGATGGTGTCACAGGTGCGCATGGCGGGATCCAGCCGGCGCTGCATGAACTCGCCCAGCGTCAGCAGACCCTCGATATGCTGCTCACGCAGCATATCGATCCGCTCCCGGACGATCCCGTGATAGGCGGCCGCGGCGTCGAAGCGAAAGCTTGTGCGGCCGATCAGGGCCTCGGTCTCACCGGCCAGGGCGGCCAGCCGGTCCAGCAACAGCCGGTCGGCCTCCGGATCGGCTGCCTCGGCCAGCTGGTGCGCGAGGTCTGCCGCCGTCGATTCGATCCCGCTCAACGCCTTGCCAGTCTCGCCAGCCACCGGAAAGGCCAGCAGCGCCATCAGCCGGTAGGTCTCGATCTCCAGCAGCGACTGAACCATCCGTCCCGTCAGGGCGGCATCTCCGGCATGGGTCAGCATCAGATAACGCGTCATCCCCTGCCCATCCGGCCGGAAATCCGTCAGGGCGATCGCCGCCCCGTCGGCGAGGCGTGATCCGACCACTTCCAGCCCGAACAGGGCGGCAGCTGACTTTTCATCGACCTCGGACCAGACCTCCAGCCGGGTCGCGACCAGCACGGCCCCGGGCAGGTCGGACAGCCAGTCCTCCGGGGCCAGATCCAGAGCCGTCTCGACAAAGGGCGTCGAACCGACCGGGGTGCGGAAAAAGGTCCAGGTGGACAGTTCCGTGTGCCGCTCCCACCGGACCCGCCACGCGCCGGCGTCCAACGCGCACCAGCGGGACCCGGGCCCGGGCTCGGGCTGCCCGACCCGGCGGCACAGGGCGGCCATGTGGCGACGATCCGCATCCTCGCCATCCTGTCCGGACAGCGTGGCGATCCGGGTAATGAGCGCCGGCGCGGTCAGGGGGGTGAACGGCCGGGCGTGGGCCTCGGCAATCAGGGTGTCGCGCTGGGGGTGAAACCGCCACCCACGGTTGGTCTCGGCTTTCGTGGTCGTCATGGCGCACCCTCCGAAAGACGACCCCGCGTCTCCGCCCACGATAGTCCCGACTCGCCGGCGCATTCAAATGTCGACGTTCCTTCACGCCGCGACGCGTTGACCGCCGGGTCCATGCATGAAACCGTCGTGTCCAACGGATTGGACACTTTTGATGCGCCTTGTCTTTCCTTTTTCGGCCATCGTCGGTCAGACGGACATGAAACTGGCCCTGCTGCTGGCCGCCGTGGACCGCACGCTGGGCGGGGTCATGGTGTTCGGGGATCGCGGCTCGGGCAAGACCACGGCGGTCCGGGGGCTGGCGGCCCTGCTGCCGCCGCTGTCCGTAATCTCGGGCTGCCGCTTCAACTGCGAACCTGACCGGCCGAGCGAGGCCTGCGAAGGAGTTCTGCCACCATACCGGCGTCGGCCACACCCCGGCCGCCGTCGTTGACCTGCCGCTCGGCGCGACCGAGGATCGTGTCGTCGGGGCGCTGGACCTCGAGCGGGCCCTGACCCTGGGCGAAAAGGCCTTCGAGCCCGGCCTTCTGGCCCGCGCCAACCGGGGCTTTCTGTATATTGATGAGGTCAATCTGCTGGAGGACCATCTGGTCGACCTGCTGCTGGATGTCGCCCAGTCGGGCGAGAACGTGGTCGAGCGTGAAGGGCTCAGCGTCCGCCATCCGGCCCGGTTCGTTCTCGTCGGCAGCGGAAACCCGGAAGAGGGCGAATTGCGGCCCCAGCTGCTGGACCGGTTCGGCCTGTCCGTCGAGGTCCGCACGCCCGAGACCCTGGCCGACCGGGTCGAGGTGGTGAAACGCCGGGACGCCTTCGACCGCGACCCGGCCGGCTTCTCGAAGGCGTGGAAAAACAAGGACGCCGCTGTCCGCCGCAAGGTCGCCGCCGCCCAGACCGCCCTGTCCGGCATCACCGTGCCCGACGCCATGCTGGAGGCGGGGTCGCGTCTGTGCATGGCGGTGGGGGCGGATGGCCTGCGTGGGGAACTGACCCTGCTGCGGGCCTCGCGCGCGCTCGCGGCGCTGGAAGGCCGGGCTGCGGTCACCGAAGGCGATTTGCGTCGCATTGCCCCCATGGCCCTGCGTCATCGCCTGCGCCGCGGGCCGCTGGACGAACAGGCCTCCACCACGCGGATCGAACGCGCCATGGACGAACTGCTGGCCGCATGACCGGGGCCCGGGACGTCTGGGCCGACGCGATCCTGGCGGCGGCCCTGCTGGCGATCGATCCCGGTCTGGGCGGGGCGACGCTCCGGGCCGGTCCGGGGCCGGTCCGCGACGCCTGGCTGTCTGGCCTGCGCGCCCTTCTGCCCGAGGGCGCGCCCTGGCGGCGGCTGCCGCCCGGGGTCGGCGATGATCGCCTGCTGGGCGGGCTGGATCTGGCCGCCGCCCTGGGGGCGGGTCGCCGGGTGCTGCAGAAGGGTCTGCTGGCCGAGGCGGACGGCGGCGTGCTGATTGCGCCGATGGCCGAGCGGCTGGACAGCGGCGTGGCTGCGCAGCTGGCGGGGACGCTGGAGGAGGGGGCCGTCCGCATCGAACGCGACGGCATGGCTGAACGGCTGGAGACCCGGTTCGTCCTGATCGCGCTCGACGAGGGTCTGGAGGACGAACGGCCCCCCGAAGCCCTGCTGCAGCGGCTCGCCTTCCATATCGAGCTGGACGGGGTCGGTCATCGCGATGCCGAACCGATCAGCGCCACGCCGGCCGACATCGCCGAGGCCCAGGGCGCACTGACCCGGATGGCACCACCGGACGAGGCCGCGATCCATGCCATCTGCTCAGCCGCCGACGCCCTGGGCGTCTGGTCGCTGCGCGCGCCCCGGCTGGCGCTGCGGGTCGCCGCCGCCCTCGCCGCGCTGGAAGGGCGCGAGGTGATCGACGAGAGCGACCTCGCCACCGCCGCCCGGCTGGTGCTCGCACCGCGCGCGACCCGGATGCCGGCTCCCCCCGCCGAGCCGGACAGCGCCGAAGCCGAAGCGGATCGGCCGGACGCGGATGAAGCCGATACCGGGTCAGACACGGACACCGACGCGGGCCCGGGCGAGGGGCAGGGGGCACTCGACGATCTGTTGCTGGAGGCGACCCGTTCGGCCCTGCCAGCCGGGCTGGAGGCCATGTGGGTCGTTGGCGGATCAGTCTCCCGGTCGGCTCCGTCGCGGGCCGGGGCGGCGGGCGCAAGACTGCCGACGGCGAAACGCGGTCGACGCATCGGCACGCGGCCGGGCAAGCCGGACGGGGCCTCGGGGCTGGATCTGGTCGAGACGCTGAAGACCGCTGCACCCTGGCAGAGGCTGCGCGGGGCGAACCCCGGTCCGGATCGCGGTCCGCTCCGCGTGCGCCGCGACGACTTCCGCATCCGCCGGTTCGAGCAGCGCTCCGAATCGACAGTCATCTTTGTCGTCGACGCGTCGGGATCGGCGGCCCTGCAGCGGCTGGCCGAGACAAAGGGAGCGGTCGAACTGCTTCTGGCCGAGGCCTATGTGCGGCGCACCCAGGTGGCCCTGATCGCCTTCCGGGGCGAGACAGCACAGCTGCTGTTGCCGCCCACCCGATCGCTGGCGCGGGCCCGGCGGGAACTGGCGGAGCTGGCCGGCGGGGGAGCCACGCCCCTGGCCTCAGCCCTCGAGGCGGCGGCGGCGCTGGGCGTGGCGGAACGCTCCAAAGGCCGCACGCCCCTTTTGGTGATCATGACCGATGGCCGGGGCAACATCGCCCTCGACGGAGCGGCCTTCCGAACCCGGGCCGAGCAGGATGCACTGAACGCCTGTCGCCGGATCAGGGCGGCGGGGCTGTCGGCCGCCCTGATCGACATCTCGCCCCGTCCGCGTGGGGACGGGGCGAAACTGGCGGAGGCCATGGGCGGCCGGTTCGCGGCCCTGCCCTTTGTCGAGGCAGAGCGGGTGCGCGACGTGGTCCGCGCGCTTGATGGGACCCGCTGACATGTCGCGGCCGCTAGCGGGGCTCTTTGGTCCTGACCGTGGCGATGCCGTCGTCGCGAGACTGGTCCATCGGGTGCTGGTTGGCCGGTTTCCGCTTGAACAGCATATAGCCGATGACCGCTGCAAGCACCGCGATGATCAGGGTCGCCAGGGCCAGGGTCGGGATCAGGTCGTTGGTATCCATGGGGAAAGGCCTCCTTCGGGCCGGAGTGTGAAGTCTGAGGCAGCAATGACCCGGCAGGGACCGGCGTTCCGTAAGGCGAAGGTGTGAGCGACCGTCCGGACTGGGAGATCGAGGGCCGGGACTGGCCCAACCGGGCTACCAGCCGGTTCATCACGGTCGATGATCTGCGTTGGCATGTGCAGGTCTCGGGCACGGGGCCCGTGGTCCTGTTGCTGCACGGCGCGGGCGCGGCGACGCACAGCTGGCGCGGCGTGATGCCCCTGCTTGCGGAACAGTTCACGGTGGTGGCACCTGACCTGCCCGGCCACGGTTTTACGGCCATGCCTTCCGGGCACTCCCTGTCCCTGCCGGCCATGGCGCGGCGAACCGCGTCCCTGATGGCGGCGCTGGAGCTCAGACCGGCGCTGGTGGTGGGCCATTCGGCCGGGGCGGCCATTGCCCTGCAGATGGCTCTGGATGGACGATCCGCAGGCGCAGCGATCGTGGCGATCAACGGCGCGCTCCAGCCGTTCGCCGGGGCCGTGGCCCCCCTGTTCCAGGGGCTGGCCATGGGGCTGTTCGTCAATCCTCTGGCGGTGCGCATGTTTGCCGCCGCCGCCCGCGACCGGTCCCGCGTGGCACGCATGATCCGGGGTACCGGCTCGTCCATCGACGAGACCGGCATTGATCTCTACGCGCGGCTGCTTCGCAAGCCCGGCCATGTCGCAGGGACGCTGGGCATGATGGGCAGCTGGGATCTGCGGGCCTTGCGGCGATCCCTGCCGCAGCTGAAGGCGGGACTGACCCTGGTGGTCGGCGACCGCGACACCGCCGTGCCGCCGTCGGTCGCCACCGAGGTGCGGCTATCCCTGGCGGCCGCGCGGATTGTCACCCTGCCGGGGCTTGGCCACCTCGCTCACGAGGAACGCCCCGATCTGGTTTCGGCAGTGATCAGTGACGTCGCGCATGCCGCACCAGCGACGGGCGCACCGGCATGACCGGTCAGACGATCTTCTTCATCGAACTGGGCCTCGTCTTTGGCGGCGTCCTCGGCTGGGCCGTGTGGGAGCTGTGGTCCCTGCGGCGGTCGCAGGCCCGCGATCGGGCTGCCTCAGCTGAGCGCGCGCGGCATGCGGAAGGGCAGCATCCCCCGCACGAAGGGTGACCTGAGCCGCCCCAGCGACAGGCTCTCGTGAATGGCCTCGCAGGGCTCACCGAACAGATGGGTGCGGATCGCCGAGCGTGAATAGAAGGGCGTGTCCTCCCAGGTGTGGACGACCTCGACCGGCCGGTCGGCATCGGAGCGCGTATGCCGCTCCATCCGCCAGACGGTTTTCGGCAGGGCGGCATGCGCCGGCGGCTCGACCGGCTCGGGCCGGCCGTGGCGGTCGAACCGCAGGGCCAGCGACAGCGCCGACCCGTCCCGCTTCTTCAGATCATAGAGGACCGCGCTGTCCTGCTTCAGGTGCGCGCGCGACCAGTCCCAGACCGCAAAGGCGTCCTCCAGCGGCTCGACCCCGGCGTTGGTGTCCAGATAGCCCTCGCCGGTCCACGACAGGGCCGGTTCGTCCAGGGTCACGGCGATGCGGGCGCGCGGGGCGATGGGACGCCACACATGCCGGCCGGCTCCGTCGATGGCAAAGGACTCGGCATTGATGGCGGTGGGGGAGACCCGCACGGTCCCCTTCAGCCGCTTCGGCAGCATCGGCATCGGCGGGACCGGCGCCGTGATCTCGTCGATGCGGATGATCAGGTCATCGCCGTCCCACGACAGGGCGCTGGGCCCGATGCGCAGGTTCGCCGCGTCCCGCTCGACCTGGCCCTCGCCGCGCTCGGTCATGGTCCAGCGGTCGCAGCCGGGCCCGTAGAAGGCGACGTTCAGGGCGCAGTGATTTTCCGGCCGCCCCCGCCCCGACCAGCCGTACCAGGGCGAGAAGACACTGCCGACGAAGGCGATGATGGTCAGGCCGTTGCGCCCGTCCGCGCTCATCGCGTCGACATACCACCAGGCATAGCCGCCCGGCGCTACCGCCTGGTCGAAGCGCGGTCCGCCAGAACGGCCGAGGCCGCAGAGCGCCCCGACAGCGCCGCCATCGGTACGCCGGCCCCAGGGTGCGTCGCTCCCCCGCAGAGGTAGAGCCCGGGCATCCGCGTACGGGCTCCGGGCCGCCGGAACGCGCCGTCCCACCCGTGCCCCGCCCGGCCGTAGAGCGCCCCACCCGTCGCCGGAAAGCGCTTCTCGAAGCCGTCGGGCGTCGTGATCGCCATCGGCGACGGCGAGGGGTCGATCCGGACTCCGCAGCGTCGCAAGGCGTCCAAGGTGCGTGTCCGACATGTGTCGATCTCCTCTCGGGACCAGGTGTGGACGTCGCCATCGGGCGGCGCGTTGATGATGGTGAAATAGCGCTCCGGCCCGTCGCAGAGGGGCTGCCCTCCGCTGTCCGCCCGGTCCTGGGCGCAGACATAGACAGTCGGGGCCACGGGCATGCGCCCGGCGTGAAGTGCCCCGAACTCGGTGACATAGTCGGGCGAGAAGAACAGGTTGTGCCGGACCAGCGGCGCGTCCGTGGTCCCGGTGAAGGCCAGGGTCAGGGCAGAGAGGGACCGGGCCTTTCGCGGCGCCGGGTCCACCGCCAGTGCGGCCTCGGGCCCGAAGCACCCTGCTGCCAGCGCGCCCGGGTCGGCGTTCAGGATCACCCGGTCGGCCTCGATCCGCTCCCCCGACGCCAGCGCAACGCCGGCGACCCGACCGGTGCCCTTGATCACCTGCGTTACGGTCTCGCCGTAGCGGATCGTGGCTCCCGCCCGGCGCGCCAGCCCGGCGAGGGCCTCGGGGATTCGCTGCATCCCGCCCTCGACCAGCCAGACGCCCTGCTGCTCGACATGGGCGACCAGCATCAGGGTGGCCGGGGCGCGGAACGGTGAACAACCGGCGTAGGTCGCGTAGCGGCCGAACAGCTGTCGCAGCCGCGGATCGCGGAAATAGGATCCCAGCTCCGACCACATCGAGCGATAGGGCATGATGCTCCACTGATCGACCGGCCGGTGAAGGCCGATATCCAGCGTCAGGCCCAGGATGTTCGGCTTCGCCTTGCGGATAAAGGGTTGCTCCAGCACCCGGTAGATACGGGCGGCCCGGGCCGAGAAGGCGCGGAACCGCCGGGCCTCGCCTGCGCCCGCCAGATCGCCGACAGCCTCGGCCGAACGATCGAGATCCGCGAACAGGTCAAAGGTCGAGCCATCCGGCCAGCTGTGCCGGGCCAGGGTTTCGCTACGCACGACCGTCAGATGGTCGGACAGGGTTTCGCCGGCCGCCTCGAACAGATCGTCGAAGACCCATTTCATTGTGAAGACGGTCGGTCCCGAGTCGATCGAGACCTCTCCGACGCGGGCCTCGGCCAGCTTGCCGCCGGGGGTCGGGGCTTGTTCGAGGACGGTGACGTCCAGCCCTTGCCGACACAGGTCCACGGCGGCGCTGAGCCCACCGATTCCCGCCCCGACAATGACGACCGTCTCGCGCCGCATCGGCCGCGCGCCTCCTGTGTCCTGTTGACATGACACTAAAGGTGTCCAACGTGATTGACACAAGGGATTTATCCTCCCCCGTCGGGGGAGGTGGCACGGCGCGCCTTCGCGCCGTGACGGAGGGGGCCCGCTTCAGACTCCGGCGTGCGCGGTTGGCCCCCTCCACCGCTTCGCGGTCCCCCTCCCCCGATGGGGGAGGATCGAGGACGGATGCCCCAGACCTTGCATGACCGCTTCCGCGACTGGCGCAACCGGCTGATAGGCAATTCCGGCTTTCAGCGCTGGGCCGCGCGCTTTCCCCTGACCCGGCCGATCGCCCGACGCCGGGCCCAGGCCCTGTTCGATCTGTCGGCCGGCTTCATCTATTCCCAGATCGCCTATGCCTGCGTGACGTCAGGCCTGCTTGAGAGGCTCGCGGCCGGGCCGTGCGACCTCATCCAGCTGTCCCGCACGGTTCAACTGGATCAGGCCGCGACCCTGCGGCTCGTGCGCGCCGCGGCTGCGCTGAAGCTGGCCGAGGCCTGCCCGAACGACCGGTTCGCCTTGGGTGTGGAGGGTGCCGCCCTGCTGGGGGCTCCCGGGGTGACGGCGATGATCACCCATCACGCCCTGCTCTATGCCGATCTCGAGGATCCGATGGCACTGCTGCGCCGGGGCGGCGGCGGGGGGGCGCTGGCCGGTTACTGGCCCTATGCCGGGGGGGAGGCCCCGGATCCGGTCGCTGCAGCGGCCTATTCAGGATTGATGTCGACCTCCCAGGCCATGGTCGCGGCCCAGGTGCTGGATGCATATCCGGTCGGCCGCCATCGCCGGTTGATGGATGTCGGGGGCGGGCAGGGGACTTTTCTTCGGGCCGTCGCCGCCCGCGCGCCCCGGCTGGAGCTGGCCCTCTTCGACCTGCCCGCCGTCGCCGACCGGGCGCGCGCAGCCTTTGCGGCCGAGGCGATTTCACTGGATGCGGTCGGCGGCAGCTTCTTTGCCGATCCCCTGCCCACCGGTGCCGACGTGATCAGCCTGATCCGCATCCTGCACGATCACGATGACGGACCGGCACTCGCGATTCTCAAGGCCGTGCGCGCCGCCCTGCCGCCGGGCGGGACGCTCCTCATCGGTGAGCCTATGGCACAGGTGCGTGGAGCCGAGCGGGTGGGGGATGCCTATTTCGGCCTGTACCTGCTGGCCATGGGGTCCGGACGCCCCCGGCCTGCCGCGGAAATCATCGCCCTGTGCCGCGAGGCAGGATTCGCCCGGGCAGGCCTTAGAGCTACGGCCATGCCGATGATTTCCAGCCTCGTCGTCGCCCGCGTCTGACAGGCTCGCGAGACTGTCCACCGCATGGAACTGTCCAAAGTGTAATCAGGATTTGACAACCAAAACTGTCAATCTAAGCTGACAGTCTGGGAGGGTGCCTATGGGGGCAGATCCTCCAAAGGCGACCCGATGAACACTCTGGCTGTCGTATTGGAGGAGCCTCGCCACCTGGCGCTCCGCCGGCTCGACCTGAAGCCGGCCGTTCCCGACGACGTGGTCGTCGCGGTGGACTGGAGTGGAATCTCGACCGGCACCGAACGGCTGCTGTGGGACGGCCGCATGCCGCATTTCCCCGGGCTCGGCTATCCGCTGGTGCCCGGCTACGAGTCGGTCGGCCAGATTGTCGACGCCGGAGAGAACGCCCGCGACCGCATCGGCGAGCAGGTCTTTGTGCCCGGCTCGTCCCACTTCATCGACGCCCGCGGCCTGTTTGGCGGCGCGGCCCGGACCTTGATCACGCCGCAGTCCCGCACAGTCACCCTGCCCGACGGGCTGGAGGATCAGGGCGTGTTGCTGTCGCTGGCCGCCACCGCCTATCACGCCATCGTCGGCGGCACGGCTCCCGACCTGATCGTCGGCTACGGCACGCTCGGTCGTCTGCTTCTGCGCATCACCGAGGCCATGGGCGGTGCGCGTCCCACGGTCTGGGAGACGAACGTCAGCCGTCGCCACGGCGTGGCCATCCATCCCGATGCCGACGACCGCCGCGACTATCGCTCCATCTACGACGCCTCGGGGGCCGAGGACCTGATGGACTTCCTGGTCGCGCGGCTGGCGCGCAGCGGCGAGATCGTTCTGGCCGGCTTCTACGAGGCGCGGCTCTCCTTCGCCTTCCCCATGGCCTTCATGAAGGAGGCGCGGTTCCGCATCGCCGCCGAGTTCAAGCCTGAAGACGTCGCCGGCGTCACCGCCCTGATCGAGTCAGGCGCGCTCAGCCTGGACGGTCTGATCACCCACCGCATGGCGGCGACCGAGGCGAACGACGCCTATCCCGTCGCCTTCGGCGATGCCGCCTGTCTCAAGATGATCCTCGACTGGAGGAATTGCGCATGACCATCACCCTGATTTCCCACAAGGCCCTGCGCGAAGAGGCGAAACAGGAGCCGGATCCCGTCCACACGGGCGAGGTCACCAAGGAAACCCAGATCATCGCCATCTACGGCAAGGGCGGCTCGGGCAAGTCCTTCGCCCTGTCGAACCTCAGCTACATGATGGCCCAGCAGGGCAAGCGGGTCCTGCTGATCGGCTGCGATCCCAAGTCCGACACCACCTCCCTGCTGTTCGGCGGCAAGTCCTGCCCCACCATCATCCAGACCTCGGCGGCCAAGAAGCTGACCGGCGAGGAAGTGAAGATTGAGGACGTCTGTTTCCAGCGCGACGGCGTCTTCGCCATGGAACTGGGCGGGCCCGAGGTCGGGCGCGGCTGCGGCGGACGCGGCATCATCCACGGCTTCGAACTGCTGGAGAAGCTGGGCTTCCACGACTGGGGCTTCGACTACGTCCTGCTCGACTTCCTCGGCGACGTGGTCTGCGGCGGCTTCGGCCTGCCGATCGCCCGGGACATGTGCCAGAAGGTCATCGTCGTCGGCTCCAACGACCTGCAGTCGCTGTACGTCGCCAACAATGTCTGTTCGGCGGTCGAATATTTCCGCCGGCTGGGCGGCAACGTCGGCGTGGCCGGCATGATCATCAACAAGGATGATGGGACGGGGGAGGCCGCCGCCTTCGCTGACGCCGTCGGCATTCCCGTCCTGGCCTCGATCCCGGCCAATGAGGACATCCGCCGGAAGTCCGCCAACTACCAGATCATCGGCACGGCCGACAGCGAGTGGGGCGGCCTGTTCGCCGGCTTGGCCCAGGCCGTGACCGACAGCCTGCCGCAGCACCCCAAACCCCTGACCCAGGACGGGCTGCTGGGCCTGTTCAGCCCGGAACAGACCGGCGGCGCGGTCAGCCTGATCCCCGCCACCCAGAGCGACATGCGCGGCGCATCCTATGTGCCGAAGGCCTCGCTCGAAGTCATCTACGACGAGGCGGTCTGACCGATGGCTGATGGCGTCGCCCGCATCGATCCGCCCGCGCCCGAGCCGGTCTCGCTCGACGGCGGCTGCCACGGCGGCAAGGCCGAGCTGCAGGCGGCCGCGTCGAAGGCCGGCAAGTCCGAAGTGCTGGCCCGCTATGCGAAGGACTATCCGGTCGGTCCCCATGACCAGCCGCAGTCGATGTGCCCGGCCTTCGGCAGTCTGCGCGTCGGGCTGCGCATGCGCCGCACGGCAACGATCCTGTCGGGCTCGGCCTGCTGCGTCTATGGCCTGACCTTCACCAGCCACTTCTACGGCGCGCGACGCTCGGTCGGCTATGTGCCGTTCAACTCCGAGAGCCTGGTCACGGGCAAGCTGTTCGAGGACATCCGCGAGGCGGTGTTCCAGATGGCCGACCCGGAGCTGTACGACTCCATCGTCGTCACAAACCTGTGCGTCCCGACGGCGTCCGGCGTGCCGCTTCAGCTGCTGCCGAAAGAGATCAACGGCGTCCGCATCATCGGCATCGATGTGCCCGGTTTCGGCATCCCGACCCATGCCGAGGCCAAGGACGTCCTGGCCGGGGCCATGCTCAACTATGCGCGCAAGGAGGCCGAGGCCGGTCCTGTCGCCGCCCCGAAGGAGCGCACCGACAAGCCCACCGTAACCCTGCTGGGCGAGATGTTCCCCGCCGACCCCATGATCATCGGCCGCATGCTCGAGCCCATGGGCCTCGCGGCCGGGCCCGTCGTGCCGACGCGCGAATGGCGCGAGCTCTATGCCGCCCTCGATTGCGCCGTCGTCGCCGCCATCCACCCCTTCTACACCGCCAGTGTGCGCGAGTTCGAGGCGGCCGGCCGCAAGGTCGTCGGCTCGGCCCCGGTGGGCCGCGACGGCACCGCCGCCTGGCTGCAGGCCATCGGTGAGGCCTGCGACGTGCCGCAAGCGCAGATCGACGGCATCAAGAACGCCATGGTTGGCGCCATCGGTGCGGCCCTGGCCGGCGCGCCGATCAAGGGCCGGATCACCGTCTCGGGCTATGAGGGGTCCGAACTTCTGGTCGCCCGGTTGCTGATCGAGAGCGGTGCCGAGGTCGAGTATGTCGGCACCGCCTGCCCGCAGACGAAATGGTCCGACCCCGACCGCGAGTGGCTGGAGTCAAAGGGCGTCACGGTCAACTACCGCGCCTCTCTGGAACAGGACCTGTCGGCGGTCGACGCCATCAAGCCGGACCTCGCCATCGGCACCACCCCGGTGGTGCAGCACGCCAAGTCCCTGTCGATCCCGGCCCTGTATTTCACCAACCTGATCTCGGCCCGGCCCCTGATGGGCCCGGCCGGCGCGGGTTCGCTCGCCCAGGTCATCAACGCCGCCATCGGCAACAAGGCCCGGTTCGACCGGATGAGCGCCTTCTTCGAGGGCGTCGGGTCCGGCGACACGGCCGGCATCTGGTCCGAGACGCCCGTGGCCCGCCCCGAGTTCAAGGCCCGCTACGCCAAGCAGATGGCGGCGGCGGCCAAGGCCGAGGAGCACGTCGGCACATGACGCTGATCCTCGATCACGACCGGGCCGGCGGCTACTGGGGCGCGGTCTATGCCTTCACCGCCATCAAGGGGCTGCAAGTCATCATCGACGGCCCGGTGGGCTGCGAGAACCTGCCGGTCACCAGCGTGCTGCACTACACCGACGGCCTGCCGCCGCACGAGCTGCCGATCGTCGTCACAGGGCTCGGCGAGGACGAGCTGGGCCGCCACGGCACTGAAGGGGCGATGAAGCGGGCGTGGAAGACGCTGGACCCGGCGCTGCCGTCCGTCGTCGTCACCGGCTCGATCGCCGAGATGATCGGCGGCGGCGTGACGCCCGAGGGCACCAATATCCAGCGCTTCCTGCCGCGCACCATCGACGAGGATCAGTGGCAGTCGGCCGACCGCGCCCTGACCTGGCTGTGGACCCAGTTCGGGCCAAAGAAGATGCCACGCCCGCGCGACCGGGCGGAGGGTGACAAGCCGCGCGTCAACCTGATCGGCCCGATGTACGGCGTGTTCAACATGCCCTCGGACCTGGCCGAGATCCGCCGTCTGGTCGAGGGCATCGGCTGCGAGGTCAACATGACCTTCCCGCTGGGCAGCCACCTGGCCGATGTGCGCAATCTCGCCGATGCCGAGGTCAACATCTGCCTGTATCGCGAGTTCGGTCGCGGCCTGTGTGAGGCGCTCGAGAAGCCCTACCTCCAGGCCCCGATCGGGTTGGACTCCACGACCCTGTTCCTGCGCCAGCTGGGCGAGATGACCGGGGTCGACCCCGAGCCCTTCATCGAGCGCGAGAAACACACCACCATCAAGCCCCTGTGGGACCTGTGGCGCTCGGTGACCCAGGACTTTTTCGGAACCGCCAGCTTCGCCATCGTCGCCAGCGAGACCTACACCCGGGGCGTCCGCAAGTTCCTGGAGGACGATCTGGGCCTGCCCTGCCAGTTCGCCATCTCGCGTTGCGCCGGTACCAAGACCGACAATGCCGAGATCGCCCGGCTGGTGCGCGAGACGCGGCCGCTGGTCCTGTTCGGCAGTATCAACGAGCGCATCTATCTGGCCGAAGCCGGTGGCGGGGGACACGGCCCCTCGGGCGTCTGGGTCCCGGCCTCCTTCCCGGGCGCGGCGATCCGGCGGCACACAGGCACGCCCTTCATGGGCTACGCGGGCTGCACCTGGCTGGTGCAGGAGGTCTGCAACGCCCTTTTCGACGCCCTGTTCAACATCCTCCCGCTGGCGTCCCAGATGGACAAGGTCGAACCCACGCTCGCCCGGCCACATGCCGAGATCGCCTGGGAAGACGCGGCCATGGACGAGCTGGAGAAGCTCGTCGCGTCGCAGCCCGTCATCGTTCGAATTTCGGCGGCCAAACGCCTGCGCGACACGGCCGAGCGCGCCGCCCGCCAGGCCGGGGAGGATCGGGTCACGCTCGACCGCCTCTTTGCCGCCAACGCCATCGTCCTGAGCGGGAGGGCTGCCTGATGCGCGCCGTCTTCTGCGCAGGACCCCAGTTCCGTCATCCGGCCTGTCCGGGTGGCGGAAACGGCCACGGGACTTCCCCGTGGTCGAAGACTTGCTCCAACGAAAGGAGGAGAGATGTCTCATCTACCTGATGAAAGACCAGTTGGGTCCCTCACCGGACTCACGCCTGAAGCCGCCAAGGAATTCCACGGCATCTTCATGACCAGCTTTATCGGCTTCACGCTCATCGCGATCGTGGCGCACGTTCTTGTCTGGTACTGGCGTCCCTGGCTGGGGGCCTAGGTCTCCACTTTACTTTGTCGGCAAGGGGTAATCCCTTGCCGTCGCCAACAAAGCCACTCGATGGCTATGGAGGACTACAGTTATGTGGAGAATTTGGCTCCTGTTCGACCCTCGTCGGGCGCTGGTCGCGCTCGCCGTCTTCCTGTTTACCCTGGCTCTGCTGATCCACTTCATCCTGCTCAGCTCGCCCCGGTACAACTGGATCGACGGTCCCGAGCGTGCCCAGGCAGCGGCTGCGGCCGCCGGCACACCCTGACGGGCAATCCGCTGATGCGGCGCGCGG
This sequence comes from Brevundimonas sp. R86498, assembly GCF_044598075.1. Lineage (GTDB taxonomy): Bacteria > Pseudomonadota > Alphaproteobacteria > Caulobacterales > Caulobacteraceae > Brevundimonas. The sequence goes on along the minus strand of NZ_CP139004.1, from coordinate 3,310,834 downwards.
GCGGAGACGGAGCGATCCGACCTCCGTCCGACGCGACCGTGATGAAACAGATGTCCAGCTCGCAGGGCGAGATCAAGGACGGAGACGGTCATGGCCTTACTGAGTTTTGAGCGCAAATACCGCGTCAGGGGCGGCACCCTGATCGGTGGCGACATGTTCGATTTCTGGGTGGGGCCGTTCTATGTCGGCTTCTTCGGCGTCACGACGGCCTTCTTCTCGGCCCTCGGCACCGCGCTGATCTTCTACGGAGCGTCGCTGGGCGACACCTGGAACCCGTGGCTGATCACCATCAATCCGCCCGACATCTCATGGGGCCTGTCGCTCGCGCCCCTCCGCGAGGGCGGGATCTGGCAACTGGTGACCATCTGCGCGACCGGGGCCTTCATCTCCTGGGCCCTGCGCGAGGTCGAGATCTGTCGCAAGCTCGGCATTGGCCTGCATGTCCCGATCGCCTTCGGCGTGGCCATCCTCGCCTATCTGTCGCTGGTCGTCGTACGTCCGTTCCTGCTCGGAGCCTGGGGCCACGGCTTTCCGTACGGTATTTTCAGCCACCTCGACTGGGTGTCGAACGTTGGCTACCAGTATCTGAATTTCCACTACAATCCCGCGCACATGGTCGCCGTGACCTTCTTCTTCACGACGACGATGGCGCTGGCGCTCCACGGCTCGCTGGTTCTGGCCGCGACCAATCCCGGCCCCGGCAAGGAAGTCCGCCAGCCCGAGCATGAGGACACCTTCTTCCGTGACTTCATCGGCTATTCGGTCGGCACCCTGGGCATTCACCGGGTCGGCCTGTTTCTGGCCCTTCAGGCCGGGATCTGGAGCGCGATCTGCATCGTCATCAGCGGTCCCTTCTGGGACAAGGGCTGGCCCGAATGGTGGGACGGCTGGCGCAACCTGCCGATCTGGCAATAGGGGAGGGGGGAACCATGTCCGCCTATCAGAATATCTTCACCCAGGTGCAGGTCCGCGCCCATCCCGAGATGGGGGTGCCGACCGAGGCCGGTGACGACGCCTGGCGCGTCGGTACGCCCTTCTTCTCACACTGGATCGGCCGGATCGGTAACGCCCAGATCGGCCCGATGCACCTGGGCTGGACCGGCATCCTGTCGCTGTTCACCGGATTCCTGGCCTTCGAGATCATCGGCCTGAACATGCTGGCCTCGGTCGACTGGAACCCGATCGAGTTCGTTCGCCAGCTGCTGTGGCTGGGTCTGTATCCGCCGCCGCCCGAGCAGGGGCTGAACATCCTGCCGCCGCTGAACCAGGGCGGCTGGTGGCTCATCGCGGGCTTTTTGCTGACGGTCTCGGTGATCAGCTGGTGCGTCCGTTCCTATCTGCGGGCCAAGGCCCTCGGTCTCGGCACCCACACCACCTGGGCCTTCGCTTCTGCGATCTGGCTGTATCTGGTCCTGGGCTTCATCCGTCCGATCATGATGGGCAGCTGGTCGGAAGCCGTGCCGTTCGGCATCTTCCCGCACCTCGACTGGACCGGAGCCTTCTCGATCACCTACGGCAACCTGTTCTACAACCCGTTCCACTGCCTCTCGATCGTGTTCCTGTATGGCTCGACCCTGCTGTTTGCCATGCACGGCGCGACCATTCTGGCCACAAGCCGCTACGGGGCCGAGCGCGAGGTGGAACAGATCACCGATCGCGGCACGGGAGCTGAACGGGGAGCCCTGTTCTGGCGCTGGACCATGGGCTTCAACGCAACGATGGAGTCCATCCACCGCTGGGCCTGGTGGTTCGCCGTCCTGACCACCCTGACGGGCGGTATCGGCATCCTGCTGACCGGCACCGTCGTCGAAAGCTGGTACGACTGGGCCATCGCCCACAACTACGCCCGCTGATCCTGCGGGCACGACAGACAGGACGCGCCGGGTTCGCCCGGCGCGTCTTTTCGTCTGCGTCGGGTTCGGAACCCTGATCCGGTCTTGGAGCCGTCACACCGGGGCGCTATGCGGAGGCCCCCTCGACTGACCCGGTGCCGCGATGTCCCGTCTGCTCGCAAGTCTCTGCCTTGCCCTTGCCGTCTCCCCCGTCGCGGCTCTTGCCCAGACGCGCGACGCCGCCCTCGACGCGCGGCCGCCGGCCCTGATCGTCACCATCGTCGTCGACCAGTTCAGTGCCGACCTGTTCAACCAGTATCGCTCCCGCTTCACCGGCGGACTCAAGACCCTCGCTGATCAGGGTCTGGTCTATGCCAGCGGCTATCAGCAGCATGCGATGACCGAGACCTGCCCCGGTCACTCCACGGTGCTGACCGGCCTCAACCCGGCCCGGACCGGCATCCCGGCCAACGACTGGATCGACCGGACGACCGGCCAGGAAGTCTACTGTCTCGCCGCCCCGCAGAACACGCTGGCCCACGGCCGCAACACCGACAATGGCCCGGTCGGTCCGGAACAGATGGCGGCCTCGACCCTTGGCGACTGGCTCAAGGCCGTCAGCCCGCAGAGCCGCGTCTATGCCGTCTCCGGAAAGGACCGCGGGGCGATCACCCTGAACGGCCATCAGGGCGACGGGGCATTCTGGTATACGGTCGGTTTCGGCTTCACGACCTATGTCGAGCCGGATCAGGCCGCCGGGGCCCGGCTGGCTCCGGTCGCCGCGCTGAACAGCCGGATCGCGGCGCGGATCGCGGCCACCCCGCCGGTCTGGTCCTACAGCGACGCGGCCTGCCGCGCCCTCGAGGCCGACTGGACCGTCGGCGGGGCCAGCTTCCATGCGGCCGTCCCGCCGCAGCGTTTCGCCATCGACACCTCGCCCTTCCTCGACGAAATGACGCTGGAGGCCGCGACCGAGCTGCTGGACAGCCGCGAACTGGGCCGTCGTGGCGTGACCGACATGCTGGGCGTCAGCCTGTCGGCCACTGACCGGATCGGCCACACCTTCGGCAACCAGGGCCCGGAGATGTGCGACCAGATGCACCGGCTGGACGCGGCCCTTGGCACCTTCCTCGACCGCCTCGCCGACGTGCCCGGCGGTGTTCTGGTGGTTCTGACCGCCGACCATGGTGGCAATGACTTCCCCGAGCGCCAGTCCACGCGCGGCTTCGCCGAGGCGCGGCGCGGCGACCCGGACCTGCGGGGCCGGGTCAATGCGGTGCTGAAGGCCCGCTTCAACCTCGACGTCGATCCCCTGACCTATGGCGGCAGCGGGCTGATGGTCGTGGGGGCCGGCAACATCGCCCTGCCGCAGCCCCTGCGCGCCCGGGTGGCCGCCGCCGCCGTCGAGGCCCTGCGCGCCGAGCCGACCGTGGCCGGGGCCTGGACGATCGAGGAGGCGCTGGCAGCGCCCGTCCCGTCCCGGCACGCCAGCCCCCAGGAACTGTCGTTGCTGGAGCGCCAGCGGGTCGGGGCTGTCGACGGTCGATCGCCTGATATTCTGATCGCCCTGCAGCCGGGCACGACCCCGGGCGCGGGTCGTGCCGGGCTTTCGGTGGCGGGGCACGGCACACCCTGGGACTACGACCGTCGCGTCCCGATCCTCTTCTGGTCCCCGGGCGGACCCGGTCAGGAGCGCTATCTGCCGGTGCGCACCATCGACATCGCCCCGACCCTGGCCCGTGCGATGGCTGTGGAGACGCCGGATGATCTCGACGGACGCTGCCTCGACCTCGGCCTTTTCGGTGCTGCCCCCTGTGCTGAAGCGGACTGAGCGCGCGTAACAGCGACTCACTTCCTGTTTCCCGGCCGGCCCCGGCCTTACCCCGGCTGCGATTCGTGGGCACAAGGGGCGACAGGGAACGCGGCCGGACAACGGCCAACGGGTGAGAGCGCATGAACAGAGCACGCCGCGCGCGGATCGTCGCGACGCTGGGGCCGGCCAGCCGGGCCCCCGGCATGGTCAAACAACTGGCCCAGGCCGGGGTCGACGTCTTCCGTCTGAACTTCAGTCACGGCACGCATGAGGATCACGCCGCGGCTCTGAAGGCCGTGCGCGGGGCTGAGATGGCGCTGAAGCGGCCTCTCGGCGTCCTGGCCGACCTGCAGGGCCCCAAGCTGAGGCTGGGCCGGTTCGCCAATGTCGAGATCGACATCAAGCCGGGTCACAAGATGCGGTTCGACCTCGATCCGACGCCGGGCGACGAGACCCGTGTGCAGATGCCCCACCCCGAGATCTTCCGCGCCCTGCGCACCGGCATGCTGCTGTTGCTCGACGATGGCCGGGTCCGCCTCCGGGTCGGCGAACGCACGGATGAGTGGGCCGACGTCACCGTCGAAAGCGGAACGAAACTGTCCGACCGCAAGGGCGTCGCCGTCCCCGAGGCCGTCGTGCCCGTCTCGGCCCTGACGCCCAAGGATCGCGAGGACCTGGCCTTCGCCCTGCGCATCGGCGTCGACTGGGTCGCGCTCAGCTTCGTCCAGAAGCCCGAGGACATGGCCGAGCTGAAGTCCATCGTGAAGGGCCGCGCCGCCTGCCTCGCCAAGATCGAAAAGCCCCAGGCCCTCGCCGACCTCGAGGCCATCCTTGACTACTGTGACGGCGTCATGGTCGCCCGCGGTGATCTCGGCGTGGAGATGGAGCCGGAAGAGGTCCCGGTCGCCCAGAAGGCCATCATCCGGGCCGCCCGCCAGCGCGGCGTGCCGGTGATCGTCGCCACCCAGATGCTGGAATCCATGACCGCCTCGCCCGCCCCGACCCGGGCCGAGGCCTCCGACGTGGCCAACGCCGTCTATGAGGGGGCCGACGCCCTGATGCTGTCGGCTGAGACGGCGTCCGGCGACTATCCGCTGGAGGCCGTGGGCATCATGAACCGGATCATGGAGCGGGTTGAATCCGACCCCCTGTGGCCCAGTCTGATGGACGCCGAACACGCCGGCATGGACGATTTCGACGCCGACGCCCTCGTGGCCGCCGCGCGCAAGGCCGGCGAGGCCCAGTCCACAGCCTGTATCGTGGTCTTCACCACTCTCGGCGGCACCGCCCGACGCATGGCGCGCGAGCGCCCGCTGCAGCCGGTCCTGGCCCTGACGCCCAAACCCGAGACCGCCCGTCGCCTGGCGCTCGTCTGGGGCCTCGAACCCCGGCTGGGCAAGGAGCCGACCAGCCTTGAGGACGTGACCGACGACGCCGTCAACTCGGCCATGGAATTCGGCCTCGCCCAGCCCGGCCAGCGCATCCTGATCCTGGCCGGCACGCCCTTCGGGGCCCCGGGGGCTGCGAATCTCCTTCGACTGGCCCATGCTCCCCTGAAGAAGGCGAAGCGCTAATCTCGGCAATGTCCTTCCCCCGCCCTTCGCGGGGGAAAGCGGCCCGTCGATCGCGCAGCGATCCAGGGCCGATGGGGGAAGTCTTGTCTTGTTTTACAGCCCACCGACGTTCCCCCATCCGTCCTGTTCTCGCTTCGCTCGAAGACGGACGGCCTTCCCCCGCGAAGGGCGGGGGAAGGGCAGGGTGCGAGAGCCCATGATCAAATACCTCGGCTCCAAGCGCGCCCTGATCGAGCCGATCACCTCGGCCGTTCGCAGCCTGTTGCCCGATGGAGGCTACGTCTGTGATCTGTTTTCCGGCACCGCCCGCGTCGGCCATGCGCTGAAGGGGCAGGGGTTCCGGGTCTGGTCCAACGACCACAACGCCTACGCCCACACCCTGGCCATGGCCTATGTCCAGGCCGACCAGGACCGCTGGCTCGACCGGGCCACCGCCGTCCTCGCCGATCTGGCCGCCACCCCGCCGTCGCCCGGCTGGTTCACCCGGACGTTCTGCGAGGACGCCCGCTACTTCACGCCTGAGAACGGGGCCCGCATCGACGCGATCCGCGACCGGATCGAGGCCATGGGGCTTGAGCCCGAGCTGAAGGCCATCGCACTCGTCAGCCTGATGGAGGCCGCCGACCGGGTCGATTCCACCGCCGGCCTGCAGATGGCCTATATGAAGTCCTGGGCGACGCGGGCGCTGAAGCCGCTGGCCCTGCGGATGCCCGCCCTCCAGCCCGCCGTCGCTGCCGGCCCCTGCCGCGCCACCCGGGCCGACGCGCTGGAAACGGCCTCGGCTTTCGACGGCGAGCTTGTCTATCTGGACCCGCCCTACAACCAGCATTCCTATCTCGGGAACTACCACGTCTGGGAAAGTCTGGTCCTCTGGGACAAACCCGAGACCTATGGCATCGCCAACAAGCGGATCGATGTGAAGACGAGGAAGAGCGCCTTCAACTCGAAGCCCGGCATCGGGCCGGCGCTCCAGGCCGTGATCGACGCCATCCGCGCGCCCAACCTGATCGTCTCCTTCAACGATGAGGGCTATCTGGATCGCGAGCAGCTGGTCGCCATGCTGTCCACGCGCGGCCATGTCCGGGTCGTCGAGATCCCGCGTCCCCGCTACGTCGGGGCCCGCATCGGCATCCACAATCCGAAGGGCGAGAAGGTCGGGGCGGTCGGCCGGCTGCGAAACGTCGAATATCTGTTCGTGGTGACCGACCGGCCCGTGGCTCTGGCGGCTTGACGACACCGGGAACACGGGTCTGAATGACCCGTTAAGGCGGCATGGAAGAGCTGATCATGACCCCAACTGAAGGCCGCCGGCTCGTGGGCCCGTCCGCCGCACGCAATTCCGTCCTGACCTACCAGACCGCTGCCTGGCGCGTGCCCGGTACCACCCGCTTTGACAGCCGCCCGGCCAATGACTTTCTCGCCCGGGCCGACTTCATTGCGCCCGACCCAGTGCCGGCCCGGCCAGTCGAGGCCCAGGCCGAGGCCCAGGCCCTCCCGCGCTGGATCATCGTCACCCTCGGGGCCGGCGTTGCCGCCGTGACGGGCGCCCTGATGGGCGGGGCCCTGTCTCTCTAGGCTTCCAGCAGCGCCCGGATTGGCGACCAGCTCCGCCGGTGTATGGCGCAGGGCCCCATCGCCTTCAGCGCCGCTGAATGCACCGGCGCATTATAGCCCTTGTGCCCGGCAAAGCCGTAGCCGGGATAGACCGCGTCCATCTCGATCATCACCTGATCGCGCGCCGTCTTGGCCAGGATCGAGGCCGCCGCGATCGACAGTGACAGCCCGTCACCCCCCACCGCCGTCTCCACATCGCAGGGCAGTTTGAACCGGTAGTTGCCGTCGACCAGCGCCGCCCGCGGCTGGACCGACAGCGCCTCGATCGCCCGGCACATGGCCAGGCCCGTGGCCTGCAGGATGTTCAGCCTCTCGATCTCCTCGACCGAGGCGAAGCCGACGCCCCAGGCCACCGCGCAGCGCTTGATCTCGACCGCCAGCGCGTCGCGCCGCCCCGCCGTCAGGGCCTTGGAGTCGTCGATGCCCGCGGGCAGGCAGTCGGCCGACAGGATCACGGCCCCGGCCGAGACCGGCCCGGCCCACGGCCCGCGCCCGGCCTCATCCACCCCGCAGACCGGCCCGCCGACGCGCGCGGCCAGTCGGGTCTCCAGCGCCAGCGTCGGCCACGCCCGCGCGGTCCCCGCCTTCGATGTCGTCTTGCCCGTCACGTCCCGCCCATAGCCCGGACCTCGTCGCAGCGGAAGCAGCCCGCGACGTGGTCGTTCACCATCCCGGTCGCCTGCATGAAGGCATAGGTGATGACCGGCCCGCAGAAGCCGAAGCCCCGCGCCTTCAGGGCCTTGGCCATGTCCACCGAAACCGGCGTCTGCGCCGGGATATCTCCACCGACGCGCTCGCCCTGCACCGGCCGCCCGTCGACGAAGCTCCACAGCCAGCCGGAGAAATCCTCACCCCGCTCGCGCATGTCGCAGAACACCCGCGCGCCGCGGATGGCGGCGTCGATCTTGGCCCCCGAGCGGATGATCCCCGGATCGGCCATCAGCCGCGCCCGGTCGGCCTCGCCGAACCCGGCCACGACATCCGGATCGAAACCGGCAAACGCGGCCCTCAGGCTCTCGCGCTTTCTCAGGATGGTGATCCACGCCAGCCCGGCCTGGAACCCGTCCAGCACCAGCTTCTCCCACAACGCCCGCGCGTCATACTCGGGCACGCCCCATTCGGTGTCGTGATAGGCGACATACAGCGGGTCGGTCCCGCACCAGTGGCAGCGTCCGGACGATTCGGTCATCGGATCAGGATGGACCCCCGCGCCGGTCCGGCAAAGTCAGGCCGGTTCGGCCCCGTCCACCATCCACCCCGGCTGGCGCACCGTCACCGCCCGGCCGTCGGCCGTCAGCGCGCCCTCCAGCCGGTCCAGCCGCAGCAGGGCCATGGCCCCGCCGTCACGGCCGCTCAGCACCTCCCCGGCCCGCAACTCGCCGTTCAGCACCTCCGTGCCCGGGGCGGGGGGCGGGCCCTCGAACGCGATCGGCAGCATCCGCTTCTTGATCCCGCCGCGCCGCTTCATCCGGCTGGTCGTCTCCTGACCGACGAAACAGCCCTTCTGGAAATCGATACCGTTCAGCAGGTCGAAATTGGCCTCGATCGGATACGCGGCGTCCAAACCGCCGTGCGCCGACGGATCGGGCACCCCGACCGCGAGCCGGTGCGCGTCCCAGGCGTCCGCCTCGCCATCGGCGCTCCGCTCCCCCAGCGCCCGCCCGCCCAGCGCCTCCAGTCTGGGATCAACCGCGAACCCCTCGGCGACCCCCGGCCAGCTGACCATCACCGGCCGGTCATCCGCCGTGATCTCCACCTGCGCCCTCAGCCGGTACATCGACAGCCGCGCCATCAGCGCCTCGCGCCGGTCCGCCGCCACATCTAGAACCACCCCGTCCGCCTCGCCCCACAGGAACAGATCGAACAGCAGCCGCCCGGGCGGTGACAGCATGGCTCCGAACCGGACCTCACCGGAGGCCAGGGTCTCCACATCCTGGGTCAGCAGATTGTGCAGGAAGGGTTTCGCATCGGGTCCCGCCACCCGGATCAGGGCACGGTCGGGCAGTTGGGCGATGCGATTGGTCATGGGCGGAAAGATAGGGGGCCGCGCGCGTTGAGGGGAGGGGCAAGGCCGCGCTTCCGCCTCACCTCTGCCGCAAGGACATCCGTATACGGTCGACACATGAGTGCCCGCTTTCCAATTCTGTATATCGCCGAGGCTGACGCCGAGGCGGCCGTGCTGTCCTCCGGGGTCCTCGCCCATCTGGTTGATGCCGTTCCGCACGCCGACTTCACCGTCGTCGGCTCGGCCGCGACGGCACCGCTGTTCGCCGACACGCCACGCCTGAGCCGATTGATCGTACTGGACCGGACCGGGCGCTGGGACTGGATCGCCCTGTGGAACCAGGTCCGCACCACCCGCTGGGGTCTGGTCGTGGACATGCGCGGCACCAAATTCTCCGAACGACTCCAGCGTCAGAAGCGGGCCGTGCGCGGACCGGACCAGCCGGGGCTGCATGCCGTCGAACTGGCCGCTCGCGTGCTTCAGCTGGACGCCGTGCCCGCGCCGCGGCTGTTCTTCGGCGAAGAGACGCGTGCTGCGGCCGAGGCCTTCATCGGCACCGGTGAGGCACCGATCCTCGCTGTCGGTCCCGGGGCGGACTGGATCGGCAAGCGCTGGCCCGCCGAACGCTATGCCAGGGTCGCGGCCCCGCTGCTGGCCGAAGGCGGGGCCCTGGCCGGCGGCCGGCTGATGATCGTGGGCGAGGAGGCGGATCGTGAGGCCGCCCATGCCATCCGCCTGGCCGTGCCCCGCACCCGGGTGATCGAGCTCCAGGGCCGCCTGACCCGGCTCCAGACGGCTGCCGCCCTGTCGCGGGCCAGCCTCTATGTGGGGCCGGACTCGCTCTGGACCCAGCTGGCTGTCGCGGCGGGCGTGCCGTCCGTGGGTGTCTTCGGCCCGTCCGACGATTCCCGCGTCGGTCCCTGGGGTGGCGTCTCCATCCGGGGCGAGCGCACCCTCGATGAGTTCCGCGCCGTCGACCCGCGCCTCAACCAGGCCATCCAGCACATGATGGGCCTGCCCGCCGACCGGGTGCTCGGGGCCGCCCAGAGACTGATGGAAAAAAAATACGCCTGATCGATGCGGCGTCGCTTCGTGTGCACCTATAATGGCGCGTCGAGACCCGGTGATGCGGACTCAACGGACTCAACGGACTCTGTTTTTTGCATCATCCGGCGGCTCTGATCCGGACCATCCGGACAATCCGGACACACTTTTCTCGCGGAAGCCTCAATGACCCAGACCTATGACCTGATCGTGCGCGGTGGTGAGGTGGTCAACCACGCCGGGCGGGGCCAGGCCGATGTGGGGATTCGCGACGGGCGCATCGCCCGGATCGGGGATCTGGGCCAGGCCTCGGCCGGAGAGATCGTCGACGCGACGGGTCTGACGGTCCTGCCCGGCGTCATCGACACCCAGGTCCATTTCCGTGAGCCCGGGCTGGAGTGGAAGGAAGACCTCGAGACCGGCTCCCGCGCCGCGGCCCTCGGCGGCGTCGTCGCCGTGTTCGAGATGCCGAACACCAATCCAAACACCACCGATCCCGACACCCTCTCCGACAAGCTGGCCCGCGCCCGCGACCGGATGTGGACCGACCACGCCTTCTATGTCGGCGGTACCCACGGCAACGCGGCCTTCCTCGGCGAGCTGGAGCGTCTGCCGGGCTGCTGCGGCGTCAAGGTCTTCATGGGGGCCTCGACCGGCGACCTGCTGATCGCCGACGACGACGGCGTGCGCGAGGTGCTGCGCAACGTCAGCCGCCGCGCCACCTTCCACTCCGAGGACGAGTACCGGCTGGCCGAGCGCCGCGACCTCGCCCGGCCCGGCGACTGGACCAGCCACCCCGAGGTCCGCGACGCTGAAAGCGCGATCCTGAGCACCCGTCGGCTGGTTCGACTGGCGAAGGAGGTCGGCAAGCGGATCCACGTCCTGCACGTGTCCACGGCGGAAGAGATCGAGTTCCTCGCCCACCACCGGGACGTGGCGACGGTCGAGACCACGCCCCAGCACCTGACGCTCGACGGCGACGAGGCCTATGCGCGGCTGAAGGGCTATGCCCAGATGAACCCGCCGATCCGCAACGCCCATCACATCGCCGGCCTGTGGCGCGGCATCGATCAGGGCGTGGTCGATGTGCTGGGCTCCGACCACGCCCCGCATACGAAGGAAGAAAAGGCCAAACCCTACCCGGCCTCGCCCTCGGGCATGCCGGGGGTCCAGACCCTGGTTCCGGTCATGCTGACCCATGTGGCGAACGGGCGGATGACGCTGGAGCGGTTCGTCGACCTGACCTCGGCCGGGGCCCAGCGGGTGTTCGGCACGGCCGGCAAGGGGCGGCTGGCCGAGGGCTATGACGCCGACCTGACCCTGGTCGACCTGAAGGCGAAACGCACCATCACCCACGACCAGCAGGCCAGCCGCTGCGGCTGGACCCCCTTCGACGGGTTCGAGGCCACCGGCTGGCCCATGGCCACCATCGTGCGCGGCCGCGTGGTCATGCGCGACGGGGCCCTGATCGGCTCTGCCCACGGCCGACCGGTCCGGTTTCAGGAGACGCTGGAGGCGTGAGCCCCGCGACAGACCCGGATTCGCGCCCGACACTGGGGCTGATTGGCTACGGGGATTTCGGCCGCCTGACCGCCCGGAACCTTGAGCCGTGGTTTCAGGTCCTCGCCCATGATCCCGCCGCCCGTGACGCGGAAGGCGGCGTCCACCTCGCCGACCTGGCCACGGTCGCGGCCTGCCCGGTGGTGGTGCTCGCCGTCCCGGTCGAGGCTCTGGCCGTCACCCTGACCGCGATCGAACCGCATCTGCAGCCCGGCGCGCTGGTTCTCGACGTCGGCTCGGTCAAGGTCGGCCCCGCCCGGCTGATGGCCGACCGTCTGCCCGTCCATGTCGAGGCCGTCGGCACCCACCCCCTGTTCGGTCCCCAGAGCGCCCGCGATGGCATCGCCGGGCTGCGCATCGCGATTTGTCCCGTTCGCGGCGACCGGACCGCCCGCCGCGTCGCCGCCTTCTGCCGCCACGCCCTGAAGCTGAAGGTGTTTCTGGTCTCGCCCGAGGACCATGACCGCGAGGCCGCCGTGGTCCAGGGCCTGACCCATCTGATCTCGCGCGTCCTGCTGGCGATGGAGCCCCTGCCGACGCGGATGACCACGGCCAGCTTCGAACGGATCATGCAGGCAGTCGAAATGGTGCGCTACGACTCGCCCGCCGTCTTCCGCGCCATCGAACGCGACAACCCCTTTGCCGCCGAGGTCCGCAACCGGTTCTTCGACCTCGCGGCCCAGGCCCGGGCCGATCTCGATGGCTGACCGGTCAGATCGAGAAGCTGACGCCGCAGCCGCAGCTGGTCGCCGCATTCGGATTGCGGATCACGAACTGCGCGCCCGCCAGTTCGTCGACCCAGGCGATCTCCGAGCCCTTCAGGAACGGCACGGAGACCGGGTCCACAAGCGCCGCCTGACCGTCGGTCTCGATCCGCAGATCGTCCGCCTCGCCGGCCTCGACCAGATCCAGCCGGTACTGGAAGCCGGAACAGCCCCCGCCCTCGACCGCGACGCGCAGCAAAACGGGACGCCCTTCGGCCTCTCCCAATTTGGCAAGTCGCCGTGCGGCGCTGGGGGCCAGCACGATACCGCCCGGTGTGCGCGGGGCGATCGTCAGTTCCAGCGGGGCAGATTGGACCGGGGTCATGTCCCCCTATATGAGGCTGCAAGGGCCCGTTCGCAAAGGCCGTCCCTGTGAAGTCTTCGCCCTTGAGCCAGATTGACGCCCGCGCCCCCTACGCCGAGAACGCCGGGGCGTCGCGGGGACGCCTTGTTCCCGAGGCCCCAAGCCGCACGCGCAACGCCTTTGCGCGCGATCGCGACCGCATCATCCACTGCACCGCCTTCCGCCGCCTGAAGGAAAAGACCCAGGTCTTCGTGGCGCACGAGGGGGATCACTACCGCACCCGCCTGACCCACAGCCTCGAGGTCAGCCAGATCGCCCGGTCCCTCGCCCATGCCCTGCGGCTCGATCAGGACCTGGCCGAGACCGTCGCCCTCGCCCACGATCTGGGCCACCCGCCCTTCGGTCACGCCGGCGAGGACGAGCTGCAGGCCCGGATGGAGCCGTGGGGCGGCTTCGATCACAACGTCCAGACCTTCCGCGTTGTGACGAAGCTGGAGACCCGCTATCCGACCTTCGACGGCCTGAACCTGTCGTGGGAAACGATCGAGGGCGTGGTCAAACACAATGGCCCGGTGACCCACAAGCTGGACGAGCCCGCGTGGCGGGCCATTGCCGACTACACCGCCGGCTGGGACCTGCGGCTGGACAGTTTCGCCTCGCTGGAGGCCCAGGCCGCCGCCATCGCCGACGACATCGCCTATAACAACCACGACGTGGACGACGGGGTACAGGCCGGTCTGTTCAGCCTTGCCGACCTCGCCGACGTGCCCCTGATCGGTCCGGTGCTGCACCGGACCCGCCGGGACTGGCCAGATCTGGATGAGCGTATGATCCGTCTGGAAGCGGTCCGCCGCATGATCGGGGTCATGGTCGATGATGTGCTGACCGAGACGGAGCACCGGCTGGCCGATGATCGGATCACATCCCCCGAGGACGTCCGTGCTGCCCGCCATACCCTGATCCAGTTCTCCGATCCCATGATGGCCGATCTGGGTGTACTGCGGCGGTTCCTGTTCGAGCGGATGTACCGCCACTACCGCGTCAACCGGACCCGCAGCCAGGCCCGCCGGATGCTGGCCCAGATGTTCGATCTCTTCATGGCCGAGCCCGAGGTCATGCCGACCGAATGGGGGGCCCGCGCCGCCAGCGAGGACCTGCACAAGCGCTCGCGGGCCGTCTGTGACTACATCGCCGGCATGACCGACCGCTATGCGACCCTCGAGCACCGCAAACTGTTCAACCTCGACGTGGCCCTCGATCTGTGATTCGTCGGACCCGCCGCCTGCGCTAGACTGCAGCGCTGACACTCCGATTCGTGACCGCCCCCGGGAAGGCCCAGACCATGTCTCATGACGACGACAACCGTCCCCGCGACCGCGGAGCCTATACGCCGCCGACGGACGACGACCTGCCGTTCAATCGCGGCGGCTTCGACGCCCGCCGCGCGCCTCCGGCGAAGGCTCCGCCCGTAACCCTTCTGGTCAGCGCTGGCGTGCTGCTGGTCCTGATCATCGCCGTGATCCTGTTCTACCGCTCCGGTCTGCGCTCCTCCGAGGATGCCCCGCCCGCGATCGGCACCCCGATCACCCAGCTGAAGGTCGAGCCGTCAGACGCCGACCAGCCGGTCGATCCCGAGGCCGGCGTCGGACTGTATGACGAGACCGGCGATCCCACGACCGCGCCCACCTTCACGGCGCCGCCCGAGACGCCAGCGCCCCGCCCGGCCCCCCGCCCGATCGAGACGGCCGAGGTGCCGCCCGCTGCGCGACCGGCCACCGTTCCGGCTCCTGCGCCCGCCCGTCCGGCCGCCGATGCGCCCGCGCCGGCCGTGGCCAACGCTGCCGGCGGTTCAGCCGCGGTCCAGATCGGGGCCTTCTCCTCGACCGCCGTGGCTGACCGGGAATATGCCGCCGTTGCCGCCCGCTTCCCGCAGTTCGCCCGCAACGCTTCCAAGCGGGTGCAGGAGGTCACGGCCTCGAACGGCTCCACCGTCTACCGCACGACCTTCACCGGCCTGAGTGCCGAGGACGCCCGCAGCTTCTGCTCGGCGATCAAGTCGGGCGGCGGCGACTGTCTGGTGCGATAGGGGTTTGACCAGCGCCGCCATCTACGGCTGCTCGGGCCAGGTTCTGACGGAGGCGGAGCGCGCCTTCTTCGCCGAGGCGCGGCCCTGGGGCTTTATCCTGTTCCGGCGGAACATCGACAGCCCCGATCAGGTCCGGGCCCTGACCGCGGCGCTCCGCGACAGTATCGGCGATCCGGACGCGCCCGTCCTGGTCGATCAGGAGGGCGGACGGGTCCAGCGCCTCGGCCCACCGCACTGGCCCAAATACCCACCCGGTGATGCCTATCTGAAGGCGACCCACGATCCGGGCGTCGCCCGCGAACTGGCCCGGCTGGGCGGGCGCTTGATGGCTGAGGACCTCCGCGAGGTCGGAATCACGGTCGACTGCGCCCCCGTCCTGGACGTGCCGGTGCCCGGAGCCCACGACATTATCGGCGACCGCGCCTGGGCCGGCGATCCCGGTCTGGTCGCCCTTCTGGCCCGGGCCGCCGCCGAAGGACTGCTGGCCGGCGGGGTCCTTCCCGTCATCAAACACATGCCTGGCCACGGTCGGGCGTTCGCCGACAGCCATCATGAGCTGCCGGTCGTCCATGCCGGGCTGGAGGCGCTGGAGGCTTGGGACTTTGTGCCCTTCCGGGCCCTGTCCGACATGCCGATGGCCATGACCGCCCATGTCGTCTTCCATGCCATCGACCCGAAGCGACCGGCCACCACCTCGAAAAAGGCGATCCGGTTGATGCGCGAGGGGCTGGGCTTCGGTGGCCTGATCATGACCGACGACCTGTCGATGAAGGCCCTGGCCGGTTCGCTGTCCAGCCGCGCAGCCGCGGCGTTGAAGGCGGGCTGCGACGTTGTGCTTCACTGCAGCGGCGATCTGGGCGAGATGGCGGAAGTGGCCGAGGGCACGGGCAAACTGAAGGGCAAGTCACGCAGGCGGGCCGAGGCGGCGCTTGCGCGGATCGTGCGCCAGCCGGAGCCTCTGGACCGGCTGGCGGATGGCCGCCGTCTCTCGCGGACGGTGACAGCCCTCGCCACAGGGCTGAAGGGTCCTGATGTGGGCGAGGCCCAGGCCTGAGTATGGTCGAGGCCTTCCAGCCGAATCTGGACTTCACCGCCGCCGCCGAGGTCGACGCGCGCGACGCCTTCGTGGTCGATCTGGATGGCTATGAGGGCCCGCTGCATGTGCTGCTGGCGCTGGCGCGGACCCAGAAGGTCGATCTGCTGAAGCTGTCGATCACCCGGCTGGCGGAACAGTATCTGGCCTTCGTGCATGAGGCCCGGCGGCGCAGTTTCTCGCTGGCAGCCGACTACCTCGTGATGGCGTCGTGGCTGGCCTATCTGAAGTCGCGCCTGCTGCTGCCGCGCACCGAGAAGGGCAAGGGGGACGAGCCCCCGGCCGAGGCGATGGCGGCCGCGCTCGCCTTCCGGCTGCAGAAGCTGGAGGCCATGCGCAAGGCCTCGGAGGCGCTGATGGCCCGGCCGCAGCTGAAGCGCGACGTCTTCACCCGGGGCGATCCGGAGGCCACCGTGATCGTGCCGTCGGACCGGATCGACGCCAGCCTGTACGAGCTGATGGCCGCCTATGTGGGCCAGCGCCGGCGTGAACAGGGGCGGCACTACAATCCCGGCCAGAGGGTCGAGGCCTATCCGCTGGAGGAGGCCCGCGACTGGCTGAGGGACATCCTGCCCCGGCTGGAGGACTGGACGCCGCTGGAGCGGGTCGCGCCGGTGCGGGACGGGGAGGGGCCCAGCCAGGCCAGCCTGACCGCCTCGACCCTGTCGGCCAGTCTGGAACTGGTCAAGGAGGGGGCGATGGACGTCCGCCAGGAGGAGGCCTTCGCCGCCCTGTGGCTGAAACGCCGGGGACTGGGCCAGCCGCTGGAGCTGGTGCCGTGACCGTCAAATTCGCGCCTGACGAGGCCGAGATCGAGCGGCGGGTCGAGGCCCTGCTGTTCGCCGCCGCCGGCCCCCTGTCGGCCGCCGAGATGGCCGCCCGCCTGCCCGAGGGGGCCGATGTCGGCCGGGCCATCGCCACCCTGCGGGCCCGCTACGAGGGGCGGGGGGTCGAGCTGGACTGCGTGGCCGACCGCTGGCGCTTCCGCACCGCCGCCGACCTGTCTTTCCTGATGACCGACACGCGGGAGGAGCCGCGCCGGCTGTCCAAGGCTGCGCTCGAGACCCTGGCCATCATCGCCTATCACCAGCCGGTCACCCGGGCCGAGATCGAGAGCGTGCGGGGGGTGTCGCTGTCGCGCGGGACCCTCGATCTGCTGCTGGAGATGGGGTTCGTGCGGTTGAGGGGACGGCGGCGCACCCCGGGCCGGCCGGTCACCTACGCCACGGCCGACCGGTTCCTCGAGCATTTCAGCCTCGCCAGCCTGTACGACCTGCCGGGGGCCGCCGAGATGAAGGCTGCGGGCCTGCTGGACCTGTCCCTGCCGGTCGGGTTCGAGGTGCCCGACCCCTCGCGGTCCGGCCCCGAGGAAGAGGACGAGATCGAGCCGGGCGAGACCCCGGAGTTCGCCCAGGACTTCATGGGCGACTGACCCGGACGGTCCCGGGCAACCAAACGGCGACCTTTGCCGTTCCGGTCGAACATCGAAACCCGAGGAGATCCGCCGATGCGTATCCTGCCGCTGCTGACCCTGGGCACCGCTGCCCTGACCCTGATCGCCTGTTCGCCCCCGGCCGAGGAGCCGGCCACGGCCACGGATCCGATTGAGATCGAATTCGACCACCGCTCCGGCCGTGGGCGGCCCCGCAGAGCTGCCGACCGACGGGGGCGTCACTCCTGCCCCCGAGGCCATGGACGACGCCACGGCCGAGGAGGTCGCGGCCCCGGCCTCGCCTGCCGAGGCCGCCCGGCTAAGCGGTGGCGAGCAGAACCGCCCTTAGGCCTCTGTCCCCGGCTTGACGCGGCGGGGGGGTGTCTCTATACGCACCGCTCCGCCGCAGCTTCGCCTGCGGCCTTTCTTTTTGCTTTTGCCCCAGGACGTCTGACCATGAAGGTCCGCAGCTCGCTCAAGTCGCTCAAGACCCGCCACCGCGACTGCAAGGTCGTGCGCCGCAAGGGCGTCGTCTTCGTGATCAACAAGACCGACCCGCGCTTCAAGGCGAAGCAGGGCTGATTGGCGCGCGTCCTGCGGGGCGCGCTTCCAACGATCCACAGGCTGCGGACCTTGTCCGCGGCCTTTTTCGTGCCCGGCGTTGAGCCGGAAGGCGGGACATGGTTAGCGTCCCCCTCGCTTTTTCCGGAGACCTTCCCATGGCCGACGACGCCGCCTTCGACGCCTCGCCCGACGTTCTGAACTCCGCCGCCCAGGGCCGGCTGCGGACCATCATCGAGCGGATCGAGCGCCTCGAGGAGGACAAGGCCGCGGTGATGGAAGACATGAAGGAGGTCTTCGCCGAGGCCAAGGGCGAGGGCTACGACGTCAAGATCCTGAGGAAAGTCATCCGCATCCGCAAACAGGACAAGGCCAAGCGCCAGGAAGAGGACGCGATCCTGGACCTGTATCTGTCGGCGCTCGGCGAGATCTGATCCTGAAGCGGACGCCCATCACGGGCGGTCCGAAGGCCCAACCCCGCGACAAGGGGCCCGGGTCACTCAAGCGCTCGACCGGGTTCAAGCCCGGCTCGGGGTTTCAAAAGAAGGACAAGCCTGCGCCCAGCCCGTTCGAGGCCGAGCGGGAGGCTGCGCGCCGCAAGGCCCTGAATGCTCTCAAACGCGCCAAACGCGCGGCCGACAAGGCCGGGATCGCGCTCTCCGAATGGGAGGGGGAGTTCATCGAAGGTGTCACGGACCGCATCAAGACCTATGGCCGCGCCTTCGGCGATCCGGAAAAGGGCGCGCCGGGTCAGGCCCTGTCGTCGATGCAGGGCCGCAAGCTGAAAGAGATCACCGCCAAGGCGAACGGCGAGGCGCCGAAACGGCGGTGGGGGCGGAAGGGGCCGGGGACTGCAGAGGGGTAGGCGGCAGACGACGTCCGTCACCGCATGCAGAAGGCGCAAAGCTTGTTCCCGTCGAGGTCGCGGACGTAGCTGAACCACAGGCCGGGGCCGCGCAGGCCGGGCGCGCCGGCGCAGGTGCCGCCCAGTTCCAGGGCCCTGGCATGGAAGGCGTCGACCTCCTCGCGGGTGTCGAAGGCGAAGGCGAACATCGAGCCGTTGCCGACCGTGGCCGGTTGGCCATCATGCGGGCCCAGCACAGCAAAGTTGGGCGTGCGGTTCGCGCCGTACACCCGCCCGCCGGAGGGATGCTCGAAGACGGGTTTGATCCCGGCCGACCCCAGCAGGGCGTCGTAGAACGCCTTGGCGTCGTCCAGCCTGTTCGATCCCACTGTCGCGTAGACGAGCGCGGCCATCCCATTCCCCCAGCCTTGCCTTGAATAGCCCTTGTATCCCGATCGTTGTCGGTCGGCCCAGCCTGAGAGGCTCGGCAAGGGTCTGCACGTGTGTGGAAGCCTGAAACGAAGCCGGCCAGCGCCAGGCCCCATGTCCGGAAAACACCGTGACATACCGTGACATTCTCGGGGTGACCTGAGCGTTTTCAGGGACTTGCTATCACCGGGAATGTCACCGTGACGGGATTATCAGAAATTTTCGGGCGTCCTGAAACGGAGATCGCCGCCGGCTCAACCTGTCAAAGACCGCAAGAGACGTGGAACATGGCACCGAACAACACAAGAGGGGACGAGGAATTAATTCCGGAACGTGTCCCCAGTGGCGATGGCGTGGTGGCCCCGGTCGCCGATCGTGATAAGTAAGGCGTAATGACGTAAGGAGCCTTACCTTGACCGTCCACTTTACCCGGCTGACCTCCAAGTCGCAGTCCACCCTGCCACAGGGGGTCCGCGACACGCTGGGTGTCGGTCCCGGAGACACGCTGGTCTATCGGGTGGAGGAGGGTCGGGTTTTGGTGGAGAAGGCTCCCGTCGATCCGGAGGCCCTGGCTCGGGCCCGGGCCTCATGGGGCCTGTCGTGGGATGTGTTCGCGCAGGACTGGTTGTCGCCCGAGGACTGCGAGGCGTTCGATGATCTGTGAGGCGGGCGACGTTGTTGTCGTCGCCTTTCCCTATGTCGATCAGGCGGTCTTCAAGCGACGGCCGGCCCTGGTGGTCAGCGGAGTCGGGCACAATGGTTCGCGCAACGAGACCCTGCTGGCGATGATCACGACAGCGAAGGGCTCGGGGTGGACCGAAGACGTCCGGCTGGAGGATCTGGCAGAAGCGGGGCTGAACCGCGACTGCGTCATGCGGCCCCGGCTTCAGTCCCTGTCCAACGCCCATATCGAGCGCCGGATCGGTTGCCTGTCCGACGGAGACCGGTCCCGCGCCAAGGCCGGATTGATGGGCCTGATCGCTCTCTAGCCGGACGTCGCCGAGCCGATTGCCGGCGGCCAGGCCCACATGGCATTGTCCGCCACGCGCAGCAGTTTGTCGCGCGGGGCCCCGTCGCGGGCGAGGGTCGACAGGCCCTGGGTCATCGCCATCATGTGACCGGCGAGCGCCTCGGCGTCGGTGTCGGGGGGCAGGGTCCCGGCGGTGATGTCGGCGACGATGCGGTCGCGCAGACAGGCCTCGATCCCGTAACGGATGGCGGCGAGCTCGGCCTGGACGTCGGCGGCGGCCGTCGAACAGCTGAGCGCCGAGGTGGCGAGCAGGCAGCCGGTCGGGGTGTTCTCGCCGCTGACCCCCTCGGCCGAGGCCCGGAGCAGGCGGCGGGCGGCCTCGCGCGCGCTGGGCGCGGCGGCGATCGTCTGTTCCGGCGGTTCGGCCGACAGGTAGAGGGCCACCGCCTCGCGGAAGAGCCGCTTCTTGTCGCCGAAGGTCGCATAGAGGCTGGGCGGCGAGATCCCCATGGCGGTGGTCAGATCGGCGATCGAGGTCGATTCATAGCCGTGCCGCCAGAAGGTCAGCATCGCCTGGCTGAGGGCCGTGTCCCGGTCGAAGGACAGGGGGCGGCCCGTCTTGCGGCGGGGTCGGTCCAGAGTTTCCATAGTGACCGATATAAAACTGTTGACCCCGGACAACAAGCGCGTCTAGGGGTTTCGTAGCGAACACTAGGAAAGCCGCGGGCGGGTTTGGTCGCAAGCAACAGAAAGCCCGCTCATGTCCCTCTCTGATTACCGCACTCTCGGCCGCTCGGGCCTTGTCGTCAGCCCGCTGGCGCTGGGGACCATGACCTTCGGCATGGCGCGATGGGGTCTGGGCCAGGACGGCGCACGCGCCGTGTTCGACGCCTATGTCGAGGCTGGCGGCAATTTCATCGACACGGCCGATGTCTATTCGAGCGGTCTGAGCGAGGAGATGGTCGGGCGGTTCATAGCCGAGCGCGGTCTGCGTGACCGGATGGTGATCGCCACCAAGGCCGGCTTCTCGACGGGAGAGGGCGCGCACAACGGCGGGGCCGGGGCGCGGCACCTGCAGGCGGCGCTGGAGGGCTCCCTGCGGCGGCTGAAGACCGACCATATCGACCTGTACTGGCTGCACGTCTGGGACGGGGTGACGCCGGCCGAGGAGCTGCTGGAGACCATGTCGGGCCTCGTCCGGTCGGGGAAGATCCGGTACTGGGGGATGTCGAACTCGCCCGCCTGGTATGTGGCCAAGGTGGCGACCCTGGCGGCGGTGCGGGGTGTGCCGGGGCCGGTCGCGCTGCAGTATTTCTATTCGTTGGTCAGCCGGGATATGGAGGCCGAACTGGTGCCGCTGGCGGCCGAGTTCGGTCTGGGGCTGCAGCCGTGGAGCCCGCTGGCCTACGGGCTGCTGACCGGGAAGTACGACCGTGCCACCGTCGAGGCCGGCGCGCCGCGGGCTGGCGGCCTGCCCAGCGAGGCGGCCAGCGGGTCGGAACAACGGCCGGACGACGACAAGCGGCTGGACGGGGCCAATCCCTTTGGCGACAGCCTGTTCACCGAGCGGAACTGGCGGATCGTCGATGAGCTGTCCCGGGTGGCGGCGGACGCCGGCGAGAGCCCGGCCCGGGTGGCCCTGGCCTGGGTCATGGGCCGCCCCGGCGTCGCCTCGACCCTGATGGGGGTCAGCAAGGCGGCCCAGGTCGCGGACAATGTCGCAGCGCTGGACGTGGTGCTGTCCGACGCCCAGCGCGCCGCGCTGGACGCCGTCAGCGCGCCGGATTTGGGCCTGATCTACGGCCTGTTCGCCCCCGCCGGACGCAAACAGATGGTGTTCGGCGGCACGGGGGTGCGGGGCTGGCCGGGGTGAACGCTGCCTAGAACAGGATCTTGCGCAGGCTGACGCGCAGGACGCGGCCCTGGGGGTCGAGGAAGTCCGGCTGGTAGTTCAGGGCCAGGTCGCCGGTCGAGGAAGTGACCTCGGTGCGGGTATCAAACAGGTTCTCGACGCCGAAATTGACGCGCGTGCCTTTCAGGATCGGGAAGCGCTGGACCCAGGTGGTGCGGGCGTTCAGGTCGGCGAAGACGTTCAGGTTGACCGTGGTCTGGTCGCTGAAGGCCAGGTCGGACCCGCCGGTGCCACCGTCGACCCGGGTCGCCTCGCGCCAGTTGGCGTTGAGGAAGGCCCCGAAGCCGTTGCGGAAGACGCCGCCCTGGACCTGGACCTCATTGCGCGGGGTGCCGCCCCGGCTGCCGGTCGCGTCGCCGTCCAGCAGGTCCAGCACCGGCAGCTCGGGCCGGATGGTGATCGTGTCGGTGAACCGGACCGTATGATAGACCGACACGTTGAAGCGGCCCTGTCCGGGCTGCATGCCGCCGCCCCGGCCGCCGCCGCCGCCGAAACGGATCTGGCCGCCCCCGGGAGGCGGACCGCCGGCGCGGCCTCCGGGCGGAGGGCCGCCAGCCCCACCGGGACGGCCGCCGCCTGCCCCCGGTGCACGGGCCGCGGTCGGCGTCGGGGTGCCGAAGGCGCGGGAGAAGTTGAACCCGCTGCGCAGCTCGGCCCGCTCCGTCTGCGTGAAGTTCAGCGGGCGGGCGTCGATCGAGATCAGCTGGCCGGAGGCGTCGCGCACGAACCTGTCGGGCAGGGCGGCCTCGAGGTCGGCCGTGATGGTCGGGAAGCTGGTGATGGCGTCGTCGGTGGTCGAGCGGGTGTAGTTGGAGCTGAAGGTCAGGTCGCGCTCCGACCAGGGCTTCCAGTTGACGCCCAGCTTCAGGACATGGCGGTTGTCAGCGGTCAGGTTGGCGTTGCCGCCGCTGATGCGGGTGACCAGGACGGTCTGGCCGGTGCGGAAGTCGAACACGGCGCTGTTTGGTGTCGAGATGACCGGGTCGTTCAACTGGGAGATGCTGGGGGCCCCTTCCTCGTCGGTGTAGCTGACGATGAAGGAGACGGGCTCGACGGGAGACCAGTTGGCGCCGACGCCGAAAGTCACCAGACCGCCGAAGTCCGAGGCCTCGTCATAACCGGCGTTGGCGTTGAAAGAGAGATCACCGAGCTGGCCGAGGACGTCGCGGCCGCGGCTGGCGACGGGCAGGGTGAAGTTGGTGGTGCCATAGACGCGGTCGCGGCCGATGGCGCGTTCGCTGAAGACGCCCGAGCGGGTGCTTTCCGAGGTCAGGTCGCGGGTGTCGACGCCGAACTTGAAGGTCGAGTTGAGGCCACCGGCAGGGGCCTCCAGCAGGTCGCCGGTAAAGACCGCCTCCAGATTGCCGCCGCTGGCCACCGACCGGGCCGTGTCAGTCAGGCGGGTGAAGCTCGAGGGGGACAGATCGCCGAACGGGTTCAGGGTGCCGGCGGTGACGGCCGCCTGGGCAGCGGTCGCATCCAGACCCCGGCCTGTCGTGGTGTCGGTCTCGACCCGGTCATACGCGCCTGAGACGGTCCAGCGCCAGTCGCCGAGGAAGCCGTCCAGCAACAGGCCCAGATTGGCGGTCAGTGTCTCGGTGTCCCGCGTCAGGGCTCCGGGATCATTGACGTATCGATAGACCAGCACGTCGCGGCTGAACGGCGAACCGTTGCGGCCGGCCGGGGCGGTCAGGGTCACGCCGGGCAGGCCGAGATAGGAGAAGCTGGAACTGTCGACCAGGTTCAGGCTGACCGTGCCCTTGGTCGTCTCGTTCAGGTCGCGCGCGATCGAGGCGTTCAACGTGGTCTCGTCGCCGCGCGGGAGCAGGGTGCGGTACTGGCCCAGATCCGTGGTGCGCGGCGCATTGGCCCCGGGCACGAAGCCGGCGAGCGCCGGGTTCGCCCCGCCGGGACTGGCCGCCACCGTGACCGTCTGGCCGGCGAGGGACGACAGGGCCGGATCGATCTCTGATCCGAACGGCAGGCCGCCGACATTGCCGATGCGGTCGAAAGGCTGGGATCCGGCCGAGCGGGTGATGTCGCGTTCGTCCTCGAACAGGGCGGTGTCGTGCTCGTGCTCGAGGCTGACGTTGATGCGGTTGCCGTCGATGACGCTGAAGTAGCCGCCCTCGACCTCGGCAGAGAGGCGGCCGCCCTGGGAGGGGCCGCGGGCGCTGGTCTCGGCGGTGGCCTGGCGGAACTGCGCCTTGAGGACGATGTTCACGACGCGCTGGTCGGCGCTGTAGCCATAGGTCAAGGCGACCTCTTCGGGCAGGATGTCGGTGCGCTCGATGGCCTCGAACGGAATGTTGCGGATCTCCTGGAAGCCGGAGGTGCGCCGGCCGTTCAGCAGGACCACGGGCCCCCCGTCGGACCGGCCGCGCGAACTGCGGGTCAGGGGCTCAAGCGCCGCAAGCAACTCGGCGACATTGCTGGCCCCGTAGGCGGCCAGCTGCTCGGCGTCGAGCGAGATATCGGGCGCGATGTCGCCCTGCACGCTGCCGCGCGGCCGGCCCGCAGTCACGACCACGTCGTCGAGCTGGTAGCCGACGGCGGGCGAGCCGGAGGGCAGGGTCTGCTGATCGTCCTCCACCCCTGTCGCGGGGGTCTGCGCGGGAGTCGCGGTCTGGATCGCGCCCGAGGCGAGGGCGTACAGCAGGGCGGTGGCGATGGTCATCAATACATCCGGGCGAGGCGTGGGGAGACGCCCGTCGATGCAAAGCACGCGTCGACGGTCAGCTTACACGCCGCAGTCTTCGTGATCCGTCGCGGCGTCAATGTGGCGGATTGTGACGGCGCTGCGTCTCGCCTGACGCGTGTGTCTTTTGGATCAGCCCGCGTCCTTCAACGCGCCTTCCAGCCCCTGTTCGCGGACCTTGCGGTACAGGGTCGAGCGACCGATGCCGAGGCGGCGGGCGATCTCGGACATATGGCCGGCGTAAACCTCGATGGCGTGCTGGATCAGGTCGCGTTCGATGTCCTCGAGGGTACGCAGATGGCCGCGCTCGTCGAGAATCTTGATGGGCTGGTCCGGCAGGGGCGGCAGCTCGGCGTAGTTCATGACGGCGGCCGAAGGGGCCGATGGCGCGGACTCAAGCGGCATGGCCACGCCAGAGATGGCGGGGAAGTCGTGCGGCTGCAGGAAGGGGGCGTCGGCCAGGACGATGGCCCGGTATATGGCGTTCTCCAGCTGGCGGACATTGCCGGGCCAGTCGAAGGCGGTCAGCAGGGCCAGGGTGTCGGGCGCGGCTCCGGCGATGCGGCGGCCCTCCTCGACATTGAAGCGGCCGATGAAGTGGTCGATCAGGGCCGGGATGTCGTCGCGGCGCTCGCGCAGGGCCGGGGCCTCGATCGGGAAGACGTTCAGGCGGTAGAACAGGTCCTCGCGGAACCGGCCTTCCGACACCGCATGGGTCAGGTCGCGATTGGTGGCCGAGACGATGCGGACATCGACCTTGACCGCCCGCTTGGCACCGACCGGGTCGATCTCGCCCTCCTGCAGGGCGCGCAGCAGCTTGACCTGCATGTCCAGCGGCAGTTCGCCGATCTCGTCCAGAAACAGCGTGCCGCCATTAGCCTCCATGAACTTACCGGCGTGCTTGTCCGAGGCACCGGTGAAGGCCCCCTTCTCGTGGCCGAACAGGATGGACTCGGCCAGATTGACGGGCAGGGCCCCGCAGTTGACGGCGACGAAGGGCTTGCCGGCGCGGTCGCTGGCACCGTGCAGGGCGCGGGCGATGACCTCCTTGCCGACGCCGCTCTCACCGGTGATCAGAACCGGGATGGACGACTTGGCGGCGCGGGCCCCCAGCTGTTTGACCATCTGCATCGGGCGGCTGTCGCCCACGAGGTCGGCGAAGGTGACGCGGCCGGCGACGTGTTTCTTCAGCCGGCCGACCTCGGCGGTCAGCTGCGTCAGCTGCAGGGCATTGCGGATGCCGACCAGGATGCGTTCCGGGCTTGCGGGCTTGATGAAGAAGTCCTGGGCCCCGGCCTGCATGGCCTTGACCACGGTCTCGATGCCACCATTGGCGGTCAGGACGATGACGGGGGTGGTCACGCCGGCGGTGCGGATCTCGGCCAGGGCCTCCATCCCGCTCATGCCCGGCATGACGAGGTCCAGCAGGACGACGTCGGCCCCGCCGCCCTTCGTCAGGCGATCGATGGCCTCGCCGCCTGAGGCGGCATGGACGACCTGATAGCCTTCCCGGTCCAGCACGGCCTGGACAAGGCGGCGCTGGGTCGGGTCGTCATCGACCACCAGAACGGTCCTGGCCATGGAGTACACCCCTTCGTCGTCATCGGAGGGCCGGCGGCCTTGCGGCGCGACTGACCCGTTTCGGGACGGTTCTAGGGCCGATGCGGTGAAGATCGGGTTGGGGGGCGTGGTGTCCGGGGGGTTAACGGGCCGGCTTGGGCTCCGGGCAGGGGGCGCTGCTGTTCAGCCGCGAGGCGGTCCCGCCGCCTGCCGACAGATCGGGCCAGGCGGCCGGGCGCGGCTGGAGGGCTCCCGCCTTGAGCAGAGCCCGGCCGTCGGCGGGAGCGTCCGTCGGGCACCGCTGTACGGGATAGCTGCCTTCTTCCACCCAAGCTGTCCCGGTGCCGCTGACGTAGAGGGTGATGCTGGACTCGGTTGCCAGAAGGATTTCCGGCATCGCGTCACCGTTCAGGTCCCGGGTCGTTGCGACGCAGTTGCCGGGGCGATCGCAGTTCCGGAGCATGCCGAAGGCGTCGGTCGGGTCCGTGAAACCGGCCGGCAGGGGCTGACCGGCGGGCCAGGCCTCCACCACAGGCGTGAAGAGCGGCTGGGCGGCCTCGCTCCGATCCGTCTGGGCCTCGGCGATACGGGCCCGGCGGGCGACTTCCGGGTTCGGGGACCGGGTGAGACTCTCGAGGGCGGCCCGGCCTGCCTTGCCGCTGTCGAACCTGAGGAAGGTGTAGTCGAAGGCCTCCGCAGTAACCTTGCCCTGCTGGAGCCGTGCGACCTGATCGGTGACCGACAACCGGGCGGGGTCGGCCAGGGGCGTGAACAGGGCCAGGATGACGACGACCACCACGACAGCCGTGCCGATGTTGGTCGTCTCCAGACCCTTCATCCAGGCCGAGCCCTTGCGGATGAACGGGACGAGGGCGGCGAGGCCGTAGCCCACGGCATAGACCGTGCCCACGACGGCGCAGGCGAGGGCGATGATCCGGTCGGGCGTCAGGCCGTGCTGGCCGATCCGCAGATAAAGGCCCCAGACAGCGATCAGGATCAGGGGCGTCACCAGGACGGCCGCCACCTGGACGGCGATGCGCAACACGGCCGGCGGCCGGGTGTCGGGTCGACCGTCCTGATAGGCCGCATTGATCAGCACGATGAGCACGCCCGCGGCCGCCAGCACCAGGGCTGTCGCGCTGCCCGTCGCCCAGAGCCCGGTGAGGCCGGTGAACGGCAGGGCACCTAGAAAGGCCGCGACCAGAACCGTAAGGACCAGCAGCAGCCACGAAAGCAGCGTCAGGGCCACCATCCGCACCCCCCGGATCAGTCCGTCGCGGACATCGGTCAGCTGGACGGCGGCGGCGAAGGCAAGGCCGGTCAACGGCAGGGCGAACCAGCCCTCCTCCAGCAAGTCGCCGAGGAATTTCAGGCCGATGATGTTGAACAGGGCCGCACCGAGGAACAGCAACAGCCAGAAGGCTCCGGCAAAGGCGACCGACAGCACCAGCTGCACTCCCGCCATCCAGGCGGTATCGAAATAGGCCGGGAACGTGGCGATCAGCCGCCGCTCGCGGTCCGCCGGGACGATCAGGTGGTGGGCGATGAACAGGGCCGCGGCCGCGAAGGCGAACAGGGGAAAGGTCGCCTCCCGCCCTTCGCCGGCCTGGCGGGCGATGTCGTGCCAGGCGAGGAAGGCGAGCGCGGCCCCGGCGACCAGGCTCCAGATCGCGTAGACGGTCAGCCTCAGCTTGCCGACGCCCGATAGCAGGACGGCCGGAAGGAACAGGGCCACCAACACCGCGGGGGCGAACAGCTCCGGGTTCTGGCGCGACCAGGTCTGGCCCTCGCCCTCGGTGGCGCGCATCAGCAGATAGAGGGCGACCCCCTGCACCAGACCGATGGCCAGCCGGGCGAAGCCGGTGCGGCGACGGTCCCCGGACGCACCGGGGCCGTCGTCCGGTTGATCGTCTTGGATGGCGGTGGTGTCGTTCGTCATGGCGCGCCCTTTGCCCGAAGCCGGGCGCGCCATATGGCCTGAAGCGGGGGGATCAGGAAAGCGTCGGATCCTGACGCCGGGCGCGGGCCAGATAGCAGCCGCGCGGGGCAAAATGGATGTGGACCTGATCGACCGCCTCGATTTCGAAGGCCTCGGTCAGGCGGGTCGCCAGGTCGGTCCCGTCGATCACCCGCCCGTCGACCATCATATTGCGACGGTCATACAGGCGCAGGGACAGCGGCCGTCTGGCCAGCGTCTCCGGAACCTGTCCGGGGACAGGCGCATAGTCCTCCGCCGCCTCGCGGACGAAGATGGGGCCTGTAGCCCGATAGGGGGAGGTGGGGTCGGTCAGGTGGGCGTGGTTGACCAGCACCAGCCTTTCGCCGGCCTCCGCATCGCGCAGGCTGACGCGGCAGGGGGCGCGGCCGGGGGCGTCGGCGACCCAGCGTCGCGCGCCGATCGCGGCCAGCTCGGCCTCCGACAGGGCAAAGGTGGGCGCGAAGGGGGCGAGAGGCAGGGCTTCGATGGTCCAGGTCATGAGCGGTCTCCGTGTGAGCCCCTGACTTGCGACGATCGGCGCGCGTCGTCTGGCGGCTTCCGGCCGTTGCGTCCGCCCCGCGCCGACCCCACAACGGGGGGATGAACGCACCCTTCAAAGCCCCGACCCCCGCCGATCCCGCCGAACCGCCGGTCTGGGACCTGACCGACCTGTATGCCTCGCGCGAGGACGCACGGATCGCGGCCGATCTCGAGATCGCGAGGGCGGCCGTGGCCGAACTGAACGCGCTGCAGGGCCGGTTCCTGGCGGAGCGGGGCGACGCGGCGACCCTGGGGGAGACGCTGGACCGGGCCATCCGGCTCTATGAACAGGCGTCGGAGCGGCTGGGCGCGCTGGGCGCCTATGGCTTTCTGGCCGCGTCGACGTCGCGCGACGATGCCGCCGCGCAGGGGTTCGAGGCGGACCTGAGGGAGAAGATCACCACCATTGCGGCCTCCACCGTCTGGCTGACGCTGGAGATCAACCAGCTGGACGAGGCGGAGATCGAGGCGGCGCTTTTGGCGCAGGCCGCGGCGGCCAACTGGCGGCCGTGGCTGCGGCGGGTCCGGGCGATGAAACCGCATGAGCTGTCGTCGGAGCTGGAGACTTTCATCGCCGAACGGATGCCGATCGCGGCGCAATGGCCGCGGCTGTTCGACGAGACGCTGGCAGCCCTGCGGGTCGAGAGCGGCAAGGAAAGCCTGACCCTGTCGGAAGCACTGAACCGGCTGTCCGATCCGAAGGAGGCGAAGCGACGCAGCGCGGCCGAGGGGCTGAATACGGCGCTGGCGGCGCGGACCTCGACCCTCGCGCTGGTGCTGAACACGGTGGCGGCGGACAAGGCAATGGAGGATCGCTGGCGGGGGTTCAAACGCCCCGCCGACAGCCGCCACCTGGCCAATGAGGTGGATGGAGAGGCGGTCGACGCCATGGCCGACGCGGTCGCCGCCGCCTATCCGAAACTGTCGCACCGCTACTATGCGCTGAAGGCGAAGGCGCTGGGCAAGGCGACGCTGGACCAGTGGGATCGCAATGCGCCGCTTGAAACGACCGCGCCGCGTGGGTTCGACTGGAATCAGGGTCGCGAGCTGGTGCTGGAGAGTTTCGGCGATCTGGGCGGTGAGTTCGCCGAGCGGGCCGGGCGGTTCTTCGACCAGCCCTGGATCGACGGGCGGGCAAGGCCGGGCAAACAGTCCGGGGCCTATGCCCATCCGGTGACGGCCGACCGTCACCCCTACGTGTTCCTGAACTGGATGGGCGAGCGACGCGACGTCCTGACCCTCGCTCATGAGCTGGGCCACGGCGTACACCAGACGCTGGCGGCGGAGAGGGGCACACTGCTGGCCGACACCCCGCTGACGCTGGCCGAGACGGCCTCGATCTTCGCCGAGGGGCTGACGTTCGACCGGCTGCTGGCGACCGCGCCCAAGGCCGAGCAGCGCGGCCTGCTGGCCGGGCGGATCGAGGACGGGCTGAACACCGTGGTGCGCCAGATCGCCTTCCACCGGTTCGAGACGCGGTTCCACGACGAGCGTGCGAAGGGCGAGGTGTCGGCCGACCGTCTGGGCCAGTTGTTTCTCGAGGAAATGGGGGCGTCACTGGGGCCGGCGGTCACGCTGAACCCGGGCTATGAGGCGTGGTGGAGCTATGTCAGCCACTTCGTCCACTCGCCCTTCTACGTCTATGCCTATGCCTTCGGCGACCTGCTGGTGGCGGCCCTGATGGAGACGCGCCGGGCCGATCCGGACGGGTTCGCGCCCCTGTATCGCGACCTGCTCGCGGCCGGCGGGACGAAGACCTATGTCGAGGCGCTGGAGCCGTTCGGTCTGAACCCGCGCGATCCCGCTTTCTGGACCATCGGCACGCGCCGGCTGGAGCGGCTGATCGACCAGTTCGAGGCGGTCGTTTGAGACCCAGGGCGCGGTCCTGCCATTGACGGGGGCGATCCGACACGGGAGCGTGACGCCATGCGCATCCTGATCCTCGCCGCAACACTCGCCCTTGCCGCGCCCCCGGTGAGCCTGGCCCAGACCGGACCGTCCCCTTCCGCGCCGCCGTCGCCTGCCATCCGCGCCATGGCGGCGGGCTACAAGGCGCTGACGGTCTGCAGCGCGCTGAAGAACGCCGAGGCGGCGGGCGGGACCCGGACGCTGGAGAGCATCGAGGCGAACGAACTGACGGGCATCTATCCCGAGCTGGATCCGCTGGTGCGGGTGATGCCGGTCGAGGTGTCGGCGGCCGGGGCGAGCGTGGCCTGGGACGACCTGATGCCGCCGCGGCAGGCGCAGTGGGCCCCGGGTCGGGGTTGCGCCATCCTGCCGGTGGGCTGGCGGGGTGAGGCGGTGGCGGAGACCCCGCCGCCGGTCCGGCCTGATCCGGGGTTCGTCGTCGGCACACCGTCCGACCCGGCCGCGGTGGCCGCCGTCATCGAGCGGGCCTTCGCCGGCGGCTATGGCGCGGGCAGCGACACGACAGCCATCGTGATCTTGCAGGACGACCGGCTGGTGGCCGAGGCCTATGCCCCCGGGTTCGGCCCGGATACGCCGCAGCGGACATGGTCGGTGGCCAAGTCGCTGGCGGGCACAGTGATCGGGGCCGCACTGCACCGCCACGGGATCGATGTGAACGCGCCGGCGGCCATCGCCGACTGGGGTCGTCCGGGCGACCCGCGCGCGGCCATCACCCTGGACCAGTTGATGCGCATGGCCTCGGGCCTGACCAGTGACACGGCGGGCAACCGGACGGACGCCCTGTATTTCGGCGGGGTCGGGGTGGACGAGCAGGTCACGACCTGGCCGATGATCGCTCCACCGGGCAGCCGCTTCCGCTACGCCAACAACGACATCCTGCTGGCCGTCCTGGCGATCGCCCCGACCTTTTCGGACCATCCCCCGGGGGCGCTGTTCGAGCGGCTGGGGATGTATGATACCTGGGCCGAGACGGACTGGCGGGGCAACTACATGCTGTCCAGTCAGGTCTGGTCGACGGCACGCGACCTCGCGCGCTTCGGGCGGCTGTATCTGAACGACGGCATGGTGGACGGCGAGCGCATCCTGCCCGAAGGCTGGCGAGACTACGTCTCACGCCCCTCGGGGCCGCAGCCCCAGGGCGCGCAGGGGTATGGCGCCACCTTCTGGCTGTTCAACCGCTCGGAGGCGATTCCGCCGGACGCGATCTCGGCCAATGGCAATCGGGGCCAGTATGTGGTGGTGGTGCCCAGCCGCGGGATCGTTCTGGTCCGGCGCGGGGAAGACCCTGCGGGCAGTCCGTTCGACCCCGTCGCCTTCACCCGCGAGGCCCTGGCCGCCCTCGACTGAGCCCCCCGGGGCTCTCGCGTCTTTGAGACACACCTTGAGCCGACGCCGCGCAACGCTATAAAACCCGCCAACTGCTTTCCGACCGGATGTCTCCCATGGCCAAATCGCCCGCCCATCACAGCTCGACTGAAGCCGCCGATCACGACGCGCAGGCCTATGTCCGCGGGACGATGACGATCGAGGAGCAGTCCGCGACCTTTGCCCTGTTCATGAGCCTGGCCAAATGGGGTTCGCTGGCGGTGGCCTCGATCCTGCTGCTGCTGGTGCTGTGGTTCCAGCCGGGTGGAAGCCTGTTCCTTGGCCTGGGCGGCGGCCTTGTTCTGGCCGTGGCCGGCTGGTTCTTCCTCAAGGGTGGCAAGCCCGCCGCACACTGAGCGGTCAAGAGGCCTATGCCCTTGCGGCGACTGCGCCTTTGACGCGGTCCCGTCCCCAAGCCTAACGTTCCTCGATCCATTTGGGATGGGGAGATTCGTGTGGGCCTGACCATCGCCGTGACCCGGGAACGCCGCGAAGGCGAGACGCGATGCGCCGTCACGGCAGAGACCGTGAAGAAATTCGTCGGTCAGGGCGCGACCGTGACGATCGAGGCGGGCACCGGTCTGGGCTCGTCCATTCCCGATGCGGACTATGTGGCGGCCGGGGCTTCGGTGAAGCCCGATACGCGCGCTGTGCTGGAGGGGGCCGATCTGGTCCTGAAGGTCCGCGGGCCGACGGCGCAGGAGATTTCGGCGATGAAGCCGGGCGCGATCGTGGTCGCCCTGCTGGACGCCTGGCGTGAAAAGGACACCGTCACGGCCATGGCCGGGGCCAATGTCACCAGCTTCGCCATGGAGTTCGTGCCCCGGATCACCCGGGCCCAGGTGATGGACGCCCTGTCGTCCCAAGCCAATCTGGCCGGCTATCGCGCCGTGATCGAGGGAGCCTACGCCTACGGGAAGGGCTTTCCGATGATGATGACGGCGGCGGGCACGGTCGCCCCGGCCAAGGTCTTCATCATGGGCGTGGGCGTGGCGGGGTTGCAGGCCATCGCGACGGCGCGACGGCTGGGGGCGGTGGTCACGGCGACCGACGTGCGGCCCGCGACAAAGGAACAGGTCGAGAGCCTCGGGGCCAAGTTCGTGGCCGTCGAGGACGAGGAGTTCCAGAACGCCCAGACGGCCGGCGGCTACGCCAAGGCCATGTCCGAGGAATACCAGGCCAAACAGGCGGCCCTGACGGCGACCCACATCACCAAACAGGACATCGTCATCACCACGGCCCTGATCCCGGGGCGCGCGGCCCCGGTGCTGGTCACGGCGGACCATGTCGCCTCGATGAAGCCGGGCAGTGTGCTGATCGACCTGGCGGTCGAGGCGGGCGGCAATGTCGCAGGCTCGAAGCCGGGGGAGGTGGTGACGACGGCGAATGGGGTGTCGATCGTGGGCTATACCAACCTGCCGGGACGGATCCCGTCGGATGCGTCGAGCCTGTACGCCAAGAACCTGGTCGCCTTCGCGGGCCTGCTGATCAAGGATGGGGCGCTGGCGGTGGATCTGGAAGACGAGATCCTGAAGGCGTCGGTGGTCACACACGGTGGGGCCGTGGTGCACGAGGGGGTGAGGGGTTGAGCGTTCTCCGATACCCGTTCCATCTGTTGGCGATTGTCGCCGGGGCTACGGCCGTAGCTGTCGTCCTTTGGCGCGTGGAGCCTTCGGGTGCCCATTTTGCCGCCTATACCGGCGGGCTGTTCGCTCTCCTCGCGGCCGTAGACCTTGCACGGCGGCTGGGCCTCGAGCCCAAGGAGGACCCTGCGGCCCCTCACAATCGAAAGACTCGCTGATGGAACACGTTGACCCCACCGTCTTTCGCCTGGCCATTTTCGTGCTGGCGATCTTTGTCGGCTACTATGTCGTCTGGTCGGTGACGCCGGCGCTGCACACGCCCCTGATGGCGGTGACCAATGCGATCTCCAGCGTCATTATCGTGGGCGGCCTGATCGCGGCTGCGGCCGTCTCGGGCGAGGCCACCGGCCCCAATGCCTGGATCGCCAAGGGGGCGGGCGTGGCGGCCGTGACCCTGGCCAGTGTCAACATTTTCGGCGGCTTCATGGTCACCCGCCGCATGCTGGCGATGTACAAGAAGAAGGAACGGCCGGCGAAGGTCGAGGCCAAGGCCTGATGGCATTCGACGCCCTGAACTTCAGTGCCGGCGGTCTGGCCATGATCGGCTCGTGGATCGCCACGGGCATCGGGCTGGGTCTGTGGATATGGAGCTGGGTCGGCGAGAAGAATCCGATCCAGAAGCTCCGCCTGCGCGACTGCGGCGTGGTGCTGCTGTTCTCGGGCATCCTTGCGCGGGTGGTGGTGCAGGATCGGCCCATGATGGCCATCGACTGGGCCATGGTGTTCCTCGGCCCCCTCTTCATCGCCGCCGCCCTGTGGCGTCTGACGCGGACGGCCAACGCCGGCGGAGCGGGTGACCGCTGATGCGCGCGCTGACCGGCTTGTTGATCGCGATCGCCGTATCGACGGCCCCTGCCGCGTCGGCCCAGGTTCATGTCGGCCGCAATGTCGAAGGCGGCTTGCCGTGGTCGGTCGCAGCCCCGCAGGGGGCCAGCTGGTCTCTGGTCTGCCGCTTCGCGCCGGTGACCTACGAGGCCACTCGCTTCGACACGCGCCACTGGGCCAACAGGATCGCGACGACCGGAACAGGCGCGGCGCGTGGCCGCCTGCCCCATCAGGACGGACAGTGCACGGTCACCAAGACCGGGGGAGCCGGACCGGTCGGGATCGCCCTGGTCAAGGCCGGCGAGGTCCAGGCGGCGGGCACCAACGATCCAGCCCGACCGGCCGCGGTGGGGTTCCTGTGATGAGACGAGCGACCAGGATTTCTTCGGGGGAAACGACATGAACGCATCCATCGCGGCCCTGGCCTATCTGGCGTCGGGCGTCCTGTTCATCCTGTCGCTGAGGGGGCTGTCGAGCCCCGAGACCAGCCGTCAGGGCAATACCTTCGGCATGGTCGGCATGGCCTTGGCGGTGGGGATCACCCTGCTGACGTTGGGGACCAGCGGTGCGCTGGACCCCCTGACCCTCGCCCTGCTGGCCGGCGGTGTTGTGGTGGGCGGTGGCGGCGGGGCGTTGATCGCCAAACGGGTGGCCATGACCGACATGCCCCAGCTGGTCGCGGCCTTCCACAGCCTGGTCGGGATGGCCGCCTGTCTGGTCGCCATCGGGGCCGTCTATGCGCCCGAGGCCTTCGGGATCCTGAATGCCGACGGGATCGGCATCAAGACCCTGTCGATCGTGGAGCTGTCGCTGGGCGTCGCCATCGGGGCCATCACCTTCACCGGCTCGGTCATCGCCTTCGCCAAGCTGAACGGCAACATGAGCGGCGCGCCGATCCTGTTGCCGGCCCGGCACCTGATCAACATCGGCCTGGGTCTGGCGCTGGTCTTCCTGATCGGCATCCTGATCGGCACCGAAGGCGCGGCGGTCTGGGCCTTCTGGGGCGTGTTCGCCATTGCCCTCATCCTCGGCGCGACCCTGATCATCCCCATCGGCGGGGCCGACATGCCCGTCGTCGTGTCGATGCTGAACTCCTACTCCGGCTGGGCGGCAGCGGCGTTGGGATTCACGCTGGAGAACATCGCCCTGATCATCACCGGCGCGCTGGTGGGTTCGTCGGGCGCAATCCTGAGTTACATCATGTGCAAGGGCATGAATCGCAGCTTCATCTCGGTGATCCTGGGCGGGTTCGGCGGCGACGCCGGCCCGGCGGGCGAGGCGCGGGTCGAGACCCGGCCGGTCAAACAGGGCAGCGCCGATGACGCGGCCTTCATCCTGAAGAACGCCTCCAAGGTCATCATCGTCCCCGGCTACGGCATGGCCGTGGCCCAGGCCCAGCATGCCCTGCGCGAAATGGCCGACAAGCTGAAGGAGGAGGGGGTCGAGGTGAAATACGCCATCCACCCCGTGGCCGGCCGCATGCCGGGCCACATGAACGTCCTGCTGGCCGAGGCCAACGTCCCCTATGACGAGGTGTTCGAGCTGGAGGACATCAACGCCGAGTTCGCCACCGCCGACGTCGCCTTCGTCATCGGGGCCAATGACGTGACCAACCCGGCCGCCAAGACCGACCCGACCAGCGCCATCTACGGCATGCCGATCCTGGACGTGGAGAAGGCCGGCACCGTGCTGTTCATCAAGCGCGGCATGGCGGCGGGCTATGCCGGGGTCGAGAACGAGCTGTTCTTCCGCGACAACACGATGATGCTGTTCGCCGACGCCAAGAAGATGGTCGAGGGGATCGTGAAGGGGCTTTAGGGCGCGCAGCGTCCGTAGGTCTCTTAGCCCTTTCTCCCACTCACCGTCCGCGCCAGAAACTGTCGCACGGTCTCGTCCGGCCCGGCGCTGCGGCGGCGCTCAAGCCCCCACAGCGCCGTCAGGACCACCAGCAGGGCGATGAACCGCGGCCACGGGGAACCGGGGGCGGCCGTGCGGGTCGGGGCGGGACCTTCGACGGGGGCCGCGCCGGTCAGGGCCAGGGTGGCCTCGCGGTTGCGGAAGGCGGCCTCGGAGGGCGCGGCATTGGCGGGGTGGGCGAACATCAGGGTCTCGCGGCCGCGACCGTCGGTGATGCGGTGCCAGCCCTCGCGGGCGGGCCACAGGGCGGCGCAGGCCCGGTCGCCGGTGGCGGGGTCGATCAGCAGGGCCTGATCGGTGCCGTCGGGGCCCACGACCCGGGCGGCACCATCGATCCCGCACAGGACCGCGCGCGACCCGGCGCGGGGCAGGCCCTCGACGCGGACGTAGGTAGTCTCGCCGGGGCGGGCGAGGGCGGAGAACAGTTCGCTCCACATCGCCCCGTAGCGGTCGGCGCGGCCGGTCAGGACGAGGGCATAGCTGTCGGCGACGGTCCAGACCCCGACCCGGCCGCGGCCCCGCGCATGCCAGCTGGCCAGGGCCACCCCATCGCCGTCGCGGACCATGGCGATGGCGTCCGGGCCCTCATGCGTCAGATCGCGGCGCGCCAGTTCGGGCAGGGGCTCGGCCTCGGCCTCCGGTTCCGTGCCGGGTTCGGTTGGTGGCCCCTGCGCCGGGCCGCGACGGTCGGGTGCGGGTGGGTCCAGCCGCAGCGGCACGGTCTGGTCGCTGCCGCTCAGGGCGGCCCCGAGGGCGGCCCAGTCGCGACGGGTCTCGGCCGACAGGGGGGCGGTGGGGCGCAGCAGCAGGCCGAGCCCTCCCTCGACCGCCGAGGTCAGGGCGGCCCGGCCGCCGGCCCCCAGGGTCTCCCAGCGTCGGTCGTCGATGACCACCAGATCCAGCCGGCTGAGGGAGGCGGCGTTCAGGGGCACGGGCGGGTCGCCCAGCCGGACCCCGGCTCCGAGGTCGATGTCGGTGCTGAGGGCGATGCCGGAATCCTGCGCCCAGCGGCCCAGATATTTGACCTCCGGGCCCGGAGCGCCGGCGAGCACCAGAACGCGGGGCGGGGCCTCCTCCCGGATCTCGACCGGCACGGTGACCTGCTCCACAACCGCGCCGGCGGGGTCGCGCAGGCGCAGCGCGAACAGGGCCAGACCAGGCGCCCGCACGCCGCCGTTGAGTACGAACCGCTGGCCGGCAATGACGGGACGGCGGTCGACCACGGTGCCGGCCGGGTCGATCAGTTCAGCCGAGCCGGTTGCGAGGCGACCGACCTGACCGCCCACGGCGACCGTGCCGCCCGGCGCGACGGGGCCGGGCAGGGCGAGATCGATCAGGCCCCGGGGGCGGGGCGGCGGGTCGAGCACCAGCGGGGCCGGCAGGGGCGATTGGTCGCGCGGGGGCAGGCCTTCGCCGAGGACCCGGATGCGGGCTGCTTCGGGAAAGCGCCTCAGGGCTGTGGCCAGATCGGGCACCCGCGTGGCCCCCTCGACCGCGCCCGCTTCGGGCAGGGCGATCAGGCGGTCGCCCGCGCTGACCTCGGCCGGAGCGGAACCGCCACGGGTCAGGACGATCATCTCGCCGCTGCGCAGGACGGCGCCGGGCGGAAACAGGGTGAGGGCGGCGAGGGCTCCCGCAGCGACCGTCAGGGCCAGCAGCACAGCCAGCCGCCAGCGCGGCGCGCGGTCCTCCGGCGCGGCGGATCGCTGCCACAGCACCAGCCGGACCAGCGCCAGCCCGACACCGGCGGCGAGGGCGATCAGGGTCCAGGGCCGGGGGTCCATCAGGGCGTCGACGGTCATCGCAGGGCGTCCAGATAGCGCTGGCCGCGCTGCCCGGCGGCCTCGCGGCGGCGCACGGCCGGGGACGGTCGCTCCAGCGCCCGCCACAGCTGGGTGCGCAGGGCGCGACGGCAGGTCAGGCAGGCGGGATCATTGCGGACCGCGTCGATCGCGGCGGCCAAGCCGAGGGGGTCGGCCAGCCGGGTACGGTTATCGCGGGCCCAGCGTTCCAGGGCCCCCAGCGCCAGCGGGGGGCCGCGCCCCGGGCGTTCCTCCAGCGCGCGCCAGGCGGCGGCGGGCACTGCATCCGTGCCGGGGCGGTCGGGCGCTTCGGGCGTCTCGGCGACGATGTCCTCACGCTTGCCAGTGAGGCGGCGGGTCAGGTCGATGGGCGGCAGGTCGGGGCCGGTGCGGGCGAGGAAGATGCGGGTGGCCCGCTGGGCCTCCTTGAGCAGTTCCAGCGCCTGGTTGGCGAAGGGCAGGGCCTGATCCGGCTGGCCCTGCCGCAGGGCCCGCTCCGAGCTCCACATGGCGTCCAGGGCGAGGGCGAGGGTGGAGCGGGTGCGGGGCTCGAACAGGGTCGCGGCTTCGCCCGTGTCGTGGGCGTGGCCGAACTCGTTCAGCACATCGACGGCGGATCCGAAGGGGGCCGGGGTTTCGGCCCCGCCATGGTCGTGGCCGTGATCCTGTCCGCCGGAAGCGGCTTCCGCGTGATCGGCGTGATCGTCGTGGTCGTCGACCGGCGCGGCGTCGCTGGTCGGCAGGGGCGGGGCGTCATTGGTGGGCAGGGCGATGCCGCCTCCGCCGCCGCCCTCGGCCTCCTCGCCCATGAACTGGCCATAGCGGAGGCGCAGCTGGGCCTGATCCTCGCCGAGGGCGTTGGACCGGGTGGAATAGACGCGGGGCTCCAGCCGGCGACGCTCGGCGATCAGGGCCTCGGCGTCGATGATGATCTGGCGCTGGCTGGCGAAATAGGCGGGCATGACGCGCATGGCCATGCCGTCCAGCCCGTCCGACAGGGCGAGGTCGGCGGGCCAACGCAGGATGACGCTGGGGCCCTCGACCGCCTGGCCGCCGGGGGTACGGTTGTCGGTGACCACCAGTTGCACGATCAGGTCGCTGGCCGGCTCCATGCCCTCACGGGCGAGGTTGAGCGGGGTGGAGAAGCGCAGGCGGCGGGCGTCGCCCTGACCCTGCAGCGACAGGGTCCGGCGTTCGAAACTGATGTTCTCGCCATCGCCGCGCGTGACGGTGATGCGCATTTCGGCCTCGCGGATCAGGCCGTAGTCGTCGTTGGCCTCGAACACGGGGGTCCATTGGGTCTGGCCGCGGGTGACCAGCACCAGCTGGCCCTCGGGCTGGACCAGACGCACGACGGGAGCGGCGTCGGCGATGACGTCGATCCGGTTCAGGCGCTGGCGGGCCAGACCGTCGGCGTCGATCCGGTACAGGCGTGAGGCCTCGGCCACGCCGGAGCCGGTCCACAGGTCCCCGTCGCGGACCAGGGGAACCGGCGTACCCTCGGGGAAGGTGAGAGCGGCGGAGGCGGGGTGGGGCGCAAAGCCGATGATCCACTGCAGCCGCGAACCGGCAGGTACGCGGGCGTCCAGCGCGGTCTGCTCGCGGACTGGCAGGCCGGTGTAGGCGGGCGGGGTGATCCGTAGCCGGGTCGAGGCGAGGGCGGGGGCCAGTCCGGGCCTGGTGGCCGGCGCGGCCGTCGGGGCGACCCGGGACGCGGGACCGGCGGCGGGCCAGAACAGGATGGCGGCGCTCAGGATCAAGCCTGCGGCCCAGGCGAGGGCGATGGGGCGCTGTGACCAGCCGGGACGCAGGTCGATGCCGCGCGCCGCGTCGATCCGATCCTCCAGCCTGGCCCGCTGCAGGGCAGCCAGGCCTCCGATCGCGCCGGGGTCGCGGAACAGGAGGGCGGTGCTGTCCTCAAACCGGGGGACATGGGCGTCCAGCTCGCCGATCAGCCAGTCCCGATCAAACCGGCGGGCGCGATACAGACTGATCAGGACGAGCAGGGCCAGACCGGTCAGGGCGACGACGATCGCGCCCGCCGGGCCGAACGCTCTCCAGCCGACCGCGGCCAGCGTCAGCACGACCGGCAGACCGATCGCGAAGGTGTCGAGCACGGTCCGCTGCCGGGCGGCGCTCTGGTGATCCAGCAGGACTGGCGAGACGGTCACAACAGTCATGG
The DNA here is from genome assembly GCF_044598075.1 of Brevundimonas sp. R86498. Taxonomy (GTDB): domain Bacteria; phylum Pseudomonadota; class Alphaproteobacteria; order Caulobacterales; family Caulobacteraceae; genus Brevundimonas. The sequence goes on along the minus strand of NZ_CP139004.1, from coordinate 3,270,558 downwards.
GGCCACCGCCCGGGCCCGGCGCGTGGCCAGGAAGCGTTCACCGGCGAAGACCAGCGCGATGATAAGCCCCAGCCAGGGCCGCAGGTCCAGTGGGGGCTGGTCGTAAGGGACTGCGCCGGTCAGGGGGGCATGGTCGGTGGCCGCGACCCGGGCGGGTGCGGGCGAGGGGGCCAGCATCTGCATCAGGGCCTCGGGGAACTCGGGTTCGACCAGCTGCGGCAGGGCGGCGGGCTCCAGGGGGCGGGTCAGGCGGATGACGCGGCCAGCCCCGAGACGGCCTGCGACGGTCAGCGGTTCACCGATGGCATCGGCCCACACGACCTGTGTCTCGCCCTCGACCGGGACCCGGGCGTCCAGCGCCATAAGGGCGGTGCCCCCGTTCCGGATCCAGTCTACCACCGGGGCAGGCACCGGGCCGGGGGCCAGCCAGATCAGGTGGGTGGTATTGCGCGGGATCCGCTGATCGGTCGGGGCGGCCTCGAAGGCGGGTTCACTGTCGGCGGCGGCCCAGGCGGTGGCGGCGGCGCGGAACCAGCGAACGGCGGTCTCGTCGCCAGCCGCGTGGCGGACGGTCAGGACCGGAGGCGGCCGACGGTCTGGGGCAGGGGCCGCGGCGGCCGGTCCGGCGACCTGCCAGTCGAGGCGGCGCGACAGCTGCGGGCGTTCGGCATCGACCCCGTCGAGGATCTGCGGGACCACGACTGTCACCGGGGTGGAGGGCGGCAGCTCGGCATCCAGCTGGCGGATCAGGCTGACGGGATTGGCGGGCGCTGCCGGCACGGGGCCGCCGACCGCCGGGAAGCCGGGCACCAGCCAGAGGCGGCGCTCTGCGTCCTCACCCGCCGGCGGCGCTTCCACGCCGGGCATGAGAGCGACGACGCGCCGCCCATCCTGCACGTTCCACAGCACTGGCCGGGCCAGCCAGAAGGCGACGAGCGCGAGGAGCAGCAGGCGCGCGGCCAGCAGAAGCAATTCTTCTAGACGCAGGCTTCGGCGCGGTTTGGGGCGGGCTTCCAGCCAGCGCAGGGCCGCGAACTCGACCGTGAGGCTCTCGGTCCGGCGCGCGATGTGCAGGACGATCGGGATCGCGAGCGCCAGCAGGGCAAGCAGGCCAGCCGGAAGCAGCAGGGTCGGGCTCATGCGCGACCGGTCGGGCGGAACAGGGTCCGGATCGGCTGGTCCGGGCTCTCGTCAATGAAATACACCGCATGGCGGATACCGACGGCATCCAGCCGGGCGGCCACGGCGGCGCGCGCCGCGGCGAACCGGGCGAGGAACTCGGTCTTCATCGCCGGGCCGTCGGCGACCAACGCCGCGCCGGTCTCGGGGTCCCGGAAACGATAGCCCCGGTCGAAGGGGAAGTCGCGCTCGTCCCCGGTCAGGATCTGGATCAGGCAGACATCCCGGCCCGAGGCGGCCAGCCGCTCGGCCACGGCGATACAGTCCTCGTCGAAGCCGTCGGTCAGGATCAGGATCAGGTCCTGGGGCCCGATCTGCTCGCCGAACAGGGCGACATCGCGCGTCCAGTTGGCCACGCCCGAGGGCTTCAGGGGGGCCATGGCCAGAGAGAGCCGGTCGCGGTGCCGGCCCCCGGCGTGAGGCGTCAGGACCAGGGGGCCGGTGGCCCCCTCGACGATCAGGCCGAAGCGATCGCCCTGATCCAGCGCGATCTGGATCAGGCAGGCCGCCATCCGGCGCGCGGCATCAAACCGGGTCCAGTCGGGCCGGGCCAGATCGGCCTGGGCCATGGAGGCGCTGGCATCGAGCAGGACCCAGACCGCCACGGGGCTCTCGCGCTCGGCATCGCGCACGAAGAAGCGGTCGGACCGGGCGTACAGCTTCCAGTCGATGCTGCGCAGATCGTCGCCCCGCTCATAGGCCCGGTACTGGGCGAACTCGAGCCCGCCGCCCTTGTTGCGACTGTCGTGCATGCCGGCGCTGGCCAGCATGGCCGCGCGGCGCGGCGTGATCGACAGGCGACGAAGCCGGCTGCGCAGGTCGGGAGGCAGGTCGAGCGGGGACATGCCGCCGCTCAGTCGGCCGCCGGGGCGGGCAGAGCGGCCAGCAGGGCGGCCACCACATCGTCGGCGCTCTTGCGCTCCGCCTCGGCGGCGAAGGACAGCAGGATGCGGTGGCGCAGAACCGGGGCGGCCAGCGCGGCCACGTCGTCGCGCGTGGCCGCCAGCCGACCATTGAGCAGGGCGCGCGCCTTGGCGGCGAGAACGAGGGCCTGACCGGCGCGGGGACCCGCGCCCCAGCGGACGTAGTCGCGCACGGCCTGCGGGGCCTCGGGCGAGGGCCGGGTGGCGCGGACCAGGGTGGTGATCCAGGTCAGCAGGGCCTCACCCACATAGACGTCGCGGACCCATTTCTGCAGGTCGACCACATCCTCGCCGGTCATGACCTGGGGCACAACGCCGCCGGCTCCGCCCGTCGTCTGGACGAGGATGGCGCGTTCCTCGGCCGCGGTCGGATAGCCGACCCGGATGTTGAGCAGGAACCGGTCCAGCTGGGCCTCGGGCAGGGGATAGGTCCCGGCCTGTTCCAGCGGGTTCTGGGTCGCCAGCACGAAGAAGGGCTCGTTCAGTTTGTGAGTGACGCCCGCGTAGCTGACGGTGTGCTCCTGCATGGCCTCAAGCAGGGCGGCCTGGGTCTTGGGCGGGGTGCGGTTCAGCTCGTCGGCGAGGAACAGGTTGGTGAAGACCGGGCCGGGCTGGAAGCGGAAGCTGCGGTGGCCGGTGCCGTGATCCTCTTCCAGTACCTCGGTGCCGAGGATGTCCGAGGGCATCAGGTCCGGCGTGAACTGGACCCGGCGGAACTCCAGCGCCAGGGCTTGGCCCAGGGTGCGGACCAGCAGGGTCTTGCCCAGACCGGGCACGCCCTCGATCAGGCAGTGGCCGCCGGCCAGCAGACCGATCAGCAACTGCTCGACGACCTCGGACTGGCCCACGATGGCCTGGCCGATCGCGGCCTTGAGTTGGCCGAGCTGTTTCAGGCGTGCGTCGATCTCTGCAGGGCTTGGCGTCTTGGTCATGGTCGTGTTCCGGGGAGGAAGGAGGCGTCGGGTCGGCGGGTCAGGCGGTCAGGGCGTGGATGATGATGTTGACCGCGAACTTCGTATTGTCCTCGGCCAGGAACCGCTTGTTGCGCCAGTCGTAGTCCCACTCACAGCCATAGTCCTTGTTGGAATAGAGCACGCCCAGCCGACCATCGATCTCGATGCCCTTCAGATAGTCGTGGATGAGGTCGTCGCCCCAGCCGTTGAGCTCGAAACTGGTCGCCGGTGGCCCGTCCTCGAAATGGAAGAAGCTGCTGTAGATGGCGTGGTCGTTGGGCAGTTTCTGAAGCGCTTCGGCCCCGAAGATGGCGGTCATCTGGCGTTCGAACGAAGTGGCGAACAGGCCGTCGATGTCGTGGTTGCAGTCGTCGACGAAGACGAAGCCGCCGTTGCGGACATAGCGCTCGAAGTTGCGCGCCTCGGCCGCGTTGAACTCGACCAGCTTGTGCCCCGCGAGATAGCAGAAGGGCGCGGTCAGCATGGCCGGATCGGACAGGGCGATGACCCGCTCCTGCGGATCGACCCGCAGATTGGTGTAGTCGACGAGGGAGGTCAGGATGTTGGCTGGCATCCGCTGGTCCACGTCCCAGTCGCCGGAATCGTAGCGCAGCCGGGTAAACCAGAAATCGTAGTCGGCCCGGGCGGTGGCGGAGCGCGGCAGCCCTGCAAACAGGGCCGCCATCGCTCCGCCGCCGAGGAGTCGGAGGCAGTCGGCGCGTATCAGACCGGTACGCGACACACGCCGATCCCGTCAGACGGCGTCGGACAGGGAGGTGAAGGTGAAGTCGCGCAGGCGCATGGCCGGGATCATCATGGTCGGGCCGTCATCGCCGACCCGGACCGAGCGGCCCAGTTCGTCGATGTTGTTGAGCATGATGACCGGCAACTCGTTGAAGCGGAAATTCTTCAACGGATACTTCAGCTCGCCGTTCTCGATGTAGAAGGTCCCGTCCCGGGTCAGGCCGGTCAGCAGCACGGTCTGCGGATCCACCATCCGGATGTACCAGGTGCGGGTGACGAGGATGCCGCGCTGGGTCTCGCGCACCAGGTCGGACGTCGACTTGGTGCCGCCCTCCATGATCAGGTTGCCCGGCTGGGCCATGGACGGCCGGCCCTGTTTGTCGGCCCAGTAGCGCGAGGATCGCAGGTTTCTGACCACGCCATTTTCGATCATCACGAACCGGTCGCGCGGCAGGCCATCGCCGTCCCACGGCAGGGCCGGGGCCTCGGGGTGGCGCGGATCGGCATAGACGTTGACGCGCGGGTCGAAGACCTGTTCGCCGATCTTGTTGCCGCCGCCCGCCTTCGAGAGGAAGCTGCGACCCTCGTCGGCCGAACGGGCGTCGAAGAAGTTGAACATGAAGGAGATCAGGCCCGCGGCGGCCGCCGGTTCCAGGATCACCGTGTATTTGCCCGGCTCCAGCGCCTGGGCGTCGGCCGAGGCACTGGCCTTGCGCATGGCGATCTGGATGTCGTTGTCGACGTTGAAACGGCTGGCATCCTGCAGGTTGCGGGCGACCCAGCCGGAGCCCCGGCCGTCCTCGGTCCGGACCGTGCAGGTGTAGTCCATGCCGGTCGAGCGCTGATAGCCGAAGTTGCCCTTCGAATTGGCGAACGCGACGAAGCTCTGGTTGTCGTTCAGGAAGCCAGCCGCGATCAGGTTCTGGGCCTTGCAGGGATCGATCGAGGCGCGGGCGATCTCGGCGCGATTCTCGGGGGTGATGGCGGCGGTGGCGGCGCTGAAGGTGTCGGTCGCCCGGTAGGTCTGCGGTCCGACCGCCGGCACGAACTCCGGATTTTCGGGCGCCAGGCGGGCCAGATCTTCGGCCCGCTTGACGACGCGGGCGAGGGCCGCGTCCGAGAACTCGTTGATCGATGCCGACCCGACGCGCTTGCCGAACGCGACCTGCACCGACAGGTCGGTGTTGGAGATCACCCCGCTGGTGGAGACGTTGTTCAGGGCGAAGCGGATGTTGCCGTCGATAGTGCCGGACAGTTCCGCGATGCACTCGTCGGCGGTCGACAGCGCGATCACCTTGTCGAGGATCGTTTTGGCCTCGGCCTCAGTCATGATGCTCATGTGATTTTTCCCCTGAGGTCCGATCAACCGAGCGAGCGCGCGGTGTTGATGACGTTGATCTTGTCGAAGCGCGTGGTCGACGAGCCGTGGCTGACGGCCGAGACCTGGCTGGGCTGGCCCTTGCCGTCGAAGAACGAGCCGAACATGCGGTAGTCGCTTTCGTCACAGATCGCCGAGCAGGCGTTCCAGAACTCGGGCGTGCGCATCTGGTAGGCGACGTCTTCCAGCGGCTGGGTAACCTTCCCGTCCTTGATCTCGTAGAACAGCGTGCCGCCGAACTGGGCGTTGTAGCGCTGCTGGTCGATCGAGAAGGAGCCGCGGCCCAGGATGTAGATGCCGTTCTCGACATTGGCGATCATGTCGTTGCGGGTCATCGGCGTCTTGCCCGGCTCCAGCGAGATGTTGGCCATCCGCTGGAACTGCACGGTCGACCAGCTGTCGGCATAGGAACAGCCGTCGGACTCGGTCTTGCCGAGGATGTGGGCCTGATCGCGGGTCGCCTGGTAGTCGACCAGCTTGCCGTTCTCGACCAGGTTCCAGCGCTTGGTAGCGACGCCCTCGTCATCATAGCCAACGGCCCCCAGGCTGCCGGGCTGAATCTTGTCGGCGAACAGGTTGACGATGTCCGAGCCGTACTGGAACCGCGCCTCGCGCTTGTCGAGCGTGGCAAAGCTGGTGCCGGCGTAGTTCGCCTCATAGCCCAGCACCCGGTCCAGCTCGAGCGGGTGACCGACCGACTCGTGAATGGTCAGGCCGAGGTGGTCGGGGTCCAGAACCAGATCGTACTGGCCCGGCTCGACCGATTTGGCGGTCAGCTTCTCGCGGGCCTGACGGGCGGCGGCGATCGCGTCCTCGCGCATGTCGTAGGACATGCCGTAGCTGATCACCGCGCCATTGGCCGACTCGAGTTTGTCCTCGGCGCGACCGTCCATGTACTCGTAACCCAGCCCCATCGGGGCCGAGAGACCCTGACGCGAGCGGAACTTGCCGGTCGTCTGGTCGATGACCGTGACCGTCAGCGGGGCCCAGATACGGTGGACGTCCTGGTCGATGTAGGAGCCGTCCGAGCTGGCGAAGTATTTCTGCTCATTGACCAGGAACAGCTGGGAGTTGACGAAGGAGGCACCGGCTGCGGTTGCGGCGGCGTTGACGCCCAGCAGCAGGTCGACCTTCTCCGCGATCGGCACTTCCATGGCGTTGCGGCGGATGGGGGTCTTCCAGCTGACCTCGCCGACGCCGGGCGTGGGGGCCAGCCGGACAGGCTGGGTCTGGTTCTTCGCATTGGCCTTGGCGATCGCGGTGGCCAGGCGGGCGGCCGAGGCGACGGCCTCGGGCGTCATGTCGTTGGTGGCGGCAAAGCCCCAGGCCCCGTCGGCGATAACGCGTACGCCCACGCCGGTTGATTCCGTGTTGACGATGTTCTGGACGTTGGCTTCGCGGGTGATCACGAACTGGCGCAGATAACGGCCGACGCGGACGTCGCAGTAGGTCGAGCCGGCTGCGGAGGCGGCGCTGAGGCCGGCATCGGCGAGGCGTTTCTTGACCGCGACGTCGATGGTCTCAAGCAGCTGGGGGGCGGCGATGGCCCGGCCCATGAAACCGGGGAGCAGGACGCCCCCGGCGCCGATCCCGCATGCAGCGAGGAATGAACGTCTATCCAAGGCTTTTCTCCACCGGCCATGCCCCCCAGTCGATGTCACGCCACCGGTGCCGGTCAGACCCCGGGAGTGCGCATTCCGACCGTTTGATGACGCATCCTTGACGCTCCTTCCGGTGGCGTCAAACGCCGGAGCGAACCTGTCCAAATCTTAATGTGGCGGACCGAAGGCAAACGCCGATCGTCGAGGGGCGGTCGCACGTTTCCGGATCGGATGTGGAGAGGCGCGGGGGCATCCCTGCGGATGCCCCCGCTTGAAGGCTCAGCCGGCCAGACGGGTGAAGATGCCTGCGAGGGCTTCCATGCGCGCCTTGTCGGCCCCTGTGGCGCTGGCAGCCGAAACCGTCAGGCTGCGGGCGGCAGCGGCAGCACCGGCCTTGTCCGCAGTGCCCGCGCGCCAGCCGTCGACGACGGACTTGGCCTGTCCGGCCAGCTGCTCGCCCAGGGTGTTGGAACGACCCAGCTGATCGAGATAGGCCCCGGCGACATCGGGGCTGTCGGCCCAGACGATGCGGGTCTGGGTCTGGGGATTGATCTCGTCGCGCATGACGCTTTCGGCGGCGGCGATCTCGGCGGCGGAGAGGTGCTCACCGGGGACCAGTTTCAGCACGTCGAGGCCGCGGGCGATCTCGCTGGAGTAGATGCGACCGTTCAGCCAGTAGGCCGACCAGGAGCCGCCGACGATCAGCCGCTGGGCCTCGATCGGACCGCGGTCGAAGAAGGCGATTTCGAGCGGCTTCTTCGGATCGGTGAAGTCCATGACCGACAGGCCGCCCTGGTACCAGGCCTGGATCATCAGGTCGCGCCCCGGGACCGGGATCAGCGAGCCATTGTGGGCCACGCAATTCTCGGTCGCGCCCTGGACGGAGGGCAGTTTGTGGAAGCTCTGCCCACGAAGATAGTTGCCATCGATGGTGGCGACCAGATTGGCACCCCAGGTCGCGGGGCTGGAGGCCGTGCAGCGCGCGCCGATGCCGCCGCCCCACTCATCGGTGAAGACGACCTTGCTGCCGGTGTTGTCGAAGGTGGCGGAGTGCCAGTAGGCCATGTCGGGATCGAACATCTCGGCGATCCGGGCCGGGTTCTCGGGGTCCGAGATGTCCAGCAGGATGCCGTTGCCGCTGCAGGCCCCGGCCGCCCGGTTGATCTCGGGGAAGACGGTGATGTCGTGGCAGTGGTTGGTCTGGGCCGTCTGCTGGCTGGCCACGCCGGCCGAGCCGCCGGTCCACAGGCCGGCGATCTGGCCGGTGGTGCGGTCGGCGAAGATGCGGGGGCGGTTGACGATCGCGGCGGCGGCCGGGTTGTCCAGCGGCACCTTGATCACGTCGATCGAATACAGGGCCGTCTCGGGGTTGTCGCCTGGTTGGCCGCCGCTGCAGATCGACAGCTCGCCCGTCGGGCGCACGCCGGCGGTGGCGGAGTTGTAGACGTAGAGGACGTTGGGGTCGGACGGCGACGGCACCAGGGTGTGGGTGTGGGACCCGCGGCAGGTCTGGACGGCCGCGATCTGGCGCGGGGCCGTGATGTCGCTGATGTCGAAGATGCGGATGCCGCGGAAGCGGGCGGCGTTGACGTCGTCGCCCGAGTTGTCGCCCGCATCTGTGCTGACGCTGCAGTCGACGCGGCCGCGGTTCTGCTCGACCGACATGAACAGCAGGTCGCCGTGAATCGAGAGATCGCCCTGGCCGCCGGGGCAGACCACCGACAGGATCAGCTCCGGCGTGCCGCCCTTCGAGACGTCATAGGCGTTGAAGCCGTGGAAATTGCCGACGAACAGACGGCCGTTGGACATCGCCATGTCGCTGTTGGCGAGGGCCAGCGGGGTGTATTTCGGCGGGTTGGCGCGGGCCGCGGCCATGAAGGCCTCGCGCTCGGCCTGGGTCTGGGGCACGGCGAACAGGGCGTCGGGATCGAAGAAGCCCGGCGGGGGAGCGACCGAATGCTCCAGCGCCATGCCGGAGGCCAGCTGGCCGGCGTCGTGCAGGCCCGGCGACAGGGCGGTGCGGGCATCGGCGGCGATGGTCTGGACCTGGGCCAGGGCGGGGGCGGCCATCAGGAGAGCGCCCACCATGGCGACGGTGGACAGGGCGCGGCGGCGAAGGGTCATGGTCGGTCCTCGGGTCTGGGTCACAGGGCGGAGAGCAGGGACTGCATCCGCAGGATCTCGGCCGACTGGTCGGCGATCACGGAGGCGATGAAGTCGGACAGCAGGGGATCCTCGGCCGAGCCGGGTTCGGCCATCAGGGCGTTGACCATGTCGATGGCCCCCTGGTGGTGCTGGATCATCCCCGAGAGGAACAGGCGGTCGAAGGCGGGGCCGGAGGCCGCGGTCAGGGCCTGCATCTGGGCCGGGCTGAGCATGCCGGGCATGACGGCGACGTTCGGGTCCATGGCGTGGCCGGCATGGGCCCCGTGGCCGGCGTGGGCGTCGGGCATGTCCAGCGGCTGGCCGCGGGCCTCAAGCCATTCGCGCATGAGGGCGATTTCGGCGTCCTGGCTGAGGGCGATCCGCTGGCCCAGCAGGGCCACGGTCGGGTCGGAGCCCCGGGTCTCCAGCAGGGCGACCATGTCCACGGCCTGGGCGTGGTGGACCATCATGTGCTGCATGAAGGCGACGTCGGCGGGGGTGAAGGTGGTCCGGCTGAGGGCCACGGACTCGGCGGCGGTGATCGTTCGGGCGGCGGTGCCGGGGGCACCCGGCTGGAAGATCGGCGGGGTCTGGGGCGCGGCCGGCAGGCCGAGCAGGACAGTCAAAATCAGGCCTGAAACACTGTACGCCAACGCTGGACCCCCGTCCCGGACACTGTCCGATGGCGGAGACTAGGCAGTCCGGGCCCCGGTGGGCAAGCCGGGAATCGGATTCGGGAAATTCGAGGGACGAGAAGACTCGAACTTCCGCACTGTCACTACAACATCAAGGGCGGAAACAATTCCTAGTATGGGGTCGGAGGCGCGCGTCGTCAAGCCTGGGCGGCGACGGCCTTCATCGACACCGCGGGGTCGGCGAGGGCGGCGGGGTCAACGGGGGTGGCGCGGGCGATGAGCTGGCGGCCGGCCATGAACTCCTGGGGGGCATTGGCGGCCTCGACGCAGACGAGGCGGTCGCCGCACAGGTGGAAGACGGCGAACCGGCCGCCGGCGGGGTCGTCGCGCACCACGGTGCGGTCGGCGGCCTGGGGCAGGCCGGCGATCTGGAGCTTGATGGCGTACTGGTCGGACCAGAACCAGGGGACCTCGGGCACCGGGGCGGGCTTGCCGGTGAGGGCGCAGGCGACCTGACGCGCCTGCTCCAGGGCATTGGGCACGCTCTCCAGCCTGAGCGTCAGGCCGTGGACCGGGACGGGCCGGACGGTGACGTCGCCGATGGCGAAGATGGCCGGGTCCGAGGTCCGCGCCGCCTCGTCCACGACGATGCCGCCGCCGGGGCCGGGATCGCACACCAGACCGGCGGCGCGGGCCAGCGCATCATTGGCCACGGCCCCGACCCCGACGAGGATGGCGTCGGCCGCCACGAGATCGCCGTCCGCCAGCCGCACGCCTTCGGCCTCGAACCCCGTGACCGCGATCCCGGTGCGGATCACCACGCCCTCGGCCGTGTGCCGGGCGGTGAAGAAGGCCGACAGGGGCGGCGAGGCGACGCGGGCCAGCACCCGGTCGGCGCGTTCCAGCACCACGACCTCGGCCCCCAGCGCCCGGGCCGAGGCGGCCGCCTCCAGCCCGACATAGCCGCCGCCGACGATGACCAGCCGGCGGCCGGGTCCCAGCACGGCCTTCAGCCGTTCGGCGTCGGCCAGGGTGCGCAGCTCGATCAGGTCGGGCCGGTCGGCCCCGGGCAGGGGCAGACGGCGGGACACCGAACCGGTGGCGAGGATCAGCGCGTCCCAGGTCGCCAGCGACCCGTCGTCGAAGGTGGCGGTCCGGTCGGCCGGGGAGATCGACACCACATGCACCCCGGTCCTCAGGGCGATGTCGTGCTCGGCATAGAAGTCCTCGGGGCGGAGCAGCAGGGCGTCCAGATCGGCCTCGCCCTTCAGCCAGGCCTTGGACAGGGGCGGGCGCTGATAGGGGGCGACGGGTTCATCCCCGACCAGCACGATCCGGCCCTCGAAGCCATTGGTCCGCAGCTGGGCCGCAACCGTGCCCCCGGCATGGCCGGCCCCGACGATGAGGACGCGGTCAGGGCTGCTCATGCTTTCGCGTCCGGCTGGCGGTCGGGGCGGGTGTCGGCGAAGGCGGGGAGGGCCGCACAGGCGGCGTCGGCGGCCAGCAGCCGGGGCCAGCGCAGGTCGGCCCCGAAGCGGCGGGCATTGCCCATCTGGGGCACCAGAAACACCTCGGCCATGCCGGGGGCCTCGCCGAACAGGAAGGGGCCGGGCGAAGCGGCGACCAGTTGCTCCAGCGCATCGAAGCCCTGTTCGATGACGCGGCGGGCCCAGGCGCGGGTGTCGTCCTCGGTCTGGCCCTGAGCCTTCAGCGCCTTCAGCACCCGCAGGTTCTGGACCGGATGGATGTCGCAGGCGATGGCCTGGACAAACGCTCGCACCCGGGCCCGGGCGACCGGGTCGGCGGGCAGGAGGGGCAGCGTGGGATACGCCTCGTCCAGATACTCGCAGATGGCCATGGACTGGGTCAGGACGGTGCTGTCGTCCAGCTGCAGGCTGGGCAGCAGCCCTTGCGGGTTCAGGGCCAGATAGGCGGGATCGAACTGTTCGCCGCGGCCGAGGTGGTGGAAGCGATACTCCGCCTCCAGCCCCTTCAGCTTCAGCGCGATCCGCACCCGCCAGGCGGCGGAGGAGCGGAAATAGCCGTGCAGGATCATGGGGTTGTCTCTCAGGCGGCGGGCGGGCCGACGGTCACGGTCAGGTCGGGCAGGCCCGCGACCGAGGCGGTCAGGACATCGCCCGGGACCACCGGGCCGACGCCGGAGGGGGTGCCGGTGAAGATCAGATCGCCCGGCTCCAGCCGGTAGAAGCGCGACAGGTAGCTGATGACCTCGGCCACCGACGAGATCATGTCCGACAGGTCGCCGGTCTGGCGGCGCTCGCCATTCAGCGACAGGGTGATGGCCCCGGCGGTGGGGTCGAAGCCGGCGGCGGGGGCCAGTTTGCCCACGGGCTTGGACTGTTCGACATTCTTGGCCACGTCCCACGGCTTGCCGGCGTTCTTGGCGGCGGTCTGCAGATCGCGCCGGGTCATGTCGAGACCGACGCCATAGCCGTGGACCAGATCCAGGGCGGTTTCGACCGGCACATCGCGGCCGGACAGGCCCAGGGCCACCACCAGCTCGACCTCATGATGATAGTCGGCGGTCGACTGCGGATAGGCGATCACATCGGTGTCGGCGACGACGGTCTCGGCCCAGGCGGTGAAGAAGAAGGGATCCTCGGCCTCCGTATTGCCCATCTCGCGCGCATGGGCGGCGTAGTTGCGGCCGATGCAGAACACCCGTCGCACGGGGAAGGCCGCGCCCGTGGTCATCGGGATCAGGGTGGTGGGCGGGGCGGGGAGGGTCATGGCGGGGTCATCCGGAGCGGCTGCGGGCCATGGGGGGATAGCGCAGCGGGGGCGGGATGTCTTGAGGGGGGGGCAGCGAGTGGGGAGACGGCTAAGGCCGACCCTTCAGAGACATTCGGGCCTACTCGTAAACCTTGGCGGCGAGCAGAACGGAGGCCAGCAATCGCCAAGGATTTTCCTCAGCATTGCTGCCAGTGTTTCGCACATACCCATCGAAGTCAGACGAGAACCGGACCACCGCCTCCAGGTAGCGGTCCAGCTTGTCATTCTCCCATTCGTCGCGACGCTTCCGGTAGTTCTGCGTCAGGAGTTGTGCAAACCCAACGAAGTCTTCTCTCGTCTCTATGGCCGCCGCTCTTCGGGCGAGGCTGTCGCCGTCATAATCGGTGGGCTTTCCTCGACCGAACATTCCACCCCCCCAAAACCCCGAGCAAGCTACGTAGCCTTGAGGCCGGATCGGCACAACGTCCGCTTTCCGGCCTCAAGCGATAGGCGGCTCCCGACCCATCTGAGGCCTTGGTTCTGTCCGCTTTGTGGAACCGCCCGGCGTGAGCATCTCGATCGATGATCGAGATGCTTGGATCGCCACGCCGTGCCGGTTTCTAAACGACCATGCGGTCGATCAGGGGGCGGGCCTTGAGGGAGGTGATCGCGCGACTGATTCCGTCGAACACGGGACCGGCGTGCTCTTCCATTTCGGCGTAAGCGCGTTCGAACTCTCCATCCAGACGATCGAGCAACGCCAGTTGTTCGCGTCCCCTGTCCGTAAGGTCGATCAGGATGACGCGCTGGTCGTCGGGATCGGGCCGGCGGCTGACCAATCCCAGCGCCAGCAGCTTCGGCATCTTCTGTTGAATGAGCTGGTGCGACCGGTCCAACGCCCGCACCAGGCCGGCGACGGAGACGGGACCGAGCGTTGCGATGGCCACCAGCAAGGACGAGGACTTGACCGGAATGACGATGCCGGCGCGTTCAAATACCTCCGCCGACTGTTGCTCGATCAGTTCGCTCAACTGCTCGCTGAGGCGACCCAGGAAGGTGCGGTTCAACTCGACCATTCGCCTGAAAACTCCTCAATCCAGTCGGCGATAGGTGTTTGTCTCGCCAGACTTCCACACGTGCTCCAGACCGGTCACACGACCATTTTCCCGCACCAGACGGAACCGGTAGTCATCCGTGCCCTGGGCCGCAAACAGATCCTTGCCGATCGGATCGAGGGCGAGGACGAACCGCTCGCGCCAGCGATAGACCAGGCCGGTCGGGGTGCGAACAAGGGTCCGACCTTCATAGGCGCCGGCCGCGTCATTCAGGTCCGTGGCGCTCACGGTGCCGCCCGAGAGGGCGAATTCGACAGGGATCAGGGCCCATCGGGCGTCCGCGTCGCCCGCTTCCGCCTGGGGCTGCAGCAGGAATTTCTGCGCCGCCAACAAGGCGTCCGAGGCCGGGACGACGAGATCGGGGGTCACGCCGACGCCTTCGAAATCCTGGCCGTCGATCGGATCCCGGATCTGACCGAACGGCACCTGCAGCATGAACCGGTCGTCGATCGGGACGCGGGTGACCGGATGCGCACCCCCGGAGGTCTGCTCTCCGATCACGGTCGCACGGCCGAGCTTCTGCAGGGAAAATGCCATCCATTCGGCGGCGGAGAAGGAGGTCGATCCGGTCAGCACCACGACCGGGATATCCGCCGACCGTTGGCCGGGCACGGCGGGCAGGTTCCACTGGCTCCGCTCGACGCGGACCCCATTCTCGCCGTAGAAATAGTCGAAGAATTTCTGCTCCTTGCTCGCCGGATAGAGGTAGCTCATCAGGAACTGCGCCAGTTCGAGGACGCCGCCGTTGTTGTAGCGGAGGTCGATAATCAGCCCCTTGGCACCTTCGGCGAACCGCATGGCCCCTGCCGCTGTCTCCTGGGCGTATTGCGGGTCGGCGAAGAAGTCGAAGCGGATGTAGGCCAGGCCCCCGTCGAGCCGTCGAGCGTCGCGAAAGCCGAAGTTGGCGGCCCGCTCGCTGTCGCGCTGGGCCTGGGTGGTTGCCTCGCCGTCGGCTTTCGCCTGGCGATCGGCGACCACCTCGGCCGGATCGAACGCTACCGAGAAATGCAGATCGTCGCTCGCTTTGACTAGACCTTGGGCGAGACTGGCGGCGAACTCTTCGCTTTCGATCGGCTCTGATTGAACACGCCGGTCGAGCTCGGCGGTTATCGTGGGGATACGGTCGGGGAAGACATAGTTCTCGCGCAGCGCCGTCTCGAGGTGGGTGACGACTTCGCGTTGCGCTTCGCGATCCAACGTTTGGGCGGCTGCTATGGTCGGCGTGATCGTCGCGACGAGGAAGACAGAAAGGAGACGAAGGAACACGAAGCTCACCTTTTTATGAAACATGTTGTGAAACATATTGTAAAATGCTTTGCCGTCAATATGCTGACGCGTCAAATGGGATCGGTCATGTCCGAGAAACCTTCCGCGTCGAACGTGCGTTTTCTATTCGGCATCATGCTCGGCGTATCGGTCGCGTTAATCGCGCTAGCCCATCGCTTCGCAGGCCAAGAAAAAGCCCTGAGGCCTTAGCGTATCGGGGCCGATCAGATGTCCGATGTGCAGCCTGAAAGCTACGACTGGGTTCCACCCTCAACGGCGCTTGAGGACGTCTGCTTTCCGCCCCTCCGGTCAATGTCAGATTTCGGGCCTAAGCCCCATGTCGTGCCCCACGCCGGAGCGGACGTTCGATTGTCTTTGTGGTCGGCAACGCTAGTCTCGTCGTATGAGGGTTTGGCTGATCATACTGGCGAGCGTGTCGGCCCTGGGTCTCGGTCTGGCCGGGTGGGCCGCGTTTGGCCCACTGGATGAGCGAACCGCCCTCCTCGTTCGGCAACCTAACGGATCGATTGAGCAAGGAAGCAAACTGGGCGTCCACATTGGCAATTCCTGGAGCGACGCTGATCGCACGCTGAGACAACAGGCCAATGTCGGCAAACCGTTCCACAAGGCGGGCTGGTCCAATGAGCCAAACCCGTATGTCCAGTTTCTTGATGGCCCGGTTCTGGTTGGGGAAGCACAGGCTCTCTACCGCGACACGAGTTGGCAGAATGGCGTCATCACCCTTCGCCTGCGGGATGGCGTCGTTGTCGGCATTCAATGGAGCTACGTCGGGCCGCTTTTTGTGGACACGTGACGAGGCTCGCTCCCTTGTCGATATTCGACAGAGCCGTAAGCTGGCTGTGGGCGCGGTAGCATAACCGGAGAGTGCATCAGGTTCGCCCTGAAGACGCCGGGTTCAAGTCCCGGCCCGCGCCTTTGACCCCCTTGTCATCCCGGACATCGCGCCAGCGATGATCCGGGACGGAAGGGCGTAGGGTTCGATCCTCCCGGACGACGCGGAGCGGCGGGCCGGGAGACGGGGTGGGGCCCCGGGCCGTCTCCCGGATCATCGCAAGCGCGATGTCCGGGAGGGGCGGGGGAGAGGGCGGTGTCGTCCCGGCTCTTCGCTGCGCTTCGGCCGGGATGACAAGGGGGTGGGTGCAGGGCGTCGCGCGCGGTGAGTGCTGACCGGGTTCGACCGCGACGTTGCGGAGGATCGACGATTGGCCCAGGCTCCGGCGGACCAATGAGGGGGCGGCATGGGAACGTTCAGCGTCTGGCACTGGGCCATCGTCGGCGTCGTGCTGATCATTCTCGGCTACCCGGTCGCGCGCATCCTGAAGCGGCTGGGCTTCTCGCGAGGGTGGGTCGTGGTGGCGGTGATCCCCTACGTGAACATTGTCGGACTGTGGGTGCTGGCGTTTGTGAAATGGCCGGTTGAACGCCGCTGACCGGGGCATTGCGGACATCGGCGTCGCGCCTCCCGCGTGGCTCTTCGCTACGCTTCGGCCGGGATGACAAGGGGGGCTCGTAGGCCGCCCCCACCCGGCCTCGCTGCGCTCGGCCACCCTCCCCTGAAGGGGAGGGAGAGGGGACTTCGCGCCCGGCGACCCGTGCGCTATCGTGGCGGGATGCGCACCCTGTTGATGACCCTCGCCCTTGTCGCCCTCGCCCTGCCGGCCGCCGCGCAGGAGGCCCCCGAGGGGTACCGGCTGGTCTGGTCGGACGAGTTCGAGACCGCCGGCCGGCCCGATCCGGCGCGCTGGACCTATGACACCCACGCCAACCGCACCGGCTGGTACAACAACGAGCGTCAGTACTATGCCGCCGACCGGCCGGAGAACGCCCGGGTCGAGGACGGGCGGCTGATCATCGAGGCGCGGCATGAGACCCCGGAGGCGGCGGACAGCGGGGGGCAGGCCTATACCTCGGCCCGGATGGTGAGCCGTCAGGGCTGGACCTACGGGCTGTATGAGGTGCGGGCGCGGATTCCGTGCGGGCGGGGGAGCTGGCCGGCGATCTGGATGCTGCCGGTCGATCTGGAGAGCTGGCCGCTGGATGGCGAGATCGACATCATGGAGCATGTCGGCCACCGCCCGGGCGTGGTGCACGGCACGGTCCACACCGGGGCCTACAACCATGTCGCGGGGACCCAGCGCGGGGCCGAGATCGCCGTGCCCGCCGCGTGTGACGCCTTTCACCGGTATCAGGTGCGCTGGACGCCGGAGGCCGTGGTCTTCGCCCTCGATGGCCGGGACTACTACCGGTTCGACAATGACGGGGCGGGGACGAAGGCGACCTGGCCGTTCGACGTGCCCTTCCACCTGATCCTGAATGTGGCCGTGGGCGGCGACTGGGGCGGGGCCGAGGGGGTGGACGACGCGGCCTTTCCGCAGGCGATGGAGATCGACCACGTCCGGGTGTGGCAGCCGGTGCCGTGACGCACGGGTATGACGGGGTTGCGGTGCGGCGGCCGTGCGATCGGGCCGGGTCTTTGCAGGGGAGCGGTCGATGTCCAGTCCGGACGCCTTGATCATCATCGACATGCAGCGGGGGATGTTGCCGGAGCATACCGGGCCCCGGAACAATCCGGGGGCCGAGGACAATATCGCGCGGCTGCTGGCGGTGTGGCGCGAGCGGGGGCTGCCCGTGGTCCATGTGCGGCATATGTCGCGCCAACCGGGCGGGGCCTTCTGGCCGGGGGCCGAAAACTGCGAGTTCCAGCCCCGGTTCGCGCCGCTGGCGCACGAGCACCGGATGGAGAAGAACGTCAACGACGCCTTTTCCAACAGCGGGCTGGAGCGGTGGCTGCACAGCCGCGGCCTGTCGCGTCTGGTCGTCGTCGGGGTCAGCACCAACAATTCGGTGGAGGCGACGGTGCGCGCGGCCTTCGGCCTGGGGTTCGAGGTCACCGTGCCGGGCGACGCCTGCTATACCTATGACAAGGTCGACATCCGGGGCGTTCTGCATCCCGCAGAGACGTGGCACGTCATGGCGCTGTCGAACCTGCACGGGGAGTATGCGACGGTCGTGAACACCGCGGACGTGATGTCGGGCCTGACCTAGTAGACGTCCTGGCGGTAGCGGCCGGTCTCGATGAGGTCGCGGCAGGGGATTTCGCCGAGCGCCGTGTCGAGGGCGGTGCGGACGCCGTCGGCCATACCCTCGCGGCTGCCGCAGACATAGAGGGCGGCGCCGTCAGCGATCCAGCGGCGGAGGTCGTCGGCGGCTTCGCCGATGAGGGCCTGGACATAGCGGCCGTCGCCGGGGTCGCGCGAGAAGGTCCGGTCCAGACGGGTGAGGATGCCCTGTTGCTGAAACGCTGCGAGGTCGTCGGCGTAGAAGGCGTCGGCGGCGGAGGTGCGCTCGCCGAACATCAGCCAGACGGGGGCGGGGCCTGCTCCGGTCGTGGCCGCGGCGGCGCGGGCCTTGAGGTGGGCGCGCAGGCCCGCGATGCCGGTGCCGTTGCCGATCAGGATGAGCGGGACGTGGGGCTCCGGCGCGTGGAAGGCGCGGTTGGGGCGAACGCGCAGGGGGACGGTGTCGCCGGGGGCGAGGGTCTGGGTCAGGAAGCCGGAGCCGAGGCCGGGGGTGCCGTCGGGGTGGCGCATGAGGCGGACCAGCAGCTCCACCCGGCCGTCGGACGGCAGGGAGGCGACGGAGTATTCGCGGCGCACCGGGTCGGTCGGGGTGGGGACGGTGATCTCGGCGATGTCGCCGGCGACCCAGTCCGGCGCGCCGCCGTCGACGGGTTCGAAGGCGAGGGACCAGGCGCCCTCGCCGGGGCTGCCGGGGTTCATCAGGCGGCGCTCGACGAGGCGCCAGGGGGTGGCCTCGCGCAGCTGGATGACGGGGGCGGCGGGGGAGGCGGGGGCGACGCCCGGGAGAGCCGCGACCTCGGCCTGCCAGAAGGTGACGGCGGCGGGGTCGCCGTTGTCGATCTCGACCCGGTCGAACAGGGGGGTGGCCCCGGTGGTCCTGAGCCAGGCGTCGACGGCGCGGCCGAAGGCGCAGTACTCGCGGTAGCTGCGGTCGCCGAGGGCGAGGAGGCCGTAGGCGAGGCCGGACAGGTCGGGGGTCTGGCCCATCACCTTGCGCACGAAGGCGGCGGCGGTGTCGGGGGCGTCGCCCTCGCCGGTGGTGGAGGCGATGAACAGGACGCGGCCGGCGGACTGGAGGGTCGGGGCGTCGAGGTCGGTGAAGGCGAGGATGCGGGCGGGCTGGCCGCCGGCGAGGAGGGTGGCGTGCGTCAGCCGGGCCAGTTCGTCGCCGAAGCCGGTCTGGCTGGCGACGGCGATCAGGATCTCGCCGGTGGTGGCGTCGGCGGGCGGGCGGCGGCGGGCGCGCCACAGGATCCACGCGGTGCCGGCCAGCCACAGGCCGACGGTGATGGCCGCCCAGAGCCAGCGGGTCGGATCGGCGCTCACGCGGGCGCGTCCCCGTCGTCCATCAGGGCGCGGAAGGCGGGGGTCAGGTGCTCGGTCACGCCCGAGGGGGTGCGGGTCAGGATCTGGGCCGCGAGGTTGTGGGCGGTGGCGAGGTGGGTGCCTTCTTCCGGGCCCAGCACGGTCAGGGCGGTGGCCCAGGCGTCGGCCAGCATGGCGCTGGCGTGGAAGACGGTGACCGAGGCGACGCCATTGGTGATGGGGTGGCCGGTGCGGCCGTCGATCGTGTGGGGATACAGATAGCCGTCGTGGGCGAAGGCGCGGCGCCAGTCGCCGGAGGTGGCGACCGCGATGTCGGCGAGGGCCGCGACGGTGCGGGGCACGGGAGCGCCGGGCGGGGGCTCCAGACCGACCCACCAGGGCTGGCCGTCGGGCTT
This sequence comes from Brevundimonas sp. R86498, assembly GCF_044598075.1. Classification (GTDB taxonomy): domain Bacteria; phylum Pseudomonadota; class Alphaproteobacteria; order Caulobacterales; family Caulobacteraceae; genus Brevundimonas. The sequence continues at coordinate 3,251,064 of NZ_CP139004.1, read as the reverse complement.
GACCCCGGCCCCGCGCAGCTCGCCGCCGATCTCGATCAGGTGGGAGGTCGCACCGAGGCGGGTGAGGGTCTCGGAGAGGCGGTCGACGGCGTGGCCCTTGGCGATGCCGGACAGGTCCAGTTTCAGGCCGCCGGGCTGGAGGGCGGCGCCGGCGGTGACGTCGAGGCGGAGCCTGCGCCAGCCGGAGACGGCGAGGGCGGCGGTGATCTCGGCGGCGGAGGGGAGGGCGGCGTGCTCGGGGCGCAGGCCGGGGGGGCCGAAGCCCCACAGATCGACGAGGGCCCCGAGCGTCGGATCGACCGCGCCGTCGGTGTCGTCGGCGAGGTCGAGGGCGGCTTCCAGAACGGTCCAGAAAGCGGCGGGCAGGACGACGGGGCCGGCCGGGGCGGCGTTGAAACGGCCGATCGCGCTGGTCGGCTCCCACGGGCTGAACAGGGCGATGACGGCGTCCAGCTCGGACTGGATGGCGGCGGTCAGGCCGGCCTCGGTGGCCCCGGGCGGGGCGACCAGCCGGACGCTCCAGACCGTGCCCATGGTGTCGCCCTCAAGCGACCAGACCTCATGGCCGGGCGGCCGGGCGGGCGCGCGCTCGAGAGCGGGAACCAGAACGCGGGTGTCGTCGCGCTCCGGGGCCGGGGTCAGGTCCAGCGGGGGCGGCGCCCCGCGCGATCCCCGGCTCAGGGCAGGACTTCCAGAACGGCGGTGTAGGCCATCGACTGGGCCGGGGCGGTGCCGGCGGCCTCGGCGCGTTGACTGGTGTTGAGCCAGTACAGGCCGGCCTCGGGCCAGGTGACGGTGAAGGTGCCGTCGGCCCCGGTGCGGACGGTCATCTCCTCGGGGTTGTCGCGGTAGCGCAGGCCGCCACGGGCCACGGTGACCTCGAGGTCCGCTGCCGGCTGGCCGTTCTTGAGCAGGGTGAAGGTGGCCTCTTCGCCGGCGACCAGATCGTTGGGATGGGTCACGGGGACCATCTCAAGGCCTTGGCCGGTGGGGGCGAAGACGGTTTCGGTGGGGGCACCGAGGGTGACGAAAGTCTCCAGCCGGTTGTTGTTGACCGAGGCGTTGACGTTGGTGGCCCCGGCGGGGATGGCGGTGGCGAAATCGGCCGCCGATCCGCGCCAGCGCTGCGTCTGGCCGTTCAGGGCGTAGCTGGCCGACATGCCGGCCGAGACATTGGCGATCTTCCAGGTGCCCGGCTTGTTGATGTGGACGTCGAAGGTCGAGCGATAGGCCCCCTGCATCAGATTGGCCATTTCGCCGGTGGTGCCGTCGGGGGCCATGATCATCAGGCTGGCGGCGCTGAGGCGCAGGGGGGCGTGGTCGGCGATGAAGACGCCGTTGGAGGCCCCGGCGTCGAAGCCGACCCAGGCGGACTCACCCGACAGGACGGTCGAGGAGGGCATCATCCAGCCGCGGTGGGCCTGGGCCGACAGGGGGGCGGCGAGGGCGGCGAACAGGGCGAGGGCGGGCAGGGCGAACTTTTTCATGGGGGCGATCCTTAGCGGGTGACGGCGACGCGGACGGCGCCCAGTTCGGAGGTTCCGGCGGCGGAGGCGCTGTTGGCGGCCCCGCCCCAGGTGAAGGGCACGCGGACGACCTCGCGGCCGCCCTGTTCGCGGGCCGCCTCGATGACGACATTGTACTGGCCGGCCGGGAGGGCGGCGAGGCGGGCCCCGGGGACGGTCACGGTCTGGCGGCCGGGGGCGCGGGTGGGGCCGGTGACGCCGTCGATCGGCAGGGCCATGGCCCGCCCGCCCTTGCGCCACCAGGTGCGGACGTCCTTCAGATAGTCCTCGCCGGTGCCCTCGCCGCGACCGGTGTCACCGGCCTCGTACCAGAGGGCGATGGTGCGGACGGCGGTCTGGTCCGGGCGCTCGATCCAGACCGCGACATAGGGGCGGTGATAGGCGGCGGTGCGGATGGTCGGCACCTCGAGGGTGACGGACAGTTCAGAGGCCAGGGCCGGCGAGGCAATCGCACCGGCGGCTGCGGCCAGGATCAGGGGCAGGGGACGCATGAACGAACTCGTCAGTGAATGAACAGGAGGGCGATGACGACGGGGATCACGATCCCCACCCCGACGAGGGGCCAGGTGGAGGCCCGGTTCTTCGCGTGCAGCCACAGCAAGGTCAGGCCGGTCACGGCGAAGACGATGCAGGCGACGGCGAAGACGTCGATGAACCAGTACCAGACCGGGCCGGTGTCGCGGCCCTTGTGCAGGTCATTGAGGTAGGCGACCCAGCCGCGGGTGGTGGTCTCGCGCACCGCCTCGCCGGTGGTGCGGTCCAGCGTCAGCCAGCCGTCGGCCCCCGGGCCGGTCAGGGCGACATAGATCTCGTCCGGGGTGGTTTCGGTGGCGCGGCCGGCGATCGGGGCTTTCAGCTCCGTGGCGGCCCAGCGGGCGACGGCGTCGGGGACCGGATCGGTGGTCTCGGCCGGGAAGGTGGCCAGCCGGTCCAGCAGGGGACGGGGCAGGGTGGCGGTGGTCTCGACCGTGACGGGTTCGGCCGGGATCTGGGCGGCGTGGTTGAGGGTGATGCCGGTGACGGCGAACAGCAGCATGCCGGCGAGGCTGAGGCCCGCCGAGATCCAGTGCCAGCGGTGCAGCTCTTTCAGCCAGAAGGCGCGCGCGCCATTCACCGGGCGGGCGCGCGGGGCGGGGGAGGCGGCAGGGGTTGCGGCGGCGTCGGTCACACTCCGGCTTTGCCACGCCTTGCGAATGATTTGCAAGAACCGTTGATCGGGTGCGGTGCCGCAGAGGCGATCAGTCCGGACCGGTCAGTCCGGTCAGGGGGGACAGGCCGGAAAATTCCCCGGGTGTGCGGTCGCGGCGGGCGGCGATGGCGGCCATGACGTCGGCGGTGTTCCAGAGGGAGCCCTGCATGATGGCGGCCCACTCCAGACCCTCGGCGACCGTATGGTCGCGGGCATAGAGCAGGGCCGCCTTTGAGCCCGAAATGGCCAGAGGGGCCTTGCCAGCGATGCGGTGCGCCATATCCAGGGCGGCGGCCACGACGGCGTCGGCGTCATCGGCGACGGCATTGACGAAGCCCAGCCGCTCGGCCCTGTCGGCCTCCAGCCGGGTCCCCAGATAGGCCAGCTCGCGCACGACGGCGTCGGGCAGGAGCCGGGGCAGACGCTGCAGGCTGCCGACATCGGCCATCATGCCGATGTTGATCTCCTCAATGCGGAAATAGGCCTCGCGAGAGGCCAGCCGCAGGTCGCAGGCCGCGACCATGTCGAGACCGGCCCCGACACAGGCCCCCTGGATGGCGGCGATGACGGGGAAGCGAACGCGTTCGAGCGTGGTGAGCGCGTCCTGGAGGTCGCGGGCCGCCTGATGGAAGGCCTGCCGCTGACTGGCCGTTTCGGTCTGCAGGATGTTGCCGCCGGCAAAGACCGAGATGTCCATGCCGGCGCAGAAGTTGCGGCCCTCTCCGGACAGGACGAGCGCCCGGACCTCGCCTGTCGCGTCCAGCGCCTTCAGGGCCGGACCGAAGTCACGCCAGAAGTCCAGGTTGAGCGCGTTCGACGCGGCGGGGCGGGTCAGCCGGAGGTGGGCGACGGCACCGTCGCGGGTAATCTGGAACACGGTCATTTCAGCCTGCGGATCGGCGGTGGGGCGAGCCCCGAAACGCCCCCTGATTCGGCCCTCAGAAGTCCGTTTCACGAGACGCGATTCGGTTCCCGGTTACCATGATGTTTTTACGCCATGGGCACGAAACCCTTCCGGAATCTACGCAAAAAGCCCGAAAAGTCGCCCCCCAACAGTTCATTAACGTTCATTTTACGCAGTAATACGTACCGAGTGGCGGTGCCGAATATACCGATCGTTGACCATTGGTCGTTACTGCTGAGCTCCTAGTCGAGTTCCCCGAAAGACGGGCTTTGAAAGCCTCGGTCATGGAAAAACAACGTGAACGCCAACTCTAATCAACCGCGACAGAACTTGCGGTTTCTGGTCCTCGCTGCTGTTGCCGCAGTGGCAACCTCGGCGGCCCCGGCAATGGCCGATCCCGTCTCCGGCCAGATCGGTATCGCCAGCCAATACACGGGCAAGGGCCTCGGCAAGAGCGATGAGGATCCCGCCCTGTTCGGATCGGTGCGCTGGGAATCGAACGGCTTCTACGCCAACGGCTTCGCCTCGCAGGCCTCCTCGTCCAAGGGGGCGGATTCCGAGGTGATCGTCGCCGCCGGCTATGCGCAGGACATCAGCGGCTGGACCCTGGACGGGCAGGTCATGTACCGCGAGCTGCTGAACGAGACCAACGGTGTCGACAGCGGCTACATCGAGTGGCAGGGCGATGTTTCGCGCAAGCTGACCGATCGCCTGTCGGCCCGGATGCGGCTGAACTATGCGTCCGACACCTACGGCGCCGGCGAAGAGGCCTGGTGGACCGAAGCCCAGGCGACCCTGACCCTGACGTCCAGGGACAAGCTGAGCGTGGCCTATGGCCAGCGCCGCGTCGACAACGGCACCGACTATGACGCCTGGAACATCGGCGTGAAGCACAAGTTCTCGCCCGCCGTTTCCGGCGACCTGCGCTGGTACGACACCGACGGCCACGAGTTCGGCAGTCGCTACGAAGGCCGTCTCATCGCCTCCATCGCCTACAGTTTCTAGGCCTGTCGCCGGGCCCCCAAGGATCGCACCATGAACTTCTCCAACTGGAAAATCGGCCGAAAGCTTGCGGTCGCGTTCGGTTTCCTCGCCCTCATCACGGCCACGATCGGCGGTTTGGGGGTTTATGAGCTCCGGGTCATCGAGACCGCGCGTGGCGCTCTGGAAACCGAGACAACGGCCGCCGGTGCGCTGCGGCAGGGCCGGTTCTTCATGGCGCGGCAGGAGAACGCTTTCCGCGGCTTTCTGCTGACCGGCGATCCCTATTATATCGAACGCCTCGGGGCACACCGGGACAACTACGAAAAGAACATGACGGCCGCCGCCGAACAGCTGGCCGGCCAGTCCGAGGCGATCGCGGGCATCGAGGCGGCAAACGTGGCGGCCAACGCCTGGTACGCCCTGGTTGAAGCCGAGGCTGACAAGGTTCTGGCCGGGGGCGATCGCGCCGCGTCGACGGCCTTTGTGGGCCGTGACGGTCCGTCCGACGCCGCCATGGGGCCGGCGGAAGACGCGATCGATGCCGTGCTCGCGACCGTCGTCGCCGATCGTGAGGCGACGAACGTTCATCTGGCGGGGTCGGTCGGCCTGGCCAGCCTGGTGCTGATGATCGGGGCCCTGATTTCGGCCGTGGCCGCAGCCCTGATCGGCTGGCTGATGACCCGCGCCATCAGCAGCCCTCTGGTTTCGCTGACCGGCGTCATGGAGAAGCTGGCGGCCGGCACCCTGACCGTCGAGGTCGGCAATCTGGAGCGCGGCGACGAGATCGGCGGCATGAGCCGCTCGGTGCAGGTGTTCAAGGAGCAGGCGCTGGCGCTGGAATCCTCCAACCTGGCCGTCAACGATGCCCGCTCGACCGCCGAGCGCGAACGTCAGAAGCAGACCGAGCTGGAGGCCGAGGTGGCCCGCCAGCAGAGCCAGATTGTCAATGAGACCGCCGCGGGTCTGAGCGCTCTCGCCGCCGGCGACCTGGCCCACCGGATCACCGCCGACTTCCCCGGCGACTACGCCCGTCTGAAGACCGACTTCAACGCCGCCATGGACAAGCTGGAAGAAGCCATGGGCGTCATCGGGTCCAATGCCTCGGCCATGCAGTCGGGGGCCGGCGAGATCAGCCAGGCCGCCGACGACCTGTCGCGGCGTACCGAACAGCAGGCGGCGACGCTTGAGGAAACGGCCGCCGCGCTGGACGAAATCACCGCCACGGTCAAACGGACGGCTGAAGGTGCCGAACGGGCCGGCACGGTCGTGACGGGGGCCAAGTCGGCCGCCGAGAACAGTGGCGCCGTGGTCAGCCGCGCCGTCGCCGCCATGGGTGAGATCGAGCGGTCCTCGGACCAGATCAGCCAGATCATCGGTGTGATCGACGAAATCGCCTTCCAGACCAACCTTCTGGCCCTGAACGCCGGGGTCGAGGCCGCGCGCGCGGGTGATGCGGGACGCGGCTTCGCGGTCGTGGCCTCCGAAGTGCGGGCCCTGGCCCAGCGCTCGGCCGAGGCGGCCAAGGAGATCAAGAGCCTGATCGCGGCCAGCAGTGGCCATGTGAAGGACGGCGTGGGGCTGGTCGGCGAGACCGGCGAGGCCCTGACCGCCATCGTCGAGCGCGTGGCCGAGATCAATGGCCTGATGGCCGAGATCACCGCCTCCGCCCAGGAACAGGCCACGGCGCTGAGCGAGGTCAATACGGCCGTCAACCAGATGGACCAGACGACCCAGCAGAACGCGGCCATGGTGGAGCAGTCGACCGCCGCCAGCCACAACCTGTCCCAGGAAGCCGGCGAACTGGCGGCCCTGGTCGGCAAGTTCCACGTCTCCGACCAGAAGCGCGGCGGTGGCAAGGGCGGCCGCAGCAAGCCCAACCCGGTCCGTCAGGCCCAGTCGCGCATCGCCGACTTCGCCCGTGAGACCAGCCCTGCTCCGGCCGCGGCCCCGGCCCCTGCCGCGGCCTACCAGCCGGAACCGGCCCCGGCGCGCCGCGCCGCAGCGGGCGGTGCGGCGGTATCCCTTGCGCACAGCAATGAACCCCAGTGGGAGCAGTTCTGATGGAGTTTACGCCGGCTGACGTCTTCGTCCTTCCGGGTCGAATGGATGCCTCGACCCTGACGCAGACCCATGCGGACCTGATCCAGCGCCGCGGGCACGACCTCGATGTCGATGCCTCGCAGGTGGATCGCTTCGGCGCCCAGGCGCTGCAATTGCTTCTGTCGGCCATCGCCTCCTGGCGGGAGGACGGCTTCCGCCTGCGGATCACAGATCCCAGCGATGCCGTGCAGACGGCCTTCGATCAACTCGGCTGTGCGCCGATCCTCAAAGCCCAAACGGAGATTGCAGCGTGAGCATGGTCATTCTGACGGTCGATGATTCCCGCACGATGCGGGACATGCTGCGACTGGCCCTTGCGGGCGACGAGTTCGAGGTGGTCCAGGCCGTCGACGGTCTGGACGGTCTCGACGTCCTCGGTCGCAATGATCCGGACGTGATCATCACCGACATCAACATGCCGAACCTCGACGGCTTCGGCTTCATCGAGGGCGTGCGGCGCACCGAGCGGCACCGCTCCACGCCCATCCTGGTCCTGACCACCGAGAGCGACGGGGCCAAGAAGCAGCGCGCCCGCAATTCCGGGGCCACGGGCTGGATCGTCAAGCCGTTCGACCCGGTCAAACTGATCGAAGCCATCCGCCGCGTCGCAGCCTGAGGCCCGAAGTATGGATCCGATGGAGGCCATCAAGGCCACGTTCTTTCAGGAATGCGACGAGCTGCTCGGCGATCTTGAAGCCGGTTTGCTGACGCTGGAGACCGGTGACGGCAATTCCGAGACGGTGAACGCCGTGTTCCGGGCCGTGCACTCGGTCAAGGGTGGGGCAGGCGCCTTCGGACTGGAGCCGCTGGTGCGGTTCGCGCACGTCTTCGAAACCACCATGGACATGGTGCGCAGCGGCGCGCTGGCCCCGGATCCGGACGTCATCAAGGTGCTGCTGCGCGCGGCCGACCATCTGGCCGACCACGTCAGCGTCGCCAAGGGCAACGATACGCCGCTGACCGGCGAGGACGGCCTGGTGGCAGAGCTGGAGGCCCTGTCGTCCGGGGGCGGAGCCGGCGGGGCGGCACACGCACCCACGCCGGCGGCCGCAGCGGTGCCGGACGAGCCGGATTTCGGCTTCAGCCCGATGATGATCTCGCTGGACGACGGCCCGGGTGACGCTCCGGCGGCCGTGGCCGACTGGGTGGTCAGCTTCACGCCCAAGGACGTGATGTATCGCAATGCCAACGACGCCCTGCCGCTGATGCGCGAGCTGTCGCGCCTCGGTCCGGTGGTCGTGCAGTGCGACATCGACTCCGTGCCCGTGCTGGACGCGCTGGATCCGCTGGGGGCCTATCTGACCTGGACGGTCACGCTGACGGCCCCTGACGTGACCCGCGAGCGCATCGTCGATGTGTTCGAATTCGTGGACGGCGACTGTCTGTTCACCGTGGAGTCCGCCGCCGTGGAGACACCCGAAATCTCGATCGTCATGCCGGATCTGGAGCCCCTGATTGCGACCGAGCCGGATATGCCCGAGCCGGTTGCCGCGGCCCCCGGACCCGCTCCTGCGCCCGCCGCCCCGACCGCTGCAGCGCCCGCTCCGGCCGCTCCGGCTGCCGACGCCGGGCCGGCCGCCGAAGGCCGCACCAGCGAGGCCGCCGCGCCGACGATCCGCGTGGATCTGGACCGCGTCGACCGCCTGATCGATCTGGTCGGCGAACTCGTGATCAACCAGGCCATGCTGGCCCAGCGGGTGATGGAATCGGGCGTGGCCCGGTCGTCCAATATCGCCCTGGGGCTGGACGATCTGGAACAGCTGACCCGCGAGATTCAGGACAGCGTCATGGCCATCCGGGCCCAGCCCGTGAAGTCGGTGTTCCAGCGCATGCCGCGTCTGGCCCGCGAGGTCGCCGCCATGACCGGCAAGCGCGTTCGCCTGGTCACCGAAGGGGAGGGCACCGAGGTCGACAAGACCGTAATCGAACGCCTCGCCGAGCCGCTGACGCACATGCTGCGCAACTCGATCGACCATGGCCTCGAGACTCCCGAGGAGCGCCGGGCCGTCGGCAAGCCCGAAGAGGGTGTGGTCAAGCTGGCCGCCATGCACCGGTCGGGCCGGATCGTCATCGAGATCTCCGATGACGGGAAGGGCATCGACCGCGTCCGCGTCCGCGACATCGCCATCAAGCGCGGCCTGATCGAGCCCGATGCGGCGCTGAGCGACGAGGAGATCGACAACCTGATCTTCGCGCCCGGGTTCTCGACGGCGGCTGTCATTTCGGACGTATCCGGGCGCGGCGTGGGCATGGATGTGGTCAAGCGCTCCATCCAGGCCCTGGGCGGACGGATCACCATCGTGTCCAAGCCGGGTGTGGGGTCGACCTTCACGCTCAGCCTGCCGCTGACCCTGGCCGTGCTGGACGGCATGGTCGTGACGGTGGGCGAACAGACGCTGGTGGTGCCGATCACCGCGATCGTCGAAACGCTGCAGCCCAAGCCCGGCGACATCCAGGCCCTGGGACCCGAAGGCTTCGTGCTGTCGGTGCGCGGCGTCTATGTGCCGATGATCGATGTGGCCGAGGCCATGGGCTGGACTGACAACGCCTCGACCGGAACCGGCGTCACCCTGCTGGTCGAGAGCGGCGTGGGCGGGCTGGCGGCCCTGACGGTCGACGCGATCCAGGGGCAGAGGCAGGTCGTGATCAAGAGCCTGGAGCTCAACTACCAGCAGGTCGACGGGATCGCGGCCGCCACCATCCTGGGTGACGGCCGGGTCGCGCTGATCCTCGACGTCGATGCGATCATCAGCCTGCGCAAGCGGGCCGCGCCCCAGCCTTCACCCCAACTTGCCATCGCGAGCTGATCCATGTCCGTAATGCCCTCAGCCACCACATCCGCCGAACAGCGTGAGCTTGTGGCTTTCCGCATGGGCGCTCAACAGTACTGCGTTGATATCCATTCGGTTCTTGAAATCCGCGGCTGGGCCCACGCCACCCAGCTGCCGCTGTCACCCTCGTATGTGCGGGGGGTGATGAACCTGCGGGGCACGGTGCTGCCCGTGATCGACCTGGGCACGCGGCTGGGGATTCCGGTCAGCCCCCCGTCGGCCCGCCACGTCATCATCGTGGCCAAGATCGACCGCAGAGACGGTCGGACTGCTGGTCGAGGCCGTGTCGGACATCCTGACGGTGGGCGAGGAGCTGATCCAGCCGACGCCGGATATCGCCTGCGAGACCGTGCGGGCCTTTGTCCGCGGCATCATCCCCAACAACGGTGCGATGATCAGCCTGTTGTCGCTCGATGGTCTGCTGCCCGATGAAATCCTGCAGGAGGCCGCGTGAACGCGCTGGCCGCCGATACGACGCCGACCGACGGCGAGTTCCCGTTCACGACGGGCGACTTCCGCGCGATCGCGGACCTGCTGTACAAGGCTTCGGGCATCCATCTGGCCGACGCCAAGGCCACGCTTGTCTATTCGCGGATCGCCAAACGGGTCCGCAAGCTGGGGCTGGACAGCTTCAAGTCCTACTGTGAGCTGCTGCGTTCGGATCCGAACCATCCGGAACACGCGGCCATGCTCAGCGCCCTGACGACGAACGTCACGCGCTTCTACCGCGAGCCGCACCATTTCGACCACATGGCCGCCGAGCTGCTGCCGCCACTGATCGCCCGGGCCCGGGCGGGAGGGCGAGTGCGTCTGTGGTCCGCCGGCTGTTCGGCGGGGCACGAGCCCTACACCATGGCCATCACCCTGCTGGAGGCGTTTCCCGATGCGGCGCGCTACGACGTGCGGATCCTGGCCACGGACATCGATCCGCTGGTCGTCGATCATGCGCGGCGCGGGGTCTACAACAGTGGCGACGTCGAGCCGATCGCGGCCAATCTGCGTTCGAAATTCCTGACCAAGGATGCGTCCGGCGGCTGGAAGGTTGCGCCGGCGCTCGCCGAGATGATCAGCTTCGGCGTGATCAATCTGATGGAACCGTGGCCCATGAAGGGCAAGTTCGACGCCATCTTCTGTCGCAACGTGGCCATCTATTTCGACGAGCCGACCCAGACCAAGCTGTTCACCCGGTTTGCCCAGCACCTCGCGCCCGATGGACGCCTCTACATCGGCCACTCCGAACGCTCGCTGATCCCGGAACTCGTTTCGGCCGGCCTGACCATCTATCGCCTGAAGGACAAATCATGAGCCGTCCCATCAAGGTCCTCGTCGTTGACAACTCGGCGACGATGCGTGCCCTCATCATCAACTCGCTGCGCGCGGATCCCGACCTGCTGGTCGTGGGTCAGGCGGCGGATCCGATCGAGGCGCGCACCGCGATCAAGGACCTCAATCCCGACGTGGTCACCCTCGACGTCGAAATGCCCAATATGAACGGCCTGGAGTTCCTCGAGCGGCTGATGCGGCTGCGGCCGATCCCGGTCATCATGGTCTCGACCCTGACGCAACGGGGCGCGGACATCTCGATCGCAGCCCTCGAACTGGGCGCGGTGGACTGTATCGGAAAGCCGGTTGCCGGCGGTGGCGAGGGCTTCGGCGAGCTCGCCGCCAAGGTCAAGGCTGCGGCCATGGCGCGGATCCAGCCCGCCGGTGCCTCCCCGGCCACCGGCCCGGCCGCCGGAGAGTACAAGCCATCCGGTTCGGTTGTTGCGATCGGTGCCTCGACCGGCGGGGTGGAAGCCCTGATCAAGGTCATCACCAGCTTCCCGGCCAACTGCCCGCCGACCGTGATCACCCAGCACATGCCGCTGACGTTCACGACCAGCCTCGCTGCCCGCCTGGACCGGCTGAGCGCGCCGACGGTGCGGATCGCCGAGGAAGGCGCGGAACTGACGGTCGGTCATGTCTGGCTGGCTCCCGGCGACCGCCATCTGCGGATTTCCGGCGGCCGGACGCCCCGGTGCAGCCTCGGGGACGATGGTCCCGTCAGTGGCCACAAGCCCTCGGTCGACGCCCTGTTCTCATCGGTGGCCACGGCCTGCGGGAACCGCGCGGTGGGCGTGATCCTGACCGGGATGGGCAAGGACGGTGCCGCCGGCCTGCTGGCCATGCGCCAGGCGGGCGCGGCCACCTTCGGTCAGGACCAGGACACCTGCGTCGTCTACGGCATGCCGCGTGCTGCCTTTGAAGCCGGCGCGGTCGAGCGCCAGCTCGCCCTGCCTCGTATCGCCGCTGCGACACTCGCGGCTGCCTCTGTTTCGCCTGGAGCTCGCTAGATGCCCGCCGCATCATCCCTTCGCGTTCTGGTCGTCGATGACCAGCAAACGATCCGCTCGCTCGTCCGCATCGGCCTCAAGGAGATCGGTATCACCGATGTCGAGGACGCCGTCGACGGCGAGGACGGCCTGCGCGCCCTGCTGGAGCACAAGAGCCACCTCGTGATCTCGGACTACAACATGCCCAAGCTGGATGGCCTGAACTTCCTGCGGGCGGTCCGTGCGACACCAGCATTGAAGAACACCGGCTTCATCATGCTGACCGGGCGCGCGGACTCCGATCTGGTCCAGCGGGCCCAGCAGTTCGGCGTCAACAACTACCTCGTCAAGCCGTTCACCGTGACGACCCTGCGGCAGAAGATCGAGGCGGTCTACGGAGCCTTGACCTGATGACCCCAGGCCTGGAGCCCATCCACGAGCGCCGGGTCCATGTGGGCCAGGGGTCGCATGAGGTTTCCGGCGATCGGTCGGTGATCTTCTCGACCATCCTGGGCTCGTGCGTGGCCGCCTGCGTGCGCGATCCGGTGCTGGGCATCGGCGGGATGAACCACTTCCTGCTGCCCGAAGCGCCGGGTGGCGGGGCAGGGGACCGGCGCTACGGGGCCCAGGCCATGGAGCTTTTGATCAACGGTCTGCTGGCCATGGGTGCGCGCCGGGACCGGCTGGAGGCCAAGGTGTTCGGCGGGGCCCGGATGACGTCCAGCTTCAATGACATCGGCGGCAAGAATGCCGAGTTCGTCCAGCGCTTCCTGCAGGAGGACGGCATTCCGATCATCAGCCAGAGCCTCGGTGGCACCCTGGCCCGCCGGATTCACTACACGCCCACCACGGGCGCCGCAGCCCAGCATCTGGTCCAGGACGCCGCGGTCATCGCGCGCGAGCGGGTCGTCATGGTGCGCAAGCCCGAACGCGACAGCGGCGCTGTCGAACTCTTTGATTGAGGGTCGGATGAAAACGGATTCCACGCTCGAAAACCTGTTCCTCGGTCTTTCCGACGAACTGGCCTGCTGGGCTCTCGCGGGCGAGGGGCTGCAGCATCTGGCCGGCCAACTCCTGTCCAGCCAGCCGGGGTCGCATGAGGCCCTGATGGAGGTGCAGCAGCTGGACGCCCTTGTTCAGCACATCGAACAGATGGCTGTGCTCTGTGGGCGCCTGTCCCTGTCCGCGGCCGCCAACGGCGGCATGCTGGACATCGCCATGGTCCGCGAGGCCGCCGAGGCCTCGACCCTGAGCGGCCTGCACCAGCGCTTCCACGGCGCAGCCCGTGAAGTCGCCACGGCCACGCCGGGAGAATGCGAATTGTGGTGACCGCACCGGGGTCAGCGCCGCCGCCTTCGGGGCCGACGCGGATCAATTTGCGCACCATCAAGGCGCTCTGCGTAGATTCCAACGCACAGGGCCTGGACATCCTCAGCCAGACCCTGCTCGGCTTCGGCGTCGACCGCATTCACCGGGCCACAAGCGCCGAGGAGGCCCGCGCCCTTCTGTCGAAGGAGACCATCGACCTGGTGCTGTGCGATGCGCAGCTGGGGGACGAGAGCGGCAACGATCTGGTGCGCTGGCTGCGGAAATCGCGGATGGAGCCCAACTGTCATGCGCCGATCTTCACCATCATGGGGCATGCGCTCGAGCCCGAGGTGATCAACGCCCGCGACTGCGGCTCGAACTTCATCATCACCAAGCCGGTCTCGCCGGCTATCCTGATGCAGCGGATCCTGTGGGTCGCCGCCGCAGACCGGCCCTTCATCGAGTGCGAGACCTATACCGGCCCGGACCGGCGCTTCAAATTCGAGGGCCTGCCGGCGGATGTGCCGACCGGGCGCCGCAAGGGGGACCAGAGGGGCGCACTGGGTCTTCCCAGCGGTGCCAATATGACGCAGGAAGAACTCGACGGCATGATGAAGCCGCAGAGGCTTTCGTTATGAGCGTGATCATCAGAAAGGTCCGTACGGTCCTCCATCGCGAGTACCAGAAGGCCGGAGGCATCCCGGTCGAGGAAGCGATCGAGCAGGCCCAGGGCAATCTGGTCGGCCTGACCAGCGAATGCCAGGCCCGGATCGATGAGGCGATCGAGGTGATCGCGCAGATGACCTCCGACCCGCACCAGCGGCCTTCGAGGAAGGATCTGCTGCGGGCCCACGCCCTGATCAACAATATGCTGGCGGCCTGCGCCGTGGTCGAAATGCACGGTCTGGTCGATGCCCTCTATGCGGCAGCCCGCCTGATCGCCAGCCTGATTGCGACCGACACCTGGGTGGACGGGGCCCTGACACCGGCCGTCAATCTGCTTCGCCTTACACGGCGCGGCGCGGTGAGCCCGGAGGATCTTGAGCAGCTCATCCTGGGCATCGACCAGTGCGGAGAGCGAATCAGTCGCCAGGCGCGGGTGGATGTGACGCCCCAGGCGGGTCGCTGACCGCCGGGTCGACATAAGTATTACTGCTTACTTCTCTTTGCGGCTGCGAATGAGTTAGTTTCGCAGAAACGTAGGTTTCAACTTCCGGGACGACAGGAGGGACGTTTGAACGCCTCAGTCGTCCTGGTGGACGACGACCCGGCTGTGCTCGCATCGCTTGAAGCGCTGTTCGAGGCCTCCGGCTATGTCGTCCATGGATTCTCGTCCGCCGCGGCCTTTCTGGCCCGCATGTCGGACCTGCCAGTATCCTGTGTGGTCACCGATCTGCGCATGCCGATGATGGACGGTCTGGGCCTTCTTGCGACCCTGAACGCGCGGGCACCGGCCGCCTGGCCGGTCGTGGTCATCAGCGGTTATGCCGGGGTCGCCGACGCCGTCCGGGTCATGCAGGCCGGCGCGCACGACCTGCTGCTGAAACCCTTTTCGCCCGGGCAGTTGCTGGCCGCGGTCCAGGGGGCCTGGGCGCGCAGGACGGTCAACTCCCCCGAGGCCGTCGACGGTGTGCCGGCCCTTTATGCCGCACTGACCGCGCGGGAGAAGCAGGTCGCCGAACACCTCGTGGCCGGCGCGAACAGCCGGGCCTGCGCCGAGGCCCTGGGGATCAGTCCCCGGACGGTCGATGTCTTCCGGGGGCGGATCCTGCGCAAGATGGGTTGTGCCACGACCACGGCCCTGTCCGGTGCCCTGGCCGGCCTGCAGCCGCGCACCCGCGCCGCAGCCTGCTCCTGAGCACAGG
This sequence comes from Brevundimonas sp. R86498, assembly GCF_044598075.1. Lineage (GTDB taxonomy): Bacteria > Pseudomonadota > Alphaproteobacteria > Caulobacterales > Caulobacteraceae > Brevundimonas. The sequence continues at coordinate 3,236,045 of NZ_CP139004.1, read as the reverse complement.
CCGGCCGGTGGCGGCGATCCGTCGCGCGTAGATAGTTTTACCTAGGACGCAAATTCGCTCTAGCTTTGATAGGCGGGACGCGTTGGCTTGGGGGCAAGAGCGACAACCGACAGAAGAACAAGAACGGAAAGCCGTTCGGCGAGGAGACAGGGTGGAAGCAGCTTTCGCCAGGAGCGTCATGATCGACGTGCCGATGGCGATCGTCGCGGTCGATGCGACGGGCACCGTGCGCTGCTTCAATCCCGCAGCCACGGCGCTGTTCGGCGCGGCCCTGAGCCTGAGGCCGGCGGTCCGGATCGAGGGCCTGATCGATGGCCTCGCCCTGCCGTCCCCGGTCGACGAGGACGCACTGGCCCGTTTCAATGGAAGAGGCGCAGGCAGGGCGTTTCTGGCCCGGCAACCTCCGGAGGCGGGCGTGCCCGTCGAGGTCCGGGTGGCGACCTTCCGGGTTCGCGGTGAGCCGCTTATGATCCTGTTCATCACCGATGTGAGCGCCCGGGAGGCTGCCGGGGCGACGATTGAGGACCTCCAGCAGCAGGTGACCCGCAACTGGCGGCTCAACTCGCTCGGCGAGATCGCCTCGATGCTGGCCCATGAGCTGAACCAGCCCCTTTCGGCGGTGGTGAACTTTCTGGATGCGGCCCGCACCCTGGCCGGACGCGAGCTGGTGGATCGGTCGCGGGTCGTCCATTTCATCACCTCCGCCGAGCAGCAGGCCCAGCGTGCCGGCGAGGTGATCCGTCGCCTGCGGGCCCTGCTGGCCCGGGACAGCGGGTTTCATGCACCCGAGGTCGTGGCCGAGGTTGTGGCCGAGATCCTGCCGATCCTCAGCCTGTCTGCGCGGGAGACCGATGCGGAGGTGGTCGTCGAGGTGCCGGACAGTCTGGTGGTCCGCTGTGATCGCGTGCAGCTTCAGCAGGTGCTGATGAATCTGGTCCGCAATGCCGTCGATGCCCCGTCCAACGGTCGGCGCCGGCGCGTCCTGATCACGGGGGCGGCGATCGACCGGGGCCTGCGCATGACGGTGCAGGACAATGGTCCGGGGCTTGATCCGGATCTCCGGAGGCGGCTGTTCGCGCCGGTCACCAGCACCAAGCCGGCGGGGATGGGGCTGGGCCTGTCCATCTGCCGCACGATCGTGGAGGCCCACGGAGGGCGGATCGAGGTCGTGCCGGGAACCCTGGGAGGGGCCGCTTTCGCCTTCACGCTGATCGACGGGGACGCCCGTGTCCAGGGGTAGGGTCATCGTGATCGACGACGATCCGGCGGTGCTGGCCTCGCTGGAAGCCATGCTGGCCGTTGCCGGGTTCGAGGTGGTGGTGTTCCGCTCGCCCCGGGCCTTTTTCGCCGCCCTGGACGAACTCACGCCGGGTTGTGTCGTGACGGACGTCCGCATGCCGGAGATCTCGGGCCTGGCCGTGGTCGAGCGGCTGAAGGCGGCCGGTCGGGGCGACTGGCCCGTGGTCGTGATCAGTGGCCATGCCGATGTTCCGATGGCCGTGGACGCCATGAAGGCGGGGGCCAGCACCTTCCTGGAGAAGCCGATCGCACCCCCGACCCTGGTCGAGGCCATCGCCTCCGCCATCGCGGCCCGTGCATCCGGCGCCGCCGGGCCGGTTGACCCCGAACACGATGCCCGTCTCCAGACCCTGTCCCGCCGGGAGAGCGAGGTCCTGGCCCACCTGGTCAAGGGGGCCAGCAGCAAGGCCGCCGCCCAGGCGCTGGGGATCAGCCCGCGCACGGTGGATGTCTTCCGGGCCAATATCCTGCGCAAGACCCAGGCCCCGAACATTGCCGCCCTCGCGACCCTGGTGGCCCGGAGTTCCCGGTTCCGCTCCTGAGCCGGTCGGGGCGCGGAAGGCTTTGCAGATGATCGCCGCGGAGGCCATGGTGGTCCCATGCTGATCGACGGCCAGGCCCCGACCGAGGGCGACCACCACCACCTCGCCCTGGTCAACTACGGGGCCTACACATCCTTCCGGATCGAGGACGGGGGCGTGCGCGGGCTGGACCGGCATCTGGCCCGGCTGGACGGCTATGCCGTCGAACTGTTCGGCGAACCGGTGGGCGAGGATCGCCTGCGCGACTTTCTGCGGACGGCCGTGGGGGACCGGATGGACGGCTGGCTGCGCGTCAGCCTGTTCTCGCCCGAGATCTGGCCCCGCACACCGTCCGCCCGGGTGCGGCCGCGGGTCCTGACGGTGATGTCGCCGCCGCCCCCGCCCCTGGCCACGGCGGTCCGGCTGCAGGTCCGGACCTATGCGCGCGAGCAGGCGCACATCAAGCACACGGCCACCTTCGGCCTGATCCACGCGCGGCGGATGGCGCGGGAGGCGGGGTTCGACGACGCCCTGTTCACTGATGCCGAAGGTCTGATTTCCGAAGGCCCATCGTGGAATGTCGGCTTTCTGGCCGCAGACACGGTGGTCTGGCCGCAGGCCCCGATGCTGGCGGGCGTGACCCAGTCGCTGATCCAGGCCCATCTGGCCGGCGTGGGGTTGTCGGGCGTCACCGAACCGGTGACCGTCGCCGACCTCGGCCGGTTCGACGGGGCCTTCCTGTGCAACAGCGCGACCCCGGCCTGTGCCGTGACCGCCATCGGTGACCGGATGTTCGCGCCCGATGACCGGCTCGCCCGCCTCGCCGCCGCCTGGAGCGCCAGTCCCCTGCAGGCGCTGTGAGGCTCGGCCGGTCGCTGTCGGTACGGGGAGGAGACAGCCAAACGGACCGGTGCTAGACCGGGGCCAGTATCCCCGGGGACGGAAAACGCCATGCGAATCGGGCTTTACCCCGGCACCTTCGATCCGATCACCAATGGCCATCTGGATATCATCGGCCGGGCGGTGAAACTGGTGGATCGCCTTGTCATCGGCGTCGCCCAGAATGACGACAAGGGGCCCTTGTTCACCACCGCCGAACGGGTCGAGATGGTCCGGGCCGAGGTCTCGGGACTGAGCGCCGACATCGAGGTCCAGCCGTTCTCGACCCTGTTGATGCATTTCGCCGAGAAGCTTGACGCCACGGTCATTGTCCGGGGTCTGCGCGCCGTCGCCGACTTTGAATACGAGTTCCAGATGACGGCGATGAACCAGCGCCTCAATAGCGACATCGAGACCGTGTTCCTGATGGCCGATCCGCGCCACCAGGCCATCGCCTCGCGACTGGTCAAGGAGATCGCCCGGCTGGACGGGAACATCGACAGTTTCGTCAGCCCCGCCGTCGCCGCCGCCGTGCGCGACCGCGTCAAACGCCAGCCCTGACAGGACCTCTGCCTTGAAGATCACGCCGCTCGCCCTCGCCGCCGCTCTGGCCCTCCTGACCGGGGCCGCCACCGCCCAGACGCCGTCTGCCGCGCCCGCAGCCTCGGCCGGCGACTGGCGCACGGTGGCACCGGAAAACCTGCTGGTGATCGACACGACCAAGGGCCGGATCCTGGTCGAGCTGGAGCCCCGCGCCGCGCCGCGCCACATCGAGCGGATCCGCACCCTGGCCGACCAGGGCTTTTATGACGGGCTGAAGTTCCACCGCGTGTTGACCGGCTTCATGGCCCAGACCGGGGATCCGCTGGGCACCGGGGCTGGCGGCTCGGAGCTGCCGGACATCGCGGGTGAGTTCACCTTCCGGCGCGGCCGCGACGCTGGCTTCGCCCGGGTCGAGGGCGGGGCCCGGACCGGAATCGTCGGTCTCGTCGGCTCCCTGCCGGTCCAGACCCAGCCGGACGCCCAGATGATGGTGACGGCCGACTTCCGCACGACCGCAGGCGGTCTGTTCTGCACCGGCGTGGCCGGCATGGCCCGGGCCGGATCGCCGGACAGCGCCAACAGCCAGTTCTTCCTGATGATGGCCCCCAACGCCGTCCTGAACGGCAACTACACCGCCTTCGGCCGGATCGTGTCCGGGCTGGACGTGGTCAGCCTGCTCAAGCCCGGTCCGGAGAGCACCGACGGGGCCGTGACCGTCGATCCGGACCTGATGACCCGGGCGCGCACCGCCGCCGCCCTGCCCGAGGCGGAGCGTCCGGTGGTCCGCGTGCTGGACGCCCGCTCCGCCGCCTTCCAGGCCCGGGTCGCCGAGACCCGCGCGGCCAAGGGCAATGCCTTCACCGTCTGCGACGTCCAGCCGGTCGTCGAGGTTTCCGGGGGATGACCATGACCGTGTCCACAACCGATGCCCGCCCGCTCCGGGATGCCCGGTCCCGGACACGGTCTCTGCCCCTCATTGCCTGCCTTCTCGCCCTCGCGGTGACGCCGGGTCACGCGCAGGCCCAGGCCCAGGCCCCGAACGGGGTGATCCCGGCCGCACCGGCCTATGCCGCCGCCGACTGGCGGCCGGTACCGGCTGACAATCTGCTGGTGATCGACACCAATCGCGGGCGGATTCTGGTCGAGATGACCCCCGAGGTCGCGCCGCTGCATGTCGAGCGGATGCGGGTGCTGGCCCGTCGGGGCTTCTTTGACGGCATCGTCTTTCACCGTGTCATCGACGCCTTCATGGCCCAGACCGGCGATCCCCTCGGCACCGGCGACGGCCAGAGCCCCTTTCCCGACCTGAAGGCCGAATTCACCTTCCGCCGCGGGCCGGAGATGCCGTTCGTCCCGGTGGCGGAACCGGCCGGGGCCATGCTGGGCTTTCTGAACAGCCTGCCCATCCAGACCCAGCCCACCGCCCTGATGGCGACCACCGCCGATGGCAAGGTCCACGGCTGGGGCACCTATTGTCCGGGCGTGGCCGGCATGGCGCGGGACGAGGCCAACGACAGCGCCAACAGCCAGTTCTTCCTCATGCGCCAGCCCTATCCGGCGCTGGACAAGCGCTACACCGTCTGGGGGCGGGTTGTGTCCGGTCTGGACGTCGTGCGGGCTATCAAGGTCGGCGACGGCGACAACGGCATGGTCACCGCCGATCCGGACCGGATGATCCGGGTCCGCATCGCCGCGGATCTGGCCGAGATCGACCGGCCCGTGGTCAATGTGCTGAACCCCTCGTCCGCCGCCTTCCGCACCCTGATGGCCGGCGTGCGGACGGCGCGGGGCGCGGACTTTTCCGTCTGTGACGTCGACCTGCCGGTTCAGGTCTCCGGGATGGGGGCCCCGGCGGCCTGAGCCGGACGCCGCTCCCGCTGCCGGCGGCGGCGCTGCGGCCGTTTGGCCTCGCGCATCTGCTGCAGCAGAAGGCCTTCGCGCAGCCCCCGGTCGGCGACCCGCACCCGTTCGCTGGGCCAGGCCCGCTGCACGGCCTCAAGGATGGCCGCGCCGGCGAGAACCAGATCGGCGCGATCGGGGCCGATACAGGCCTCGTCCGCCCGGCCGCGAGGGCCCAGGGCCTTCAGCCGCTCGGCTGCCGCCTCGCACTCCGACCGGGTCATCCACAGCCCGTCGACCCGGTCGCGCTGGTAGCGCGGCAGGTTCAGGTGAACGCCCGCCAGACTGGTGATGGCACCGGAGGTTCCGACCAGATGGCCCCGGCCCTCGGCGAACAGGCGCCGGAAGTCCGGGTCGTCGAAGGTGCCGAGGGACAGGGCCGCGGTCATGTCGGCGACCATGGCTTCATACCAGGCCTCGCCGGACCCGTCGGGCTCGGGGTGGCGCTCGGCCAGGGTCACGACCCCGAGCGGCGCCGACATCCAGCCGACCGTCTTCATCTCGCGGCCCGCCTTGCGCAGCCAGGACAGCTCGGTTGAGCCGCCCCCGACATCAATGACCAGAACCGCCTCGGCGCGCGGATCGAACAGGTTCAGGCAGCCTTCGACCGACAGCCGGGCCTCTTCCACCGGATCGATGATGCGCAGCCGCAGGCCGGTGCCCTTCTGGACCCGTTCGACGAAGGCGGGGCCGTTCTCGGCCGCGCGGCAGGCCTGGGTCGCCACGGCACTGAGCCGGGCCGATTCGACGCCACGCCGGATCACGCGGTCGGCGCACAGGGCCAGGGCCTCATAGGCCCGGTCCATGGCGGCGGTGTCCAGACGCCCGGTCCGTGACAGGCCCTCGCCCAGCCGGACGATGCGACTGAAGCTGTCGACCACGCGAAAGCCTTCGCGCGCCGGTCGCGCGATCAGCAGGCGACAATTATTGGTCCCCAGATCGAGAGCGCCGAAGACGGGGGCCTCGCGGCCCGACCCATCCCACATCGACGCCCTGCTGACCCGGGACCGCTCATCGCGCCGGCGCGGCGCGAGGTCGGGTGCCGGCATGGGCCGAACTTTCAAGTGGGCGCAGCCGTCACGGGCGCCCGTCGGGGCCAGCCTAGCCCCACCCACCGGCTCGCGCCAACCCCATATGACCCGAAGATGAACGGAACGACGGGGCTTCTGCTCAGGCTCGCGCCTGTATCGAGCCTGTATGACCCGTTGCCACACCGCCAAATTCGGCCTCGGCCAGATCGTCCGCCACCGGCAGGAATCCTTCCGGGGAGTCGTGGTCGACGTCGATGCCGCCTATGCCGGCCCCGCCCACGAGCCCGGTCCCGACCAGCATGACCAGCCCTTCTACCGGGTCCTGGCCATGGGCATGGACTCCGGTTTTCTCGTCTATGCGGCCGAGGCGGTGCTGGAACCGGAAACGGGGGTCGAGCCGCTTTCGCCGGAGGATCAGGCGGTCTGGTTCACGGTCGACGATCAGGGTCACATGGCTCCACGGGCCCACCCCATACACTGACCGCTCCGTGGCGCTTGGAGGGCAGACGGTCGCCCTCTAGACTGGGCCCACAAGGAGCGCGTGATGGCTGATTTCGAACATGTCTTTCAAACCCCGCCGGAAGGCGCGGCGGCCGACTGGACGATCTCGCAGAACTGGCGCGCCTATAGTCAGGTCGAGCACGACACCTGGGACACCCTGTATGCCCGGCAGATGAAGATCCTGCCCGGGCGGGCATCGGAGGTGTTCCTGAAGGGCCTCGCGGCGCTGGACCTGAACACGGGCGGCATTCCTGACTTCGCCCTGATGAACCCGAAACTGAAGGCCCTGACCGGCTGGACCGTGGTGTGCGTCCCGGGGCTGGTGCCGGATGAGGTGTTCTTCGACCATCTGGCCAACCGGCGCTTCCCCTCGGGACAGTTCATCCGCAGGCCGGACCAGCTGGACTATCTGCAGGAGCCGGACATCTTCCACGATGTGTTCGGCCACGTCCCCATGCTGACCGACCCGGATTTCGCCGACTATATGCAGGCCTATGGCAAGGGCGGGCAGCGAGCCCAGTCGCTGGGCATGCTGAAGAACCTGGCGCGGCTGTACTGGTACACGGTCGAGTTCGGCCTGATCGACCAGGGCGAGGGCCTGCGCATCTACGGGGCCGGGATCGTGTCCTCGGCCTCCGAAAGCGTGTTCGCGGTCGAGGACCCGTCGCCCAACCGGATCGCGTTCGATCTGGAGCGGATCATGCGCACCGACTACCGGATCGACGACTTCCAGCAGGTGTATTTTGTCATCCCCTCGATCGAGGCGCTGAATGACGCGACGCTGGAGGACTTCGGTCCGATCTACGACCGGCTGAAGGGCCAGTCCGACATCGGCATCGAGACGATCCAGCCCTATGACCGGGTCATCACCCCGGGCACCCAGGCCTATGCCCGCAAGGGCGGGAGATTTGCAGCATGAGACGTGCGACCACCCTGTTCGTCCTCGCGGGGATCGCGCTGGCGGCTACTGCTTGCACCGAGGCCAAGCGCGCCCGAAACGCCGCCACCTTCGGGGACCAGCCCGCAGACATCACCTGCTGGACCTATGGCACCGAGACCTTCTCCGGGCGCTCGACCGGCAAGGTCGAGTATGACGACGGCGGGCGTATCGCCTTTGTCGATGCCGCCAACGATCGCTACACCACGGTCGAGGGCGATTGTCGGGTGGTCTATGTGCCTGAGGACGAGCCTGCGACGGCTGCCACGGCACCGGGTGGCCCGGCCGGGCCGGTCTCGCCGCCCCCCGCTGTGCCGGAAGCCTAGTCCTCGAGGATCAGGCTTCGGGTCCGGGTATCGCGCATCAGCACATAGGTGATCAGCGACACCCCGATCATGCCGGTGACGTACCAAAAATACAGGCTCTCGCGGCCGTCCAGCTTGAACCACAGGGCGACGTATTCGGCGGTGCCGCCGAAGACGGCATTGGCGAGGGCGTAGGGCAGGGCGACGCCCAGGGCGCGGATGTGGGCGGGGAAGAGCTCGGCCTTCACCACGGCGTTGATGGCGGTGTAGCCCGACACGATCACCAGCGCCGACAGGGACAGGGCGAAGGCGGTCAGGGCATCGGTCGTGACGGCGAGCGCGCTCATGATCGGCACGGTGCAGAAAACCCCCAGGATGCCGAAGGTGATCATCACCGGCTTCCTGCCGATCCGGTCCGACAGGGCCCCGACGGCGGGCTGCAGCAGCATGAACAGGAACAGGGCGGCGGCGCTGATCTCGGTCGCCTGGGCCTTGGAGAAGCCCGAGGTGTTGGTCAGGAATTTCTGCAGGTAGGTCGTGTAGGTGTAGAAGGCGAGGGTGCCGCCGGCGGTCAGGCCGATGACGATCAGCGCCTCCTTCGGGTGGCGCAGCACCAGCTCCAGCGCGCTGGACTTCGGGGCGGCGCGGGTGGCCGGGTCGTTGAAGGCGCGGGTTTCGTCGAGGCCGCGACGCAGCCAGAACACCACGACCGCCAGCCCCGCCCCGACGAAGAAGGGGATGCGCCAGGCCCAGTTGGACAGGGCCGCCTCGCCCAGGGTCCGCTGCAGGACGATCAGCAGCATCAGGGCCAGAAGCTGGCCCGAGATCAGGGTGACGTACTGGAAGCTGGACCAGAAGCCGCGGTGTTTCGCTGTGGCCATCTCGGACAGGTAGGTGGCGCTGGAGCCGTATTCGCCGCCGACGCTGAGGCCCTGCATCATCCGGGCGAGCAGCAGCAGGGCGGGGGCGGCCAGGCCGATGGTGGCATAGCCGGGCGTGCAGGCGATCAGCAGCGAGCCGGCGCACATCAGGCTGACCGACAGGGTCAGGCCGGCCTTGCGCCCCTTGCGGTCGGAGTAGACGCCCATGACCCAGGCCCCGACCGGCCGCATCAGGAAGCCCACGGCGAAGATGGCGGCGGTGCTGAGCAGCTGGGCCGTCGGCTCGCCGGCCGGGAAGAAGACCGGGGCGAAATAGACCGTGAAGGCGGCATAGGCGAACCAGTCGAACCACTCGACCAGATTGCCGGCCGAGCCGCCGACGATGTTCCGGAGGCGACGGGCGGGGGTCATGGCGGTGTCGGTCATACGCTTGCGTATCAGCCGGCCAGCGGCTTGCCCATCCGGATCAAGGGGACGGGCACGCCGCCCCGGTCGTCCTCGAACCGCTCCAGTTCGACATAGCCGGAGGAACGGTACAGCGGCTCGCCGCCCAGCGTGGCGACCAGCTCGACCCGGTCGTAGCCGGCGTCGCGGGCGGCGGTCTCGCACAGGTCCAGGATCATCCGGCCGATGCCGCGGCGCAGGAAGTCGGGGTGGGTGTACATGGCGCGCACCCGGGCGGCGTCGACGCCGGGGGTGAGAGGCGCGGGCACCCGGCCGGGGGTGTGGTCGCCGCCATAGGCCGTGATCCGCCGGCTCCAGCCCCCGCAGCCGGCCAGAACCCCGTCCGCCTCGACGATGATATAGGTGCGGTCGGCAATGATCTGGCTGTCCAGCCCCATCAGCACCCGGCTGGCCGCGATCTGATCGGGTGTCAGGAAGGCGGCGAGCGGGCCGGAGATGGCGAGGTCCATCAGGGCGACCAGCACAGGGATATCGGCCTCGGTGGCGAGGCGGTGGGTCAGGTTCATCGCGCTGACAGGGCTGGCCAGGCGATCGAGGTGCCGGCAGCGTAACAGACACCATAGACCAGCACGATCAGCGAGCTCCACAGCACGAAGGGCGTAACCGCGCCCGGATTGAACAGGAAGGCGGGGATCAAAAGCAGTCCACGCAACAGATAGACGGCCGAGATCAGCACCAGTGCCGTACGCATCAGCGGAAGACGCGGAATGAGGCCGGCACCGGAAAAGGCGTAGGCCGCCCAGATCGCCACAACGGCCGCGATGCCCATGGTGATCAGGGTCGGCGTCACCGCGCCGCGCTCGGCCATGCGCGCCATGCCCTCGCCCGCGCCGAAGAACCGGTACCACGACGGTCCGCCAGCGATCACCGCGAGATGCAGCAGGGATGCGGCGGCGCTGAGGACGCCGCCGGCGACGAGGACCGGGTTCTGCATGGGGGGAGGTCCGATCAGGTGCGCTGGAAGGGGTAGAAGTCGCTCCCAAGCTTAAGTATGGCCGTGAGTTCGTCCAGCGCCCCGCGCGTCTCGGCGATCAGGGCGGGGTCGGCGAGGTCGGCGGGGGTCAGGGTGTCGCGGTACCAGCGGTTGGCCCACTGCGACAGACGGGCGTGCAGGGCGTCGGTCAGGCGCATGGCGGGGTTGGTGGCGACCAGCTCGGCCCCGGTCAGGACAACGCGCAGGCGCAGGCAGGCGGGGCCGCCGCCGTTGCGCATCGACTGGCGGACGTCGACGTATTCGACCCGGCCGATGGGGCCGTTGGACGCGGTCAGGCCTTGCGCGACCGCGTGGGCGCGGGGGGTGTCGCGGGTCTCGGTCGGGCAGATCAGGGTCAGGCGGTCCTCGCCCGGGATCTGCACCAGCATGGAGTTGAACAGATAGCTGGAGATGGCGTCGGCGAGGGGCAGGTCGGCGGACGAGACCTCGACGAAGATCGGCTCGAAGCGGGTCGCGGCCGCGCGGATGGCGGCGTGGGTTGCGGCGGTGTCCTCGAAGGCGAGTTCGTGGTGGAACAGGGTGTCGAAGGCCCCGACGCAGACGACGTCATTGTGGAAGGTGCCGCCGGCGATGGCGGCGCGCGACTGTTGGGCGAGGACGACGCCGGACGCGGCGTGGCGGCGGGCGACGGCCTCGGAGGCCTGACGCGTCTGGCGGGCGGGGTAGGGGCCGTCCCAGGCCTCGAAGGCATCGCGCCCCCAGACCAGCAGGTTGACGCCGGGCGCGCCATGCTCGGCGCACAGGCGGACGTGGTTGGCGGCGCCCTCATCGGCCAGATGGCCCACTGCCGGCAAGGCGTCGTGGACGACAAAATGCGCAGCGTCCGGGAAGAGGGCGGCCAAGGCGGGCTTTGTCTGGCCGTGCTCGAGCGAGCGGTGCAGGTTGGTGTGCAGGTTGGCGGGGGTGAAGTGGACCCGGCCGTCGGCGCTGTCGGCGCTGGGCGTCACGGTGGCCGCATTGGCCGCCCACATCGGGCTGGCCGAACAGGCGGCGGCGGCGAAGCTGGGGGCGTCCTTCCAGGCCTGTTCCAGCACCCGGGCGTCGGAGCCGGTGAACCCAAGGCTGCGCAGGAATCCGATGTCAGGCCGCTCGTGCGGGGGCAGGACGAACTGGGGCAGGCCGAGGTCGGCGAGCCGCTTCATCTTGTCGAGGCCCTGCAGGACGGCGGCGCGGGGGTTGGACGGCTCGCCCCGGTTCAGGCTGGAGGCGAGGTTGCCGGGGCTGAGCCCGGCGTAGGAATGGGTCGGGCCGATCAGGCCGTCGGCGTTGGCTTCGATGGCGGTCATGACCTCACCGGAACGATGACGGCACCCGATGCAGCCACAAGCGGCATAACCACGAACCAGACCATGGCAACCAGGATTCCCCCAACCACACCGAGGGCAATCGACTTGCCCCTACCTGGTCCCGGGAGGCTGAAAACGACGATGACCGCAAGTTGGAGGGCGAAGATTATGCACCCCATTTGAAGATAGCCGCCGGAGCTGAGCCGATCTCCCCAGGTCTTCACCCACGTCACGAAGGCAGACTCCACCACAAGCAGTGCAGTCACTATGGCGGCAAAGCGCAGCGGATCAGCGATCCTTTCCGCGATTGTCGGTGGGCCGATACGCCGAGCATTTCCGACGCCGAGGATCACGCCCTCAGCCCCTTGATCTCGCCCTCGATATTCTTGACCGCCCCCGCCTCGAAGCTGGTGACCGGATAGGCGCAGTAGTCGGCGGCGTAATATGCTGACGGCCGGTGGTTGCCGCTGGCGCCGAGGCCGCCGAAGGGCATGTCGCCGGCGGCGCCGGTGGTGGGGCGGTTGAAGTTGACGACGCCGGCGCGGATGCGGCGGATGAAATGGTCCCAGTGCGCGGGGTTGTCGCTGACCAGACCGGCGCTGAGGCCGTAGCGGGTGGCGTTGGCGGCGGCGATGGCGGCCTCGAAGGTCGGGACGCGGGTGACCGACAGGAAGGGGGCGAACATCTCCTCGTCGGGGACGTCGATTCCGGTGACGTCGAGGATCGCGGGCTTCACGAAAGCGGCGGGCAGGTTGTCCACGGGTCCGGAGGCGCGGATGACCCTGGCCCCCATGTCGATGCGCTGCTGCAGGGCGGCGAGGGCCTGTTCGGCGGCGCGCCGCGAGATCAGGGGGCCGCCATAGGGTTCGGGCGTCGAGTCCCAGGGGGCGAAGATCAGGCGCGCGACCAGGGCGTCGACGGCCTCGACGATAGCGTCACCAGCCGGGCCCTCGGGCACGATCAGGCGGCGGGCGCAGGAGCAGCGCTGGCCGGTGGTGACGAAGGCGGACTGGACGACGAGGCCGGCGACGGCCTGGGCATCCGAGGTGTCCCAGACAACGAGCGGATTGTTGCCGCCCAGCTCCAGCGCCAGGATGACGTGGGGATCCTCGGCGAACTTCCTGCGGAAATGGGCCCCGGCCGCGCCGGAGCCGGTGAACATCAGGGCGTCGATCGGCTGGTCCAGCAGGGCGGCCCCGACGTCGCGGCCGCCCTGGACCAGGTTGAAGACGCCGGCGGGAAGGTCGGCCTCCTGCAGGCATTCGGCCATCAGCTGGCCGGTGTGGGGCGTCTCCTCCGACGGCTTGAACACCACAGTGTCGCCCGCCAGCAGCGCGGGGACGATGTGGCCGTTGGGCAGGTGGCCGGGGAAGTTGAACGGCCCCAGCACCGCCGCCACGCCGTGCGGGCGGTGGCGCAGGGTGGCGTGGCCGAAGGCAGTTTCGGCGGTGCGTTCGCCGGTGCGCTCGTCATAGGCGCGGATGGACAGGTCGACCTTGCCGGCCATGGAACCCAGCTCGGCGGTAGTCTCCCACAGGGCCTTGCCGGTTTCGCGGGAGATGGCCTCGGCGAAGGCGGGGGCACGGGCTTTCAGCGCGGCCTGATAGCGTTTCATCGCCTCGATGCGGTCGGCGCGCGGCCGGTCGGCCCAGTCGGGGAAGGCGGCGCGGGCGGCCTCCACGGCGGTGCCGACCTGTTTGGCCGAGGCTTCGTTACCGCGCCAGACGGAGGCACCGGTCGCCGGGTCGATGGAGACGAAACCGTCGCCGGAGCCGTCGGACCACTGGCCGTCGATGAAGAGTTTGCCGTCGGTCATCAGGGCCTCACGATTTCACGCGGACGGTATCGCCCGCCCGGACCTTCAGGCCATCGGCGACCTCGGTAGTCAGCTGGACGGTGTCGCCGTCGATCGCCGCCCGGGCCCGCAGGGCGCGGAACGACGACACGCTGTCGGTCGACACCAGCGACGGCAGCTCGGCCTCGACCTCATCGGCCAGAATGACCGTGAGCCGGCGCGCGTCGCGGACGGTGCGGATGTGATCCCGCGGGCAGGTCACGGTCGGCCCGGCGTCGAAGATATCGACCAGACCGTTGGGACGGAAGCCCTCGCTTTCCAGCAGGGCCATGGCCGCGACGCCCTGGGGATGGACCTTGCCGATGACGGCGCGGGCAGGCTCGGGCAGCAGCTCGACATAGATGGGGTGGCGCGGGGCCAGGTCGAGGATGAACTGCTTGTCGGTCGAACCGGTCATCAGGTCGGCCTGGTCGAAGTCCATCGGGAAGAATTTGTGCGCCACATGGTCCCAGAAGGGGCAGGCCCCGTCAGGTGTGAAAACGCCCCGCAACTCAGCCAGCACGGTCTCGGCGAACAGGTCGGGCTGGGCCCCGATCAGCATGTAGCGCGACTGGCTGAGCAGGCGGCCGGCCCCGCCCTTTCTCCGGTCGGCCTTGAGGAAGAGGGAACCGACTTCGGTCCATCCGGAGCATTCGTTGACCAGCGTCAGGGTCTGGTGATCCAGCCGGAGGCCCAGCGATGGCGACTGGGCCGGGTTGTTGGCGATCCGGAAGGAGAAGAACGGGCGTTTGAGGCCGACCGTGGCCTTGACGCTGGCTATGCCGTCGACGTCGCCGGTGTCGGTCTCCTCCATCATCAAGGTGTACCACCGCTCCTGCACGGGGAGCTGGCCGGTGAAGCTGTCACGGCTGACGTCGAGGCGTTCGGAGAGCTGGTCTGGGTCTTCGGGGAGGCTGGTGAAGCCGGGCCCGGACAGGATGGCCAGCTCCAGCAGATGGTCGAGGTCGGCAGGGCCGGCGGGGCGGACGACGAGCATCAGCAGCGCCCCTCTCTTCTTTCGTCATTCCGGGCGAAGGCGCGGAGCGCCGTAGACCCGGAACAGGGCGGCGCTGGAGCGAAGCGCAAGCGAAATGGTTCAGCGAATGCGTGTGCGGCAGGTTCGCGCTCTCGCGCGCCGCCCTGTTCCGGGTCTACGCTTCGCTGCGCCCGGAATGACGAAAGCGAGCGCATCACATCGTCTCCAGACGCAGGCGCTTGAGCCGTTCGGCATCGATCTCGCCCGAGGCGATCTTGCACAGCATCAGGGTCGACAGCTGCGCCCGCTCCACGAAACTGTCCGGCCACGCGAACTCGTCCGGCGAGTGGATCAGTCCGCCGCGAACGCCCAGGGTATCGATATTGGGCAGGCCGGCGGCGTGCAGGTTGTTGCCTTCGCAGACCCCGCCGGAGGGGGACCAGGCGATCGTCTGGCCCAGCAGGGCTCCGGTCTCGCGGACGGCCTCGAACAGGGCGGTCTGTGCTGCGTCCATGGGCTTGGGCGGACGGGTGAAGCCGCCGTGCAGATCCAGCGTCAGCCCCTCGAACGGCGGAGATGCGGCGAGGGCGGCCAGCTCGACCGTGATCCAGTCTGCGGCGTCCAGATCGGGGACGCGGACGTTGAAGCGGACCACAGCATTGTCGGCCACGACGTTCAGGGGACCGCCCCCGGCGATGCGGGCGACATTGACTGTGACGCCGTCGCGCTGGCCGTTCAGGGCATGCAGGGCGGCGGCGAGGACGGCGGCCCCGGCCACAGCATTGGCCCCCTCGTGGAAGGCGCGGCCGGCATGGGCGGCGCGGCCGGTGACGATCAGATGAAAGTTGCCACTGCCCTTGCGCGCCCCGGCCAGGGTGCCATCGGCCAGCGCCGGCTCGTAGGTCATGCCGACATGGCCGCGTGCGCCGAGCTCCGCCAGCAGGGGAGCCGAGGCGGGTGAGCCGATCTCCTCGTCCGGGGACAGCAGCACGGTCCAGCCGACCCGCTCGCGCTCCGGGTGGGTCTCGAAGGCGGCGAGCGCGCCCAGCATGACCGAGATGCCCCCCTTCATGTCAGCGATGCCCGGGCCGTTCAGGGCCCCGTCGGGGCGCGCGGTCACGGTCTGGAAGGGGCTGTCGGCGGGATAGACGGTATCGTAGTGACCGGTCAGGACGACCTGGATGGGAGCCTCCGGCCGGGCCGTGATCCTGAGGGCGTCGGCCCGGGACTGGGGCCGCAGGGTGCCGTCGTCGCCGACGGTGGAGAAACCGGCGGTGGGAATGCGCTCGACCTCGGCAGGGAGGCGTCGGGTCTCCGCGTCCAGCCGGTCGAGCATGGCGTTCAGACCGTCGGCGTTGTCGCTGCCCGAGTTGACCTGGGCCCAGTCGACCGCGCGATCAACGAGGACCGACGCCCCCCGCCCGACCAGGTCGAGGGCGGCCTGATCCTGTGGGAGAATCCGCATCGCGGGACCCTAGCCGGACCCGCAGCAAAGGTGAACCCCGTGTCCGGGGGCGGGCCGCACGTTGAAAAGGGGCGGCGATCCATGTAAAGGACAGTTGTCACAACGGGAGCTTGCAGATGTCTGACTGGATCAAGGCGATCAATCCGACCAGCGCGATCACGACCGAGGCCGAGGCCGAACGCGCGGCCAGGGCCAGCGCGATTTCCATCTTCATCGGCGTGGCCGTGGGACTGGTCAGCGTGGCTTGGACCTTGGCCAATCCAGGAGCCATTGCAGAGGCCGCTGCGGCCGCATCCACGACCCAGGGCGATACCGACGCCGCAGCCGCAGGCGCCGCCGTCGCCACCCAGGCCGCAATCTGGGGCGGAGCGGCCATGGTGGTGATCCAGCTGATCCTCGGGGTGGTGCAGTGGCGATCGCCCGGCAAATTCATCGCCATCCTGTTCATGGTCCTGATTGCCCTGGGTCTGGCCTCGGCGGCGATCACGCCCCTGATGGCCGGCCTCATGCCCGACGTTCCGACAACGCCGATCTGGCAGATCGCGCTGTCGGTGGTGATTCTGGTGGTCCAGCTGGTGCTGCATGCTGCCGGACTGAGGGGCATCAGCCGGCTGGACCGGATCCAGATGGAGCAGGCCCGCTAATCGGGCACCGACCGGTTGGGCCGGCGATCCTGCGCCCCGGTGCCGGGGACACGGGATTGTCGGCGCCAGCGGATGGACAGGGTGGCGTCGCCCTGACCGCCGAACTCCGAGCTGATCGCGAGATTGCGGCGGACCTGCCATTCCACATTGACGGCCGCCCCGCCTTCGCCGCCGCCGATGATCTCCAGATAGACGTCATCGGTGATGTAGCGGCCACCCGCGACGGTCAGGGCCGAGGCCTCGCCGCCGAAGGACAGCCGGTCCAGCCCGGCCAGCTCGCGCAGGTTGCCGATCACATCGAACCCGCCGCCGCCCGCGAGGGAGGCTACGCCCGCCGCCAGCTGGGCGGCTTCGAACGGGGACAGCTGGGACGCCGAGCGGCCGAACAGGACCTGGGACAGGATTTCATCCTGCGGCAGGGCGGGCGTCGAGGTCAGCAGGATCTCCGGACGGGCGGCCGTTCCCGTCACCCGGATCGTCGCCGTCAGGGCCGGGTCCTCACGGACGGCCGACAGGTTCAGGCGAATGCGCTCGGGATCGGTCGACAGGGTGACCGTGCCCTGGTCATCGAAGACGAAGCGCTTGCCGGCGAAGTCGTAGTCGCCGCGCACCACGCTGGCGGTACCCCCCAGGATCGGCTGGGCCACCGTCCCGGTGACGCGGGCGTTGACGTTGAGCATCACGTTCAGACCGCGCCCGGCCACCTGAACATTGCCGCCGCGCGAGCGCAGCCGGATGTCGAGACCGATCTGGGGGCCGCGGCTGGGGCCGGCCTCGTCGGTGGCGACCGGATCACCCCCGGGGCGGTTGATCTCGACGACGTCCATGCCGACGACTCCGCTGGAGCCGGGCGGATTGGCCTCGATCCGGGCCTCGTCGATGTCGATCTCTCCGGCCAGCCGGATGTTGCCGTCCGGACCCCGCACCACGGTGAGCGGGCCGGAGGCGCGGGCTTCGGCGATGTCGTTGTCGATGATGCGGAAGCGCGTCAGGGCCAGCTGGAAGCTGGAGCCGGATCCCTCCCGCAGGCCGATGCGACCCCGACCGGACACAGTGCCGCCGGCATCATCGGTGGCCGTGAACGTCTCGACCAGGGCCGTGGCGTCGTCGAAGCGACTGGCCAGGACCACATCGTCCAGCACCAGGCCGACGGCATTGTCGCGGAATTGCCCCTCGGCCAGACCCAGCCGGCCGGTCAGGGCGGGGTCGGCGAGGGTCCCGCCCAGGGTGGCGCGGACGTCGACCTGGCCGGCCAGGGTCCGTTCGCCGCCGAAGAAGACATCCCAGATCGGCTGGATCTGGCCGCGGACGACGACGTCGCCCGACATGGGCCGGGTTCGGGCGATCGCCAGCCGGAGCGGTGCGGCGGAAGCCTCGACCGGCAAGGTCACGTCGGCGCTGGCGGTGAGGGCGTCGGTCCCGGCCGCGTTGGCCTGGAGACGCAGGGTGTTGTTGACGAGGGTGGCGTTGACCGCGCCGTTGACCGAGAGGCCGCGCGGGGCGTCGAGGCTCCGCAGCTGGGCCAGGTTGACACTGGCGGATCCCGACAGGTCATCGCCGGCTCCGCGAAGGGAGACCCGGCCGGTGACCCGCCCCCGCAGATCGGGCGCGATCGATCCCAGTTCGACGCTGGTCAGGTCGGCCTGGAGGACGGCGGCGGTGGAGTCCTGGCGCAGTTCGCCGATCAGCATGCCACCGCCGACCGAGAGATCCACGCGGACGACACGTCCGTCGCCGGACAGGGCGACCACGGCGGGATTGCGGGTGGCGAAATCGATGTCCCGGACACTGCCCGAGCCCTCGAGCGTGACGCTCTGCGCCGGACCGGTCCGGGCGTAGACGCCGGATCCGGAGAAGGACAGCGGGGTCGCGCCTCCGACATCGGTCGTCAGGGTGAAGGGCAGGCGGGCGAGCGTGCCGCGCCCGTTCAGGGCGAGGGTTCGGATGACATAGTCCGATCCGGCGAACCGGACGTTGCGGCCTGTGACATCGACGATGGCGGTGTCGTTCCCCGCGCCCTCGGTCAGGCGCACGCGCCCCTCGGCGGTACCCGAGGCCAGGAAGGCCCCCGGGCGGGCCGAGAAGGTCAGGTCGGCGCTTGAGGGCGCGTTGTTGGCCAGGGCCAGCGCGCCCTGGGCCACGACACCGCCGGCGTTCACATCCACCTCGCTCAGACGAATCCGGGAGCCGCCCAGAAAGAAGTTCCCGGCCGCGCGCGCGGGACCGTAGTTGGAGCCGGCCGTGAGCACGATCCGTCCATCGGACGAGTCCTCGCCCCGGCGGAAGCTCAGCACGAGGTCGGCGTCCGTCAGGGTCAGGGGACCGGCTGCGATGCTGTCGAAGGCGGCCGTCAGATCGGCGCGCGGCCTTGCCAGGGTCCCGGTCAGGGCACCGTCTCCGGTCATGGCACCGTCGATAGCCACGGGTCCCACACCGAAGGGCCCACGGGCATCCCAGTCGAGGGCCAGGCGCAGCCGGCCGTCCGCCTCGATCAGCCCGCGTGCCGACGCGGTTCCGGCGGAGCCGGTGAGCCGGCCCTGCTCGATCGCGATCCGGCCGTCATTGAGGCCCCCCGCCAGTTGCAGGCGCGGCGTGGCTCCCAGAAGGCGGTCCAGTTCCTCCATACCCGTGGCGAGGTTCGTGCCCCGTCCATCGAAGGCCAGGGTCCAGGGCGCGCCGCTGCGGGCCGAGGCGGCCTGGATGGGGCCTCCAAACGTGCCGCTCGCTCCCGGACGGAGTCGTCCGATGTCCGTGATTTCGGCCCGGCCCCGGAAGCCGAGACGCCCCGTCAGGCCGCGTCCGCCCGAGCCGGTTAGGGTCAGGGCGGCCCCACGCGCGTCGATCTCTTCCAGAAGAAGGGCACCGTCGGCGAGGCGTGAGGCCTCGAAGCCGATCCGGGGCGCGGACCCCAGAAGGGCTCCCACCACCCCGTCGGCGCGGCCGCCGGCAGCGGTGATGGTGCCCCGCAGCGTCAGGCGGCCGCCATCGGCCGCAAGGTCGAGCGGGCCGGTGATGGTGTCCGCCTGATAGCTGGCCAGGGTCGCGTTGGTCAGACGCACATCGCCGTCCAGGGTCCAGCGGTCCGCGTCACCGCTGAAGCGGCCGGTCCAGCCGGCCGCCCCGGCGGTCGTCACGCCCGCGAGCCGACTCAAGGAGTTGGTCGACACCGTCAGCGCCATCCCGTCCGGAACGCTGCGGTCCGAGAGGTCGACCATGCCCTGTGCACTGGATTCCAGATTGTCCGCGATCAACCGCCAGGCGACGCCCTGCAGATCCTCCTGTTCGGGATTGGGTATGGCGGCGAAGCCGAAGCGGGCGGTGCGTCCGATCCGTTCGACGACCGGTTCCAGCAGATCCGATCCACTGAAGTCGAAATACCCGGAGACGCGGGCACCCTGCTGGCCATAGCGACCGCGAACGGTCAGCGGCGTGAACTCGCCGGTGCGGACGGTCGCATTGATGATCTCGCCATTGACCAGGGCATTGGCGGCGAAGGGCTGATCGGTTGAATAGCCGAGGGATCCGGCAAGGGGCCCGCCCCGGGCCTCACTGGCCCGCAGATTGAGGCGGAGATCCTCCGGCTTCTCGCCGAGCGTCGCCGCCAGACGAAGGAAGTCCCCCGGTCGGTTCAGGCTGTAGGCGCTGAGGGTCGCGGTTCTGTCCCCGGATCGGGGCACGGTGGCCTCGCCGGTCAGCCGCCAACGGCCATACTCCCGGGAGAAGCCCTCCATCAGTTCCACGTCCGCGGTCAGGCGGTCGATATCGATGCCGATCGGCAGCGGACGCGATGGCTGGCCATCCGGCGGCTCGATCTCGGGCCGACGTAGCAGCCGGATCGATCCGGCCGTGATCTCGGTGGCATGGAAGCGGCGTGTCACCAAAGGCCAGTAGTTCCAGTCAACGCGAACGTTCCGGGCATCCAGCCAGATTCCCTGCGCGTCCGTGACCGTCACCCGATCCAGGGTGAAATCGTTGAACAGATCGCCCGACAGGCCCTCGACATTGATGCGCCCGTAGCGGCCGATCTTCTGGCCGGTGACGAAGCCGGTGACCAGCTCGCGGCCCGGACCCGTCAGGAGATACATCCGTCCGCCGAAGACGAGGACCAGGATCAGGGCGACGACGCCGACCAGACCGAGCCCGCCGAAAAACACAATCCGCTGAAGGCGCGTGCGCTGACGCTTTTCCGCGGCAGCGGGCGTGTCGGGCAGGTCGGGGTGCGGGGCCGGCTCTGTCAAAACGCCTGACCGATGCTGACGTAGACCTGGAAGTCCGCGTCGCCCTCACGCTTGTCCAGCGGGAAGGCGATGTCGGCGCGGATGGGACCGAACGACAGATTGTACCGGGCCCCGACGCCGACCGCGTATCTCAGATTGGAAAAGTCGGGCGTCTCGTCAAAGCCGATCGCCCCTGCATCGACAAAGGCCACGGCCCCGAAATTCCGCCCGAGGTCGCGCCGCACCTCGCCAGAGATCTCGAAGAGGGACAGGCCGCCGCGCGGCGTATTGTCCGGCAATCGGGGGCCGACCCCCTGATAGGCATAGCCGCGAACAGAGCCGCCGCCACCCGAGTAAAACAGCCGGTCGGCAGGGACGCTGAGCTCGCCCCCGCCCACGATGGTTCCGAGCCGCACGCGGCCAGCGGCGACCGTCTTCGCGGCTTCCTGAAGAGGCAGGTAGGCGGTCAGCTGGCTCTCGGCGCGAATGAAGAGAATGGTGTCCTGACCGGTCACGGCCGTCGGCTGGACATTGAGTGTCGCCCGCCATCCGGTCGTGGGGTTCAAGGGATCGTTGGACTGGTCCAGGTAGGCACTGCCCCGGCCCGTCAGGATGGCGAGATCACGGCTGGAGCTGATCGGGACCTGGGTCTCCGGATCAAACCGGTTCTCATCATAGCGGCCGGCGTCCAGCCCCACGCCGAAACTGTAGAAGGAGGTCTTCCCGATCCTGCGACGCAGGTCGGCGGAGAGCACCGCCGCGGTCCTGCGATAGGCGTCGGTATCCTCGTTCACGGCCGCCGCCTGCAGGGCCAGGGTCTGGCCGGGCTGACGCCAGTGGGGCAGGGACAGGTCAGCCCCGATCCGGCTGTCGATATCCGCCAGTCGGGCTTCGAAACGCAGCGTATCGGCGCGGCCGAAGCGGTTGTACCAGGTCCAGATCGCGTCGACGCCGGAGCCGTCCGCGGTCGAGAAGGTGGCACCAGCCTCGAGGATCCGGCGCGGACGGTCGGTCACAGTGACAATGATCGGGCGGTTGCCCTCGGCCGTCGTCTGGTCCTCCGGGGTCAGGGCAACGGAGACCCCGTCATACACCCCGGTGTCCAGAAGGCGCCGCTCCAGCTCGGCGACCTGATCGGGATCATAGCGGTCGCCCTCCTGCCAGGGGGCCAGACCGGCGACCCAGGCCGGATTGGTGGGGCCACGGGTTTCCAGTCTGACGCCGTCAAGCCGGACCAGCGGCCCCGAGTCGATGTTGTAGGTCGGGGCCACGGTCTGCGTCGCATGGTCGACAACCACGCGACGCGGCTCGGTGGACGCATCGGGATAGCCCTGCCGGGTCAGGCTGGCGATGATGCGGCCCTCGGCGGCGATGACGTCCGCTGCCCTCCCGGGTTCGCCGGCCTCCAGCCCGATGTCGGACCGCGCGGTCCGGATCACCTCATCGTCGGGTTCGGGGGCGGTCCAGCGGATCCGCGGCTCGGTGAGCACGAAGCGTGGCCCCGGGGCAATCCGGACCACGGCAACCGGACTGTCTTCGCCCTCGACGTCGGATTCGATCTCAGGCTGGTAGTAGCCTTCCGACCGTAGCAGGGCCTCGGCCGACTCGCGGGCTGCCGCGGCGCGGCGTCGGGCCTCGAACCCGTTCGAAGGCGGACCGTCGACCTCTCCGATGGCCTGAACGAGCAGGGCGCGCAGGTCCGGTTCCAGGTCGCCCTGAACGACTGCCCGCGGATCCGCGCGGGCAGGGGAGGCCAGGGGCACTCCGCCCATGACAAGTGCCGCCACGACAGCGGAAGCGACCGAGAAGGGATGGAGTCTTGACGTCAAACTGAAATCCCGTGGAGCGGGACCCGACGGGGGGTCACGGCGTGGTAGATGCCCCCTCAACCATCGAAACGCGCCGACCTTGCGGTCGTTCAATAGAACAGGGTTTCGCTTTCGGGTCGAACCGTCTGTTCGGACGTCTGTTCCCCGGGCGGGATTGGAGTTGAGTTCGGCGGGCACAGGATCTGTCGCCGCGCCCGGGTCGGTCGCGGGAACGCCCTGATTCCCCGCTGCCGGAGTGGATTCGGCCTCAATCGGCACGGGGGCCGTCTCAAGATCCGGCCCCTGCGGGTCCTCACAGCCCCCAAGGGCAAGCGCTGCGCCGAACATCGCGAGCCAGATCAGCTGTTTCATGTGGTGTCTCCCCCGAAGGTCGGCGTCGAAACGCGCCGTGAACCGGGCTGTTCCATAGCGGCTTCACGCGTATCGGTCACGCCGGTTCCGAGGATCGTCGGCAACCAATCCTTTGTCTCTTTCTGGCAGAACGGGAGAATGCAAGGAAACCCGATATGACGGTGAACGGCTATGCGATGGTCGCCCAGGTGCGTCATCGTGAATTGAAGACGCGGATCGGCCTTGCGGCCTTCATCACGCTCACGGCCTGGTTCCTGACCCAGTCGTTCTGGCCCATGGCATGGTTCGGTGCGGTGGTGGCGACCCAGGTCCTCGACTGGTTCGTTTTCCGTCCCCTGCGTCTGCACCCCACGCGTGAACCCACAACCCGATACAAGGTCGCGCTCTGTGCCACAGCCGCGATCAATGTGATCGTCTATTCCGGCATCGCGGCCTGGCTCTGGGTCGCCGGCGGGGAGCCGGGGCGTCTGTTCGCCATCATCCAGGTGGCGGGCGGGCTTCTGCACGTCAGCCTGCACATGCACCATGTCCGGCCGCTGCTGTTTTCCGCTGTGATTCCCCACAGCCTGTATTTCCTCGGCCTCCCCGTCCTGGGTGCGGTCGTCGATCAGCGCCCGGAAGAGCTGCTCATCTCGGTCGGCGGGGTGCTGTACATGATGCATCTGGTCGTGACGGTCCGGCAGAGTTCCATGACGACGACGGCGCTTCAGGCCGCCAATACCGAGGCCCGCGTCGAACGGCGCAAGGCCGAGGTCGCGAGCGCTGCCAAGTCGGACTTCCTGGCCGTCATCAGCCACGAGATCCGGACCCCGATGAATGCCGTCATCTCGGCCGCCAATCTGCTGCGGCGGACGCGGCTGGACCGCGAGCAGCGGGAACATGTGTCCATGCTGCTGGACGCCGGCGATGTGCTGGTGGGTCTGCTGAACGACGTGCTCGACTTCTCCAAGATCGAGGCCGGCAAGATGGAGTTGGAATCCTCGGTCATGGACCTGCGCGAGAAGCTCGGGTCGCTCGGCCGCCTGTGGCAGCCGCGCGCCTCGGCCAACGGGGTCCGGCTGAAAATCCAGATCGACCCCGATGTGCCGGATTTCATCCGTACGGATCCCCTGCGGCTGCAGCAGATGCTGTTCAACCTGCTGTCCAATGCGGTCAAATTCACCGAGGACGGGTCGATCACCGTCCTCGTCGAGTGGCAGGCGGCGGACAGCCGGCTGGTGGTGTCGGTGGTGGACACCGGGTGCGGCATCCCGTCCGCCCGGCTGGTGCACATCTTCGACAGCTTCGCCCAGGTCGACGCCAGCACCACGCGCAAGTTCGGCGGAACCGGCCTCGGCCTCGCCATCAGCCGCAAGCTGGCCGAGATCATGGGCGGAAGCCTGACGGCCGAAAGCGTGGAGGGCCGGGGCTCGACCTTCACGCTCAGCCTGCCGGTCGAGTTCGTGGCGCAAGAGACGACGCAAACCCGCAGGAAGGCCGAGGTCCAGGCCGGACTGGAAGGGCGGGTCATCCTCGCCGCCGACGACCACGCCGTGAACCGTCGTATCCTGACCCTGCTGCTGGAGCCGCACGGTTGCCGGATCGTCCTGGTCGAGAACGGGGCCGAGGCGGTCGAGGCGGCGCGCACCCAGCGCTTCGACGCCATCCTGATGGACATGCAGATGCCGGTCATGGACGGGCTGGAAGCGACCAAACGGATCCGGGCCGGCGGGCTGAACCAGCGCACCCCCCTGATCGCCCTGACCGCCAATGCCATGGACGTGCACCGGTCGGCCTGGGACGAGACGGGGGTCCATGCCTTCCTGACCAAGCCGATCGATCTGGTGCTGCTGGCCGCCACCCTGACCGAGGCGTGCGCGGCCCGGGACGAGGCTCAGGGCGCGGCGGCCTGACGCCACAGGGCCAGGGCGGCGTCCAGCGACAGGGCCGTCGCGGGCTCCATCGCCCCGGCCTCGCCGTCGAACCGGGGAGACGGGGCCGGCTGGACCGGTGATCCGGCGAAGGTGCCCCGCGCGCGGTTGTGCGGATGGTCGGCCGCCTCCGCGAAGGTCAGGACCGGCGTGACACAGGCCTCGGTGCCGGCGAAATGGTCGGCCCAATCATCGCGGGTGCGGGCCCTGAAAAGCGCCTCGAACCGCTCATGCAGGGCGGGCCAGCCGCTGGGCGGGAACTGGGTGGCGCTATCCGGGTCGACGCCGAGCCCCCGCAGCAGGGCGGCATAGAACCGGGGCTCCAGCGCGCCGACCGCGACGAACTGATCGTCGGCACAGGTGTAGCAGCGATAGAAGGGGCTCCCCCCGTCCAGCAGGTTGCTCCCGCGCGCATCCGACCACAGCCCGCTGGCCGACAGGGCGAGGAACAGGCTGGACAGCAGGGCGACCCCGTCGGTCATGGCGGCATCCACGACCCGGCCCCGACCCGTCGTCCGGGCCTCGATCACCGCCGCCAGCACGCCCGTGACCAGCAGCATGGCCCCACCGCCATAGTCTCCGACCAGATTCAGGGGCGGGCGCGGCGGCCGGTCGGGCTCGCCCATCGCATGAAGCGCCCCGGTCAGGGCGATGTAGTTCAGGTCGTGACCGACCGTCTGCGCCAGCGGCCCGGTCTGGCCCCAGCCGGTGATCCGGCCGAACACCAGCCGGGGATTGCGGGCCAGACAGGCCTCGGGCCCCAGCCCCAGCCGCTCCAGCACGCCCGGGCGGAACCCCTCGATGACCGCATCGGCGGCCGCCACCAGATCCAGCACCCGTTCGCGATCCGCCGAAGCCTTCAGATCGACCGCCACCGCCGCCCGGCCGCGGTGCAGCACCGCCCCGCCGACATCGCCGAAGACACCCGCCCCATCGGACCGGGTCAGGCGCACGACCTCGGCCCCCAGATCGGCCAGCACCATGCCCGCGAAGGTGACCGGCCCCAGCCCGTCGAACTCGAGGATGCGCACGCCGGAAAGAGGTTTCATGTCGTCGGGGGCCGTCTTGCTTGAGAAGAATCGATCGGGACACGGGTCTTGACCCGGGGCCTGTGATGAACCAGAAGGCGCAACCGCGAAACGGCCTGCCCGTTTTCGCGACTGCGATGCGCGTCCTTAGCTCAGTTGGTTAGAGCATCTGACTTTTAATCAGAGGGTCCTCGGTTCGAGCCCGAGAGGACGTACCATCGCCTTTCTCCTTTTTTGGTGGCTACCGCTCGCGACGCGGTCGCTCGCTGCCTGAGCCACGCGCCCTCATCCGCCGCTGCGTGGACTTCGGGTCGCGGGCCGGTATGGTGCGCGGCGTCAAGTGAGCGGGGATCGTATGCGTCGTCTGGTGGTGAGTCTGGCGGTGGTCGCCGTTCTGGGTGCGGGTGCCTGTCAGCAGGCGACCGCGCCGGCGGATGCGCCTGCGGCGAACGCGGCGGCCCCGTCGCCCGCTCCGGTGATGGCCGAGACCTTCGCCAGCTGCCAGTGGGGCGAGGTCACCGGGTCCGGTCTGTCGATCTGGAGCTACGCCTGCGGGGCTGAGGCCGGCGATGTGCGGCTGGTCGCTGACGACACCCTGCCCGGCTTCGCGATCGAGTTCGACCGGTGACGGCGCGGCTGCGCGGCGGCCGGCGATCATGATCTTCAAAAAGGCGGCTGACGCCCCCATCGACTCGCTCGTCGAGGCCGTGCGGGCGAAATCCCCCGGCCCCCATTCGGCCACCTGCACGCTCCAGCCGGTGACGGTCGAGGGCGCGGCCCCGGGTAGCTACGGCTTCGAGCCGACCGGGGCGGCCAGGGCCGCCTGGGACGCCTTTGCCTCGGGCGACGGCGAGGCCGCGCCCGTCGAGCCGCCGTGCGGGGCCATGGGGCCCCAGATGGCCGGGGACCGGTCGTTCCGCGTGGTCGAGGGCGATCCGACGACCGTGGTCTTCATCGAGCATGGCAGCGAGATCCAGATCTTCGATCCCGCGACGCTGCGGCCGGCGGCCTGACGGCCGATGCGGCGTCTGGTCCTTCTGGCCTTTCTGGGGATCCTCGGCGGCTGTTCGGCCGCGCGGCAGGTGGGTGAGGGCTTCGGGGGCGCCGCCCTGTCGCCCCTGACCGATCTGAACGTCCGGCGCGAGCAGATCCCGACCGTGCTGCTGCAGGCCCAGGCCAATCCCTATGACCGGCGAAATCTGAACCAGTGCACGACCATCGGGGCCGAGGTGGCGCGGCTGGACGAGGCCCTGGGTCCCGACCGGGATGAGCCGCCGGTGCCCGACAATCCGACCCTGAACGAGCGGGGCCAGGACGCCCTCGCCGAGGCGGCGCTGGACGCGATCCGCAATGCGACCACCGACTTCATTCCGTACCGCAGCTGGGTGCGGCAGCTGAGCGGGGCCCAGGCCCGGACCAAGGTCGTGCAGGACGCCATCGAGGCCGGGCGGCTGCGGCGCGCCTATCTGAAGGGTCTGGGCATGCGGGCCAACTGCCCGCCGCCCGCCTCTCCGGCGTGGTTCCGGCCGACGGGACGGTCGCAACGCTGATCGGGGAACCGCAGGCGCGCCGGCTCGCTTGATTCCGGATCAGGAACAGGAGAGCGCGATGCCCCATCAGAACGTCGAGGCCGGCAAGACCACCGCCCAGAACGCCGCCACCGATCCGATCCAGCCGAATGATCAGGCCCGGGGGCAGCATGTCTCGGCCCGGCCGGAGCCGGACCGCTATGCCGCGCCGGATGTGAAGGACTCGACCCTCGCCCCGCCGGCGGCCGGCGAGGTGGCCGACTATATGGACGAGGGCGAGGCGGTCGAGGGCGAGGTCCACTCCGGCGCGAACCGCACCAACATCCCGGCCCACAGTCGCGATGACGCCCATCACGGCGAAAAGACCCAGCGCGCCATCGAGGAGCAGCTGAAGGGCTGATCCGTCAGTTCGAGGTGTGCCGGGCGTGGAAGTCGCGGCGGAACTGTTCGAACCGGCCGTGGGTGATGGCCTCGCGCATGGCGGCGGTCAGGGTCTGGAAGAAGGCGACGTTGTGCCAGCTGAGCAGGGTCTTGCCGAGAATCTCGTCGGCCCGGATCAGGTGGTGCAGATAGGCCTTTGAATACAGCGAGGACGGGCCCTCGATGGTCGGGTCCAGCGGGTCCTGATCCTCGGCGAAGCGGGCGTTCTTGAGGTTGATGGGGCCTTCCGAGGTCCAGGCCTGACCGTGGCGGCCGGCACGGGTGGGCAGGACGCAGTCGAACATGTCGACGCCGCGATACACCGCCTCGACGAGGTCGATGGGCTTGCCCACGCCCATCAGATAGCGGGGGCGGTCGGCGGGCAGCATGGCGGGGGCATAGTCCAGCACCTCGCACATGGCCGCATGCCCTTCACCGACGGCGAGGCCGCCGATCGCATAGCCGTCGAAGCCGGTCTCGATCAGCCGGTCGGCCAACTCGCGGCGCAGATTTTCGAAGGTCGAGCCCTGCTGGATGCCGAACAGCGCCTGGGTCTCGCGCGTGCCGAAGGCGGCCTTCGAGCGGGCGGCCCAGCGGGCGGACAGTTCCATGGCGGCCCGGGCGCGGGGCTCTTCGGCCGGGTAAGCGACGCATTCGTCCAGCTGCATGGAGATGTCGGCCCCGATCCGGTCCGCCTGGATCTCGATCGACCGTTCGGGCGACAGGACGTGTTTCGAGCCGTCGATATGGCTGGAGAAGGTCACCGCCTCCTCCGTCACCTTGGAGATGCCCGCCAGGGACATGACCTGGAAGCCGCCGGAATCGGTCAGGATGGGTTTGTCCCAGCCCATGAACCGGTGCAGTCCGCCCAGCCGCTCCATCCGCTCGGGGCCCGGGCGCAGCATCAGGTGATAGGTGTTGCCCAGCAGGATGTCGGCCCCGGTCGCCTTGACCTGATCCACGCTCATCGCCTTGACCGTGGCGGCGGTGCCGACGGGCATGAAGGCCGGGGTGCGGATGTCGCCGCGCGGGGTCTTCAGCACCCCGGTGCGGGCGCGACCTTCAGTGGCGGCGATGTTGAAGGGAAAGGGCAAGGGCGGGTCTCTGGAGGCTGGGGGCGGCGTATAGGGCGGGACGGGGTGTTTGTCTCCTCCCTGCCGCAGCCCGTGGGGAGCCTGCGATCAGCCCTTTGCCGTCTCGAACACCCTGAACGCTCCGGCGGGGGAGGGGGACAGGTGCGGGGGGCGGCCGCCCTCATCCAGCCAGGCGGACCAGTCGGCCGGGGCGACGACGGCGGGCTGGCGGTCGTGGGTGGCGGCGATGTCGGGACCGGCGTCTACCGTCAGGAGGGCGAAGCGGGGCCCCTCGGGCGTGGGTTTCCAGAGGGCGGCGAGGGTGAGCAGGTAGGGGCCGGCCGGGGCGATCGTCCACTGGGTCTTGGGGTATTTGCTGCCGGTGTATTCATAGAACCAGCTGGCGGGGACGAGGGCCCGGCCGGTGGTCAGGCTGCGGCCCTCGCTGCGGAGATTGATGAGCAGGGGGCGTTTGGGGGCGGCGGGCGGCCAGCCCCAGCGGACGGAGGTCAAGCTCGCCTCGCCATCGGCCGTCCCGCGCACCAGCAAGGCCGGATCGGTAGGCCGGATCCGGTCATTGGGCTCGGCGTTGGGCGTGCCTTCGGGAAAGACCAGCGGAATCCGCATCTGGGCGAAGGCCTGGACGAGATCCGCCGGCGGGATCTTCATCGCATAGGTGTTGCACATCTTTCGTGGCTCCTTCGGAGCGCGCTATCGCTCGACGCGCGGCGTCTCGCTGCTTGAGCGCATTTTAGTTCAGGGCGCTACCGCTCGGAACGCGGTTCCTCGCTGCTTGAGCGAAAACGGGGTGGGGCGCGTCCCTGTTGGGCGGGGAGGAGACGGCGACCGGGTTCGGTTTGGCAACCCACTTGCAAAAGGGCTGACGCGAGGTCACCTTCAAGCCATGGGAAGAACTGCGGATTATTCACGCCAGAGCTGTTCGATCGCCGCGACGCTTGAAGTGATCGGCGATCCCTGGACGCTGCTGGTGATCCGGGATGCGTTTCAGGGCGTGCGGCGCTTCGAGCAGTGGCAGGAGCGGCTGGGGGTGGCGCGCAACGTCCTGGCGGCGCGGCTGAAGACCCTGGTCCAGCACGGGGTGCTGGAGCCGCAGCTGTATTCGGAACGGCCGCCCCGCAACGAATATGTCCTGACCGCCAAGGGCAAGGATCTGTACGCCGTGCTGGTGACCCTGCACGCCTGGGGCAACAAGCATGTCTATGGGCTGGAGACCGCCGGGTTCGACATGGTCCATGCCGGCTGCGGCCATTCGCTGGACCCGAAGATCGCCTGCGGCTGTTGCGGCGAGATGGTTAGCCCCAAGGACATCCGCCTGACCCGGGCCGAGAACTGTCCCACCGTCGGAGAGGTGATGCCGAGAGACGCCGCCTCCGAAGAGGCGGCGTAGCCGGGCCCGTCAGTCGACCTTGCGGACGTGGCGGTTCAGGAAGGTCAGATAGGCCTCCTGGGCCGTGATCCGGTTGGCGCGGCGCTGGAAGCCGTGGCCCTCGTCCGGGAACAGGACATATTCCACCGGCACATCATTGGCGCGGACCGCGGCCACCAGTTCATCGCTCTCGACCTGAAGCACGCGCGGGTCATTGGCCCCCTGGACCACCAGCAGCGGGCGCTGGATGTTGGACGCGTGGAACAGGGGCGAGATACGGCGGTGCCGTTCGGCGTCGGTGGCCGGATCGCCCATCTCGTCGAACAGGGCCGTGCGGTTGGCCCCCCACCACGCCGGAATGGATTCCAGCGTCCGGACCCAGTTGGTGACCCCGAAGATGTTGACCCCGGCCTCGAACGCCGTGGGGTGGAAGGCGAGGGCCGCGGCGGTGATGTAGCCGCCGTAGGACCCGCCCATGACGGCGACCTGATCGTCTGCGACCCAGTCCTGATCCCGCAGCCACTGGCCGCCGGCGACGATGTCGCGCAGGTCCGCCTCGCCATGGGCCCTGTCGTCCATGTGGAAGAAGGTCTTGCCGTAGCCGGAGGACCCGCGGTTGTTCGCGCCCAGCACGGCATAGCCGTGATTGACCAGATGCTGGACCATGGCGGAATAGCCGCGTCGCGTCTGGCCGCCCGGACCGCCGTGCACCATGACGATGGCCGGCACCGGGTTCGCGGCCGAGGCCCCGCGGGGACGGTACAGGACAGCCGGCACCATGACGCCGCCCTCCGCCGGATAGCGGACGATGGTAGCCTCGACGAGGACATCCTCGTCGATGGCGGGGTTAAGGGCCGTGGTCAGGCGACGGGTCTGGCCGCTCGCAAGATCGCCGACGAACACGTCATTGGGCGAGGTGTCGGAAGAGACGGTGAAGGCGATGCGGCTCTCGTCCGCGTTGAAACGGACCGAACCGATGTCGCCGTCGGGCAGGCCGGACAGGGTGACCGGCTGGCCCGTCGTGGTGTCGAGCAGGGTCAGGCGGGTTGAGGCGTCGGCGTTGACCGCCGATACGCGGTAGCGGCCGGACGGGGAAAAGCTGACGAACATCAGATCCCAGTCGGCGGCCAGGAATTCAGTCTGTTCGCCGGTCGTGAGGTCATGCCGCCAGGCCTGGTTCCACTCACCATGCTCGTTGGTGGCATAGATCAGCCCCTGGTTGTCAGGGGTGAAGTCATAGGCCGAAAAGGCGATGTCCCCCGGGTGGGGCGTGATCAGGCGGGGCTGGCGGTCGCCCTGCAGGTCGACCAGATAGATCTCCGACCTGGCGCTGCTGATGGCCTTGTCCAGCGCGACCCAGCGGCCGTCCGGCGAGATCGCCGAGAGGTTCATGCCCGGGTTCTCGAACAGCAGGGTCATCTCATAGGTCGCCGGATCGACGGCATAGACGTCGAAGACGCTGGCGTCGCGGGCGTTGGAGGTGACCCAGAAGGTGGAGCGGTCGCCGGACCAGCCCAGCAGGTCCGCTTTGACGGCGTCGCCGGGGGTTAGGTCGCGGAGCGTGCCATCCAGCTCGCGGACATAGACATGGGTCAGTTCGCTGCCGCCGCCGCCGCTGTCGGCCGTCAGCAGGACCCGGCCGTCGTTCGGGAACCAGCTCTCGGCGAAGGTGGCGACGCCGGTCGAGGCGCTGAGGGGCTCCGGTGCGCCGCCGGCTACGGGCAGGGCCCAGGCGTTGAATACTCCGGTGACATCGGACGAGATCAGGATCGACTGGCCATCGGGCGACCAGGCGAGGCCCGCCGCGCTGGCCATACCGTAGCTGGTGGTTTCGAAGAACTGGGCGGCGCTCCAGGTCGGGTGGGCGGCTGCGCCGGCCTGGGCCGGAGCCTCGCTCACCGGCGGGGAGGCCGCGAGCGCCGGTGCGGCGGCCAGCAGGGCGAGGACGGAAACGAAACAGACGGTTCGCATGGCTGACAGCCCCTTCATGGATGTGATCACAGACGCCAGAGCCCGGATATGACCCCAACGGATGCAGTCTGTCAGCGAATTAACCTTTGCTCAGCCCCCGAAAGCGTCGGCGTGGCGGGTGATCAGGGGGATGACGATGTCTTCCTCGTCCTCCAGATGACGCACCAGCGGCGGGGCGATCCGGTCGAGCGTGTCGGCGAGACGGGCGGCAGTGTCGGCGGCGTCCGGTGTGTTGCCGGCCATGGCCTGATGGAAGGCGAGGCCCGAGCGGAACAGGGCCTCAAGGTGGCCGT
The DNA here is from genome assembly GCF_044598075.1 of Brevundimonas sp. R86498. GTDB lineage: Bacteria > Pseudomonadota > Alphaproteobacteria > Caulobacterales > Caulobacteraceae > Brevundimonas. Next base: position 3,203,577 of record NZ_CP139004.1, on the reverse strand, counting down.
GAATGGCGTCGTGGTCGGCGTCCAGCAAGTCGATCCCGGCGGTGATGCGCGGCTCGACCCGGCGCATGACGGGGAAATAGTGACCGCTCTCGACCCGGTGGTGGCCGTCCAGATGCTGGAGGAAGCCCTGCAACGTCGGGATCAGGGTGCGGTGCAGGGTGAGGAGGTCGCCGTCGGTGCGCCAGCGAGTGGTCTGGACCTGCATCTGCGCCTGCTGCTGGCGGAAGCCGCCGTGCATCTGCAGCCAGAAGCGGGCGATCTCGCCCAGCGCCGGGTCGTGCCATTGCAGGCGGGGAAAGGTCTCCAGAAGCCAGCGATGCGCCTCAGGCAGGGCGGTGCGGGTGTCGAGCGTCTCAGACATCGGCCACGGGGACGACGGCCGTGGTGCTGGCGATGAAGCCGCCGCCCAGCAGGCGGTCGGGGTCTGTGGGGTCGTAGAGGGCGCAGGCCTGACCGGGGGCGACGCCTTCCTCGCCGGTTTCGAACACGACCGACACCTGTCCGTCCGACAGGGTCAGCCGGGCCGGGGAGGGCGGACGGGTCGAGCGGACGCGGGCGAGGACCGGGGTGTTCGCCTCGGCGGCGGCCTCGATCGAGATCTCGTCGCCCAACCAGTTCGTTTCGTCCAGCGTCAGGGCGGCGGTCAGCAGGGCCTCGCGCGGGCCGACGATGACACGGCGGGTGTCCGGGTCCAGCCGGACCACGAACAGGGGATCGCCGACGGCGACGTTGAGGCCGCGGCGCTGGCCGATGGTGTAGTCGGTGATGCCGGCGTGCTGGCCCAGCACCCGGCCGTCCATGTGAACGATCTCTCCGGCCTCGCGGCCCTGGGGGCGCAGGCGGTCGATCAGGGTGCGGTAGTCGCCCGACGGGACGAAGCAGATGTCCTGGCTGTCGGGCTTGGCCGCGATGCGCAGGCCCAGTTCGGCCGCCACGCCGCGCACGGCGGGCTTTTCCAGACCGGCGAGGGGGAAGCGCAGATAGTCGAGCTGATCGCGCGTGGTGGCGAACAGGAAGTAGGACTGGTCGCGCGAGGGATCGATGGCCTTGCGCATCTGGGTGCGGCCGTCGGCGGTGACGGCGCGCCCGACATAGTGGCCGGTGGCCATGGCGGCGGCCCCCAGGTCGCGGGCGACGTCCAGCAGGTCGCGGAACTTCACGGTTTGATTGCAGCGGATGCAGGGGACCGGGGTCTGGCCCTTCAGATAGGAGTCGGCGAACTGGTCGATGACGGCGTCGCGGAAGCGGCTTTCATAGTCGAGGACATAGTGGGGGATGCCCAGCATTTCGGCGGCCAGACGGGCGTCGTGGATGTCCTGACCGGCGCAGCAGGCCCCCTTCTTCTTCAGGGCCGCGCCGTGGTCATAGAGTTGCAGGGTGACACCGACGACGTCGTAGCCCGCCTTGTGCAGGAGGGCGGCGACGACGGTGGAGTCGACGCCGCCGGACATGGCCGCCACGACGCGCGATCCGACCGGCAGGCCGACGGCCGCGCGCGCCGAGGCGATCGCCGCCTCCATGTCGGGAGCGGCGATGTCGGGCAGGGCGCAGAGGGGCTCGGCCACGATGGCCGCGTCGAGGGTCATGGCGCGCATATAGAGGGGATGGGGGACGATTTCGAGGCCGGGGCAGAAACGACAACGGCCGCCCCCGTTGCCGGGGGCGGCCGCCATCGTGCTTTCGGGGAGAAAGCTTCAGGAACGGTAGTTCTGGATCCGCGTGGTCCGCAGACCCTGCATGCCCCATTTGTCGATCGCCTTCTGCCAGGCCAGGAATTCCTCGGCCGTCAGACGGTATTTGGTCAGGGCATCCTCGAGGCTGATCAGGCCACCGCGCACGGCGGCGACGACCTCGGCCTTGCGGCGGATGACCCAACGGTCCGTGTTCTCGGGCGGCAGGTCGCGCATCGTCAGGGGGGTGCCCGTCGGACCGACCACATACTGCTCGCCCTGCTTGTTTACGCGTCGCTCTTGCAACATGGGCCTATGCCTCATTCACCACCACCAACTGATGCTGAAGGTAGCGATGTGCCGCTAAGGGCGCGTTTAGCGTCGTGGTGAAGGAATGGATAAAATCCACTCCCGACAAAACGCTGTTTCCCGCGCGATTTTGAGTAATGGGTCATTCAGCCTAACGACGCGTTACCGGGAGATCAGCGTTTGATGCTGATCAGTTCAGCCAACATTTCGTCGGCCGTGGTGATGATCTTGGAGGACGCCGAATAGGCCCGTTGGGTCGTGATCAGACCTGTAAACTCCAGCGACAGATCGACGGTGGACGCCTCGAGCTGGGACGCCCCGATCAGGCCGGCCCCCCCACTGCCGGGGGTCTTGAGGTTATAGGTGCCCGAGCCCTGACTGACGCGATAGGCGTTGCCACTGGCGGGCGTCAGGCTGTCGGCACTGGTGAAGGTCGCGAGCGCAAGCTGGGCGATGCGGCGGGTGACGCCGTTATCGAAGGCGGCGGTGACGAAGCCTTCCTCATCGATCTCGATACTCGACAGGTTGCCGAATGCCGTGCCGTTGGTGACCACGGCCTGGACGATGAAGTCTGAAATCGTACTGTGTCAGACCGCCGGCGGAGGCAGTCAGGTCGAAGGCCACAGACTGGTCGTCGATGCCCAGCGCCGTGGTCCATTTCGGGGCGGTCGCACTGGGTGTGACGGTCGAGTCCGAAGCGTTCAGGGTGATGGACGCTACCGCCGGGTCAGCGAACAGCATCGAGCCCGGCGTGGCGATCTCGGCCGCCTTCATCCCGTCGATGTCGAGGCGACCATCCTGGGTAAACAGGACGAGGCCAGACTTGAGGATACCGTTGGACGGGGTGGAACCGTTGTCGATGTCGCTGGCCGGAACGACATGCACCTCGGCCTGCCACTCGTTCGGGTTCTCGGTCTTCAGGAAGGAGTAGGCGATTGTGCGCTGGCCGCCCTTGGAGTCGGAGACCGGCACGGTGATCTGGAAGTCGGGCTTGAAGCCGGTGTCGGCCTCGGCGTTGTAGACCGACATCGAGTTGGTGGAGACGTCGTAGCGCGCCAGAACCTCGGCCGAGGTGCTGAGCCCGAGGCTGGCCAGCGGCACCGTCACGCCAGCGGCAATATCCAGCGTGGTCAGGGAGCCGCCCGGCAGGGTGCTGGTCAGCAGGGCCCCGGAGGTGGGGTCGTAGGTCACGGTCCCGGTGAAGGTCGTGCTGGTCGAAGCCTCCCGGATGGTGACGTCCCAGGTGTCTGCAACAAAGGGCGTGGGCCGCGCATAGTCGACCGTATAGTTGTGTGCAACCGGCGTCGGCGCAGTGTTGTCGAGCACTGCGTTCTTGACGGCGGGGACCACGAAGGGCGACGGAGTCTGGCTGGACCGCAGGTTGGCGTTGAGCTGGGCCCGGGTGGTGGGCTCGGCCGTGCCGCCGACGGAGCCGACGTTGATGGAACGGAGGCGACCCAGATCGGACGGATCGGTGGTGATGCCGCCCTCGGAGTCGACCGGCCAGCCCTGGAGATACAGGCCGGCCGTGTTCTTGAGATAGCCGAAGTCATCGACGCGGAACGCTCCGGCGCGGGTGAACAGGCGGGCGTCGCCGGCGTCCAGACCCTCGGGCTTTTCGGTCGTGACGAAGAAGCCCTGGCCCGCGATCCCGAGGTCGGTCGAGGAGGTCGTGCGCTGAAGCTGGCCGGCCTGGGCGATGAAGTTGCGGGTGTTGGCGAGCACGCCGCCGGCCGAGTAGCCGGCACCCGAGTTCTGACCGTTCACGATGGTCGAGAATTCGGCCGAGGTACGCTTGTAGCCGACGGTGTTTACGTTGGCGATGTTCTGCGAGATCGCGGCGAGGGCCGCCGAGTTGGCGCTCAGGCCGGAGACGCCGGCGAGAAGGGCGGAGTTGATACTCATGGTGGGGTGTCCTCAGGAAACGCAGAAACGGAGAAGGGAGGTCAGGTGATCACGCGGTGGGCGTTGCCGGCACCGGTGTGGTGACGGGCGCGGGCGCCTCGTATTCATCGAGGGCGATGACGCTGGAGACGGGCACGATGGAGCCGCCGATGGTGAGGTAGGGCACGCCGTCATAGAGCTCGACGCCCGAGACCCGGCCCTGGGTCAGGACCTGGGCGGCGACATCATTGGTGCCATTCTTGGCCGTAATCTTCAGGGAATAGACGCCGCCGTCCGGCAACTGCCCGCCGGCGGTGGTCTTGCCGTCCCAGACGAAGCCGTGGGTGCCGGTGGTGCGGTCGGGCGCGGGTCCGGTCCAGACCACCTTGCCTTCGCTGTCCAGCACCGAAAGTGTCGCCGACGAGGCCGAGGCGCCCAGTTCATAGGTCCAGTTGGCCTTGCCTTCATCCAGTGTGGTGACCGACCAGGCCGCCGTGGCCTCCTTGCCGATGTAGTTGGTCGCCCCGCCGAGGCCGGTGCCCTGCTGCGCCGCCAGAAGGCTGGTCAGGAGGTCATTGGTGAGCAGTTGCTGCTCGACCCCTGTCATCTGGGTCAGCTGGGCGGTGAACTCGTTGGAATCGAGGGGCGACAGGGGATCCTGATTTTTCAGCTGGGCGGTCAGCAGCTGCAGGAAGGTCTCGAAATTCGAGACAAGGCTGGTGCGGCTGGCGGTGGCGCGGCTGGTTGCCTCGGTTGTGGTGATGGCATCGACCATGGGGTCAGACCTTCATATCGACGCGGTCGGGCGTCAGGGTGAGAGACATCCAGCGGGGCGGTGGAGCGAGGAGATCGGCATCGGCGGACACGCGCGAAGCGGCTCCGAAGGCGCGGGCGCTGCGGGGATCCGGTCGCCGGTCGAAGGCACCGCCCTGGCCGGCGGAGGCGTCGCGCTGGGTAAAGGACAGGGCGTCGTCTGCGACGGTGAACCCCGCTTCCTGCAACTGACGCCGCAGTTCGTCGACGCGTCCGCGTAGCTCGGTCGCGGCCAGGGGGTTGTCGAAAGACAGCCGGGCGGCGAGCTGGCCGTCGGCGTCGATGTCGAGACTGACGTCAACCTGGCCCAGCCCTTCCGGGGTCAGGGCCATTTCGAACCGCGTCGAGCGGCCCTCCAGCTTCCGGACGATCTGGGCGGCGATCTGGGCCGTCGTCTCGACCGAGGCCCGCGAGGTCGTCGACAGGGACAGGGTTTCGGCAGCCTCGGCGGCACGCGCCTCGGCGGCATTCGTCTCCGCGGGCGCGAGGAAGGTTGCGGGCGGCTCGGCCGGGTCTGCGACCGTCACGTCGGCCACGAGGGGTTCCCCGAGGCGGGGAGCCGCCGGATCCGCTGCAGACGCCTGCTGGACGGCAGGGGACGGCGTTCCGGTACCGGCCTCGGCGTCGTCTGGCGCGGGGGCCGCCGAGAGGGCCTGACCGGCACCGTCGGAACGGCCGGCATTGGCCCGGTCGATCACATCGCGGGTACGCGGTCCTCCCGCAACGGGCGGGGGCAGAGCGGCGGATGGCTGTGCGGGGGCGGGATCAAGGTTGGCGGCGGCCGGCGGGTCGGGGCTGACGACAGCGGCGGGCTTGCCCGACGCTGGTGCCGGCACGGCAGTGGGGGTGGCTGTGCCCGTCGTCGTGCCGAGGCCGCCGGTGGTGCGCCCGGCCTCGGCCGCGATCCGGTCCAGGGCGGCCTGATCCGCCTGGGCTGCCTGCGGGTCGGCCAGTAACCGCCCGGAGAGGCCCGGCTCGTCGGCGGCGGCCCGGAGGCTGTCAGTCCCGGTTCCCGATCCTGCGGTCGGGAGGGGCGTCGGGGCAGGGCTTTCCTGCGGGCTGCTGGTACCGGGGAAAGGCGCTGCCGGGGTGCGGGGCATACCGGCCTCCGACTTCGCAGACGCGGCAGCTTCGGCCTCAGCGGCGCGCCCGGCCGCATCTGTTCCGGCCGTCGGGGAGGCCGGCAGTGTGTCGGGCGCGCTTTCATCGCCCGGGGGCAAAGGGGCAGGGGTCGGTTCGCTGGATGCCGGTGCAGCTTCTGACCCCTCGCCGGACAACATCGACCCTTCCGCGACCGGGACCGGGACGGGCACGACCGGAACAGCGACGGGCGCCGGGGATGTTGTGATATCAACAGAAGAACTCGCTGGCGTCGTCTGGCGCTTCAACGAGGCTGTCCGTCTCTCCCTTTCCCGTCGACCCGGCAGCTTCGGCAGAACTGTCAGGTCCAGAGGCGGCCGCATCCGACCGCGTGCGGGCCGGAGGGGGGGCATCGGCCGTCGTCGCAGCTTCGAGGGCGGCGGCAAAGTCACCGTCCGTGCGGTCGGCTGCCTCGCGCCGGGGCGAAGTGGAGGCGGCTGGAGCCGGCGGGACGAAGGCGAGGTTGATGTCGGACATGCGGTTGCAGGCGTTTCTGGATGGAGGGCATAGGCGCCTGCTGCGCCAAAAGGTTCACCACCCCTGTCGCAAGCCTTGGGCCACCTGCAGAGTCTGGGGCCAAGTCACTGTTAAACTACAGTAAAATCACCGACCAAGAGGATTTCAGGCGTGAGGGTGACGGGGGATTCTTGCCGCGCTCCGTCGTTTTTTGCCCGGTTGGTCTACCGGGTCCCCGGGCTGGCCCGCCGCTTGCGCTCGTTATCAGTCATGACCGAAGCGTGCTTCATCTTATCGAGTGTTTTCAGATGGTTGGTGAGCAGGTGTGACCTGCGCGCCGGGCAAGACATGCACAATGCCGGGCAGGCCTTGCCGGGTGGAGGGTTAAGCGGATGAGCCTGACCTCGATCCTGAACATCGCCAACTCGGGTCTTCAGACGGCCCAGACTCAGCTGCGGATCGTTTCGGACAACGTCTCCAACGTCAACACGCCCGGCTATGTCCGCAAGATCGGCGACCAGGTCTCGCTGACGAGCCAGGGCGTCGGGACGGGCGTGGAGGTGTCGCGCGTACGTCTTGCGACGGACCGCTTCCTGCAGGCCGCAAGCCTGAGCGCCGGGGCCGAGTCCAGCCGCCAGGGAGTCCGCTACGAACTCTATGACCGGATTCAGTCGCTGTTCGGCGACCCCGGGGGCGATACAGGCTTCTTTTCCCAGATCGATGACATCTTCTCAGCCTTCGCCGTGGCCGCGGAGGACCCGGTGTCAGCTCCCCGTCGTCAGGAGGCCCTGTTCCGGGCCCAAGCGGTGTTCGATGAGGCGTCCCGGGTCTCCAACCAGATCCAGGCCGTGCGGGAAGACGCCGACGGGCGGATCCAGAGCGCGGTCGAACGGGCCAACAGCCTGCTGCAGCAGATCGAGGTCCTGAACCAGGATATCGCCCGGGCCAAGATCCTGAACGGCGACGCCTCGGGGGCGGAAACCGAGCAAGGGCGGATGGTAGCCGAGCTGTCGGGTCTGATGGATGTCCAGGTGACTTCGCGCGGGGTCGGCGGGGTGTCGATCCGGACCGGGGCGGGCGTGATGCTGGCCGGGGCCGGAGCGGCGACGCTGGAATACAACCGGGCCGGCACAGTCAACGCGGAAACGAGCTTCAACGACATCTGGATCACCGAGCCGGGAGGGGCCAAGCGTGCCTTTGCCGACGGACTCGTGAGTGGCGAGATCAAGGGCCTGATGGAGCTGCGCGATGTGGATGCGCCGCAGACGGCTGAACGTTTGGCCGAGCTGGTCAGTCACGTCGCCGACGAACTGAACCGGGCCCATAATGCAAACTCCGCCGTTCCCGCCCCCGGGTCCCTGACCGGACGCAACGTCGGCCAGACGCTGGAAACGGCAATCACGGGCTTTACCGGAGAGACGACCATCGCGGTCGTCAATCCGACAACCGGCGCGATGACCACCGAGGTGGACATCGTGTTTTCCGGCGCGACCCTGACCATCAACGGGGCGGCCTCGACGCCGGCGACCTTTCTCGCAGACCTGAACACCCAGCTGGGTGGGGCAGCAACAGCGAGCTTTACCGACGGCCGGCTGACGCTGACGGCAACCGGTGCCAACGGGATCGCCATCGCCGACAGTGCGACGACGCCGACCGACAAGGCCGGGCGGGGATTCTCGCACTATTTCGGAATGAATGACCTGATCTCGACCGACCGGCCGGCCTTCTATGATCAGGGACTGACTGCCACCTCCCTGCATGGGTTTGCCGCGGGGCAGACGCTGACGTTCCGGTTCACCGCCGAGAGCGGGATGAAGATCCGCGACGTAAAGGTGACCGTGCCCGGTCCGGCCGGGACCGTCGGGGAACTGATCACCGCCCTGAACAGCACCGGCAGCGGCGTGGGGAGCTACGGGGCCTTCACCCTGGGGCCGACCGGCGAGCTGACGTTCAAGGGCTATGGCGATCCGCCCGCCCGCATGAGCGTGCTTGAGGATACCACGACCCAGTCACCGTCGGGCGTTTCAGCGGCGGAGTTGTTCGGGTTCGGCGGGGTCCGGGCGTCCCGTGCTGACGGGTTCACGGTCAGGACCGACATCCGCCAGAGTCCGGCGAAACTTGCGCTTGCGAAGCTCAATCTTGCGGCGCCGGCAGGCACGACGGCGCTGAGCACTGGAGATGGTCGCGGAGCCCTGGGGCTGGCCGATGCGGGGCAGACGACGGTCCGGTTCTCGGCCGCAGGCGACAGCCCGGGCGGTAGTCTGTCTGTTTCCCGCTATGCGTCTGAACTATCAGGCGAGATCGGGGGACGAGCCCAGACGGCCAGATCACGCCAGCTGAGCGCCCAGGCACTGGCGACCGAGGCGTCGTCCCGGCAGGCCAATTTCGAGGGTGTGAACCTGGACGAGGAACTGGTTCTGATGACCACCTATCAGCAAGCCTTTAACGCTTCCGCCCGAATGATCCAGGCGGCCAAGGACATGTACGACATGTTGCTGGGGATGATCTGATGACCCGCGTTTCGACCACCGGAAACTACCAGTCGGCGCTGCTCAATCTGATGGCGGCACAGCAGCAGCAGGAGAACGCCTCCAATCGCCTCTCGACCCGAAAGGTCGCGACCGATCTGACCGGCTTCGGCAGGAGTTCCGAAACCCTCACGGCCCTGAAGGGGGCCGAGAGCCGGGTGCAGGGCTTTCTCGATACCGGCGAGGTGGTCACGGCGAGGCTGGAGGCGCAGGATCTGGCATTGACCCAGATTGCCGATGCGCTGACCGCCGTGCGCGAAGCCGTGGGCGGCGTGTTGGCGTCCGATTCCGCGACCACGCTGATGCTTGATATCGCGGGGCAGTTCCAGAACGTCTCGAACGGCCTCAATGCCCGCCACCAGGGCGGCTATCTCTTTTCCGGCGCGGACACGACCAACGCCCCGGTTCTGGTCGGCAATCTGTCGGATCTCGCGGCCGCCGCGAGCGTGGCGGCAACGCTCAACAACGACTCGATCAAGCCGGTGTCGCGGGTAGCGGAGAACACGTCGGTCGAGACGGGCTATCTGGCAGATGGCTTCACCTTCATTGAGGATGACGGCGTCACCGAAAGCCACATCTTCCAGATCTTCCGCGACATCCGGGCCTACAACGACAATCCCGCCACGGGGCCCCTGACCGGAAAGCCGACGGAGGCCCAGAAAGCCTGGTTGACCGATCAGTTGAGCCGGATCGACGCCGCTGTGAAATCGACCGTGGACACCGCCTCGCGCAACGGCTCGCTGCAGAAGCGGATGGAGCAGATCCAGACCAGCCACGAAGCCCAGAAGCTGTCGCTGGATGAACTGGTGGCGGAGCGGACGGACGCCGACATGGCCAAGGCGGTGACGGATCTGGAACTGTCGCAGATCGCGGTCCAGGCCTCGGCCCAGGTGGTCAGCCAGCTCCGGGAAGTCTCGCTCCTGAACTATCTGAGATAGGTCGCCGCCGCTGCGACCACCCGCCGCTGGACCCCGTTCCCGAAAGAGAACATAATGGGAACAATGGCTCAGCTGGATTTGCGGAAGAAGTTGGCGGTTCTGGCGGACGCAGCCAAATATGACGCCTCGTGCTCCTCGTCGGGAACGTCGAAACGCGACAGTCGCGGCGGCAAGGGGATTGGCTCGACCGAGGGCATGGGCATCTGCCACGCCTATACGCCGGACGGGCGCTGCATCAGCCTGCTGAAGATCCTGCTGACCAACTTCTGCATCTACGACTGCGTCTATTGCATCAACCGCGTGTCCTCGAACGTGCAGCGGGCGCGGTTCAGTGTCGATGAGGTGGTCGAACTGACGCTGAACTTCTATCGCCGCAACTATATCGAGGGGTTGTTCCTGTCGTCCGGCATCATCCAGTCCGGCGACTACACCATGGAGCAGCTGGTCCTGGTGGCCAGGAAGCTGCGCGAGGAGCACGACTTCCGCGGCTATATCCATCTGAAGCTAATCCCCGAGGCGGATCCCCGGCTGGTCGAGGAGGCAGGGCTGTATGCCGACCGGCTGTCGGCCAACGTCGAACTCCCGCGCGACGAGGCCATGGGCCGACTGGCCCCGCAGAAGGACGTCGGGGTCATCAAGAAGGCCATGGCCGATGTGCGGCTGAAGGTGGAGGCGGCGAAGCCGCGCAAGGGCGATCGGGCGCGGCCACCGAAGTTCGCGCCCGGCGGGCAGTCGACCCAGCTGATCATCGGCGCGGACGGGGCCCCGGACACCGAGATCCTGGACCGGTCGGCCTCCCTCTACGGGGGTTATGGCCTGCGCCGGGTCTATTATTCCGCCTTCAGCCCCATCCCGGACTCGAGTTCGGCCCTGCCGCTGTCGAAGCCGCCGCTGATGCGCGAGCACCGGCTGTACCAGGCCGACTGGCTGATGCGGTTCTACGGGTTCTCGGCCCCCGAGATTGGCGAGGCGTCGACCGACGGGATGCTGGATCTGGCCATCGATCCCAAACTGGCCTGGGCGCTGAACCAGCGGGCGCAGTTTCCGGTCGATGTGAACACCGCCAGCCGAGAGATGCTGTTGCGGGTGCCGGGGCTGGGGGTGAAGTCGGTCAACCGGATGATCGCGGTGCGGCGCTACCGGACCCTCCGGCTGGAGGACATTGCGCGCCTGTGCCGGGGCATCGACAAGGTCCGACCCTTCATCACCGCGCTGGACTGGACGCCGGGCGGGCTGACGGACGCGGTCGATCTGCGCGCGCGGCTGAGCCCGGAGCCGAAGCCCGAGCAGCTGAGCCTTTTCTGATGGCGTCGGCCGAACTGGCGGGGCAGATCGATTTCGAGGGGTGGCGAAAGGCGGCGCGGGCGTTCCGGCTGGCCGGGGTGGAGCCCGCCGAGGCGCGGTTCACGGTGGCGGGAGCTGTGGACAACCGGTCGCTGTTCGACACGGCCCCTTCCCGGGAAAAGCGACTGGGACGGCGGGCCCCGGAGACGGCGTTCACCGTGCCGAAGGCCTTCGTGGACATCGCGCAGGAGGTGATCCTGCACCGGTCGGCCGACCGGTTCGATCTGTTGTACCGGTTGCTGTGGCGGCTTCGGGACGAGCCGGACCTGATGAAGGTGGTGTCGGACGTCGATGTCCTCGACGCGATGGAGCGGGCGAAGAACGTCAGCCGGGCCTCGCACAAGATGAAGGCCTTCGTCCGGTTCCGCATGATCGAGGATGAGGCCGGCGAGGCCTATGTGGCCTGGTTCGAACCGGCGCACCGGGTGCTGGAGAAGACCTCGGGCTTCTTCGTGCGGCGCTTCACCAGCATGCGCTGGTCGATCCTGACGCCCGACGGGTCCTGTTTCTGGGACGGGACGGCTCTGGCGTTCGGCCCGCCCGCGACGGCGGCAGACGCCCCCCAAGACGACGAGATCGAGGAGTTCTGGAAGACCTATTACGCCTCGACCTTCAATCCGGCGCGCCTGAAGGTGAAGACCATGCAGGGCGAGATGCCCAAACAGTACTGGAAGAACCTGCCCGAGGCGGGCCTGATCCCCGATCTGATTGCGGCCTCCCGGGACCGGACGGACACGATGGTGGCCGCGCCGCACAGCCAGCCAAACGCCCGGCTGTCGAAGGCGATCGCGCGCCATGTGCGGGACGGATCGTATGAGGAGGGGTTCGTCGCCTCGACACTGGAGGAGTTGCGCCACGGGGTTCAGGCCTGCCGCCGGTGTGACCTGTGGCGGGACGCGACCCAGGGCGTGTGCGGGGAGGGCCCGGTAAGGCGCGCCGCCCTGATGATCGTCGGCGAACAGCCGGGCGATCAGGAGGATCTGGCGGGACGCCCGTTCGTCGGGCCGGCGGGGCAGGTGCTGGACGCGGCCCTGAGCGAGGCCGGGATCGACCGGTCCGAAGTCTATGTCACCAACGCCGTGAAGCATTTCAAGCATGAGGCGCGCGGCAAGCGCCGGCTGCACAAGACCCCCGTGGCCAGCGAGGTCAGCGCGTGTCGCTGGTGGCTGGATCAGGAGCGCCGGCTGGTGGCGCCGAAGGTGGTGCTGGCTCTGGGCGCGACGGCCTCGCTGGCGGTGCTGAACCGCAAGGTAGCGGTGATGACGGAGCGGGGGTCGACGTTGCCACTGTCTGACGGGTCCGAGGCGGTGATCACGGTCCATCCTTCCTATCTCCTGCGGTTGCCGGACGAGGCGATCCGGCAGAAGGAACGGGCGGCCTTTGTCGCCGATCTGAAGCTGGCCCGGGCGCGAATGGGGTCTACAGACGATTCTGTTGCGGATTGAGAACGCGGGTCAACTTCCGCGCGTTGGGGTGGTGGCCAAGGCATGGGCGATTCACCTTTGGTCGGCTAAGGACAGACAATGACCACTGCCGACTTCCGGATTGAGGACGCCCACGGCGGCGGCACGCGACTGGCGCTCAGTGGCGACTGGACCACTATGGGGCTGGGCAAGGCGGCGGTCCGGTTGGGCGCGTCACTGCAGGGTCAGACGATCAAGGCGGTGGATCTGAGCGAGCTGGGCCGGTTCGATACGGCAGGGGCCCTGGCCCTTGTTCAGGCGTCCGGATGCGCCATGCCGAAGGGTGCCTTTGATGCGCGTCCCGAGGCCGGCCGGATCTACGCCATGGTCGAGACCCTGGAACGCCAGAGCACCGAGCCCCCGAAGCGCGCCAACTCGCTGTCCCACGTGTTCGCCAAGATCGGTCACGGGCTGCATGACGCGGCGGCCGAGTTCCTGCTGTCGATGAACTTCCTGGGTCGGCTCATGGGGGCGTCTGGCTATGCGTTGCGGCATCCCGGCGCGATCCGCTGGCCCGCGTGGGTCAGTCAGGCGGACCGGTCCGGCCTCGACGCCATGCCCATTGTGATGGTGACCAACTTCTTCATCGGCGCGGTCATCGCCTTTCTCGGGGCCGATCTGCTGACGCAGTTCGGGGCCGGGGTGTTCGCCGTCGAACTGATCGGCGTGTCGGTGCTGCGCGAGTTTGCGGTGGTCATCACCTCGGTTTTGCTGGCCGGGCGTTCGGCCTCATCCTTCGCGGCCGAGATCGGCTCGATGCGGATGAACCAGGAAGTCGATGCGATGCAGGTCATGGGGGTCAATCCCTTCCAGGCGCTCGTCATTCCCCGACTGGCGGCCCTGATTCTTATGCTGCCGCTTCTGACCTTCGTTGGAATGCTGTCCGGCCTGTTTGGCGGGTTGCTGGTGACCTGGAGCCAGCTGGCCTTGGGGCCGGCCTTCTTCCTGCAGCGGATGGTCGACAATCCGGATATGTTCACCCACCTGATGGTCGGCCTGTCCAAGGCCCCGGTGTTCGCCATCGTCGTCGCGGCCATCGGCTGCCGGCAGGGACTGGCGGTGTCGGGTGATGTGGAGAGCCTGGGTCGTCGGGTCACGGCAGCCGTGGTTCAGGCGATCTTCGCGATCATCTTCCTGGATGCTGTCTTCGCCCTGATCTACCTGGAGCTGGACATATGAGCGACCAGGCCGCGAACGATACAGGCGGAAAGCCCGAGAACCTGATCGAGGTTCGTGGGCTGATGAGTCAGTTCGGCGAGCAGGTGATCCACGAGGATCTGGATCTGGATGTCGTGCGTGGCGAGGTTCTGGGCGTCGTCGGCGGCTCGGGGACCGGCAAGACCGTCCTGTTGAACACCATCATCGGGCTGAAGGAACCGGACGGCGGGACGATCCGCATCTTCGGCCAGGACACGGCGGACATGTCTGACGCCGACCGTGGCAGTCTGGAGCGGCGCACCGGTGTGCTGTTCCAGCAGGGCGCACTGTTCTCCTCCCTGTCCGTTCTGGAAAACGTCGCGTCACCGATGGTCGAACACACCCGGCTGCCGCGCGATACCATCCGCGAACTGGCCGAGATGAAGATCGCCATGGTGGGGCTGAAGCCCGAGAGCCATCACCAGAAGCCGGCGGAACTGTCGGGCGGGATGCGGAAGCGCGTCGGGCTGGCGCGCGCGCTGTCTCTGGATCCGGAGCTTCTTTTTCTGGACGAACCTACCGCCGGGTTGGACCCGATCGGTGCAGCGGCGTTTGATGACCTGATCCGGAAACTGTCGGACGACCTTGGCCTGACCGTCTTCATGATCACCCACGACCTCGATAGTCTGTACGCCATCTGTGACAAGGTGGCGGTGCTGGCCGACAAGCGGGTGATCCAGAAGGCCACGGTGCAGGAGCTGGAGAAATCCGACCACCCGTGGATCAAGGAATACTTCCTGGGGCCCCGGGGTCGCGCCGCGACCCGGGCCGCGTAGAGGACGAAGATGGAACGAGACGCCCACTATGCCGCCGTCGGCATTGCCACAGTCGCCCTGCTGGCGGCCCTGGCCGTGTTTGCCATCTGGCTGGCCCGACTGCAGTTCAACAACGACTACGACATCTACGACATCGTCTTCTCGGGGCCGGTGCGGGGATTGTCGGAAGGCGGAGAGGTGCATTTCAACGGCATCCGCGTGGGCGAGGTCACGGACCTGAATCTGGACCCCAATGAGGGCAATCAGGTCATCGCCCGCGTCCGGCTGAACGGCACGACGCCGGTTCGCGTGACCAGTCGCGCCCAGCTGGAGCCGCAGGGCATCACGGGTCTGAACTATATCCAGATCACGGCCGGGACCGAGGGTAGTGCCCTGCTGAAGACCCAGTATCCCGACAATGTCGTGCCGGTGATCCAGTCGCAGCCGTCGCCGATCGCCGAACTGCTGAGCGGGTCCGGGACGGTTCTGGCCCAGACGGTCGACGCGCTGAACCGGATCAACCGCGTGCTGAGCGACGATAATATCCGCAGCTTCTCGACCAGTCTGAAGAATGTCGAGGCCCTGTCCAGCGAGCTGGAGGCCCGCAAGGGGCTGTTCGAGGATCTGGAGAAGGCGCTGGAAAGCGCCAACGCCGCCATCGCCGAGTATCAGGCGCTGGGCGCCGACGCCCGACGCCTGATCAATGAGGACGGGCGTGAGGCCGTCCAGAATATCAATGCCGCCACGGCGGATGCACGGACGGCCATCGCCTCGATCAACCGCACGGCCAATGCCATCGAGGGTCCGGCCGGGGAGTTCGCCTCTACCGGCGTGCCGCAACTGCTGGAGGCGATCCAGGGGCTGCAGGAGGCGACGGACTCGCTGCGGGGTCTGGTGGATGAGGTCCGCGCCAGCCCGCGGGACTTTATCAGCCGCGCCCCGTCCCAGGAACTGGAGGTCCAGCCGTGATCCGTACACTCTTCGCCGCCGCCCTCGCCGCAGTCAGTCTGTCGGGATGCGCCCTGCTGGCGTCGCCAGATCCGGTGCAGCTGTACCGGTTCGGCGTCGTGGACGGCGGCTCGCCGGTGACGGTTGCCGAGCCCCTGGAGCTGCGACTGCGGGCCGTGGAGTTCCCTGAGGCGACGCGGGGCGACCGGTTGCTGGGCGTGACCGGCAGCGAGGCCGCCTATATTGCCGGGGCCCGCTGGGTGTCGCCGGCGAGCCAGCTGTACAGCACCGGTCTGGAGAGCACCTTCGGGGCCGAGGCGCGGACTGTGCGCCTGATCGGGCGGCGGGAGCTGACCCCCGTGACCCGGGTGCTGGACGTGGACGTCCGCGCATTCGAGACCCGTTATGAGACCGCGGGCGGCGTGCCCGAGGTCGTGGTCACGGTGCGGGGCCGGCTGCTGCGCTTTCCGGAGCGGACGGTTCTGGCCGAACAGACCTTCAGCGTCAGCCGGCCGGCCGGCGAGAACCGGATCTCGGCGATCGTGGCGGCCTATGACGCGGCGACGCGCGACGTGAACAGCCAGATCGTGGCCTGGTCCGAGGCCAACGCCGGGCGGACCTGAGGCCCTGGGCTGTCAGGCGGCCTGTGGCAGCGCGTTCCGGTCCATGGCTGTGCGGGTGTTAAGCTCGTCCCTCCGGCTCTGGGCCAGGGTGAGATCCCGCCGGGCCCGGGCAAGGCCTTCGATGAGGGCCGTCCGGGCCTGAAGGAGACGATCGCGATCCGGCTGCACCTTCTTCGGTTTGCGGCCGGCGAGGCCAAGGGCGTCTCGCCACTCGGCCTGCCAGGCCTCGATCCCGTCGCAGACCTCCCGAACCCGGGCGGGCACGCCCCAGTCGGCGTTCCAGGCGGCGCGCAGCAGGGGCAGACGGCCCAGGGCGACACCCCGGGCGGCCTCCAGGGTCGACAGGCGGGTTTCCAGCGGATGGGGCAGGGCGGTCACGTCCGCGTCAGGGTGGGCACCCTCGATGGCACCCGCAGCCAGCAGATGAGCGGCTTCGGCGTCGGCCTGGGCCTCCACCGGCTCGTACAGACTGTCCGGACCGGGCGCGATGACGGCGGGCGGAGCCGCGCGGTCGGCGAGCCACTGGCGCCCGGCGGCGATCTGGACGTCCAGCGCCATGATGGCGTCGCGGGTCTCGGCCCACAGATGGTCGAGAGCGGTGTGGCGGGTCGCGATGGCACCGCCCCGGGTGCCCAGATCGGCGGCGGCGTCGCCGGCGGTGGAGGCGACTGACACCCAGGCCCCGCGAAAGGCCTTCAGCCGGGCGGCGCGGCTGTCGAACAGGCCGGTGAGGCCCCGGCGGGGCTGGAGGCGGTCTGGATCGAGGGCGGCGACGCGGTCGCGCACGTGTTCCAGCAACACCAGACATTCGCCGAGGTCGCCATCGCGGGCGCGGGCCAGGGTGTGGGTGTTGAGCGAGACGAGGGCGGCGTACTCGGCCTCCGCAAAGGCGGCGCAGGCCCCGGCCTCGTCCGTGATGGCGGCGCGGATCGCGTCGACCCGAGCGGGATCGGGGGCCGGCGCTCCCCCGCCGGGTGGAGCCTGGGATCCTGCAACCGTCATGTCACCCTCCATCGTCCGGCGTTCTGACGACGCCGGTATCCGGACCGACTATGCCGCAGCCTCGAACGATTGTGAAATCGTGTACGTCGCCTCGGTCTTGGCCGCGACCTCGTCGAGAGTCACGCCCTCGGCCAGTTCGACCAGCTCCAATCCCGTGCCGTCGGGCTTGACGTCGAAGACGGCGAGGTCGGTGATGATGCGGCTGACGACGCCGGTGCCGGTCAGGGGCAGGGTGCAGCGCTTCAGCACCTTGGACTGGCCGTGCTTGTTGGCGTGGTCCATGACCACCACCACCCGCTTGACGCCGGCGACCAGATCCATGGCCCCGCCCATGCCCTTCACCAGCTTGCCCGGGATCATCCAGTTGGCGATGTCGCCGTTCTCGGCCACTTCCATGGCCCCCAGGATGGACAGGTTGATGTGGCCGCCGCGGATCATGGCGAAACTGTCGGCCGAGGAGAAATAGCTGCTCTCGGGGATCTCGGTGATGGTCTGTTTGCCGGCGTTGATCAGATCGGGATCGACGTCCTCGTCATAGGGGAAGGGGCCCATGCCGAGCATGCCGTTCTCGGACTGGAGGGTGACCTCGATCCCGGCCGGGATGTAGTTGGCCACCAGGGTCGGAATGCCGATGCCGAGGTTCACATAGAAGCCGTCCTGGAGCTCGCGGGCGGCGCGGGCGGCGAGCTGGTCGCGGGTGCGGGGCATCAGTTTTCTCCGGTCTGGACGGGGGGCAGGGGGCTGACGCCCCGGTCGGCGAAGACGCGTTTGGCGATGCGCAGGCCGTTGGTGGCGGCCGGGAAGCCGGCATAGAGGGCGACCTGCATGATGGCCTCGACGATCTCTGCGGGAGTGACGCCGACGCTGAGCGCCCCGTTGATGTGGCCCTTGAGCTGGTCGACGGGGTGGCCCAGCGCCGTCAGGGCCCCGAGGGTGACCAGCTGGCGGCCGCGCGGATCAAGACCCGGCCGGCTCATCATCTCGCCATAGCCGAACTGGACCATCATGTCGGCGAAGTCCGGGGCGATCGGGGCCATGCCCTTGCGCAGGGCGTCCTCGAGACCGGGATCCAGCGTCGCCATATAGGCCGAGCCGCGCTCCTCGCGGGGGTCGGTCACGGCTACGCCTCGACGCGCTGGCGCACGGTGCGCTGCTCGATGCGCTTTTCGAAGGTGCCGAGGATCAGGCGATCGACATAGATGCCCGGCGTGTGGATGTGGTCGGGATCGAGGGTCCCGGTCGGGACAATGTGCTCGACCTCGACCAAGGTGACCTTGCCGGCCGTGGCCATCATCGGGTTGAAGTTGCGGGCGGTCTTGCGGAACACCAGGTTGCCCGCCGCATCGGCCTTCCACGCCTTGACGATGGCGAGGTCAGCGACGAGGCCGGTCTCCATCACGTATTTGCGGCCGTCGAACTCGCGCACCTCCTTGCCCTCGGCCACGAGGGTGCCGACGCCGGTGGCGGTGAAGAAGGCAGGAATGCCGGCCCCGCCGGCGCGGATGCGCTCGGCCAGGGTGCCCTGGGGGTTGAACTCGAGCTCCAGCTCGCCGGCGAGGTACTGGCGCTCGAACTCCTTGTTCTCGCCGACATAGGACGAGATCATCTTCGCGATCTGGCGGGTCTCCAGCAGCTGGCCGAGGCCGAAGCCGTCGACGCCGGCGTTGTTGGAGATGACGGTCAGACCCTTGACGCCCGAGGCCTTGATCCCCGCGATCAGGTTCTCGGGGATGCCGCACAGGCCGAAGCCGCCGGACATGATGGACATGCCGTCGAAGGTCAGGCCCTCGAGCGCGGACGCGGCGTCCGGAAAGATCTTGCGCATCGCTTCCTCGTTTATTTCACTGAGGGATGAATATCAGTGGCTGTTGCCCGTCCGTAACGCGGGGTCGGGGATGGGGCAAGGGTGACGCAAAAAACAGAGTCCGTTGAGTCCGTTGAGTCCGGATGGGGCGATGCGACAGGGCAGCGCCCCACCTTGTCTCAAATCCCTTGTAGGCCGGAGGTACGACAGATCTGGACGTGTCCCGCCATTACGCGGGCCTGGGCCTTCACGCCGCGAGGTCGGCGATCAGGGAGGCCGGGGAGATGTTCCAGGCACGACTGATCCGGCGAATTTGATCCAGATTGATCTCGCGGCGCCCGTTGAGAAGGTCCGACACACGCGCCTTTGATCCGATCACCTCGATCAGGTCAGACCGACTGTAGTGGTTGGTCTCCATCACGAACTTGAGCACCTCGACCGGGCTGGCGCGTGGGATCGGGTAGATCCGTTGCTCATAGTTCTCGATCAGCAGGACCAGCGCATCGAAATGGGCTGCAGCGTCGCTGCCCCGATCCGGTTCATTGTCAAAATAGGGCCGCACAGCCGCCAGCGCGGCCTCATACTCGGCCTCGGTCCTGAGGGTGCGGAGTGATGTCAGGTCCATCGTCTTCTCCTAAAGCCTGCCCACATCGATCCGGTCGTAGTCGGCGTGGGTGCCGACGAACAGAATGAACACCCGTCTGGACTTGAAGCCGATCAGACCGACGCTCCGGTATTCCCAATCTGGAAACAAGCTTTACTGCGATGCCCCCAGCGTCACTGGGTGCGCCGGCGGCTTGTCCCGGGTCCGGTATTTCGCGCCCTTGAGCATGCCGCGCAGCGCCTCCCAATGGATGCCCCACATCACCTTCCAGGTTAGCAAGGGGTGGCTGAGCCAGGCGCGGAGCAGTTCGCGGTCGGTGAGGGGGCGGCGGGCGCCGGCGAAGGAGGCGGTCAGGATGGGGGTGTCGCCGCGGCGGACGGCGACGACCACGGAGACGGCCTGATCCGGGGCATGGACGGTGAAGTCATAGGTCAGGTCCATGTCCATGAAGGGCGAGACGAAGAAGGTCTTTTCGGTCGTCTGGCGGATGGGGGTGCGGAAGGACGCCTCGCCAGACGGGGGAGGGGAGGGCACGGCGACCAGATAGGAATGGCGCTCGTGGAAGGTGTTGGTGACCTCATAGAGGAGGGCGGCGAGGGTGCCGTCGGGGCGGTGGCAGAAGTAGACCGCCAGCGGGTTGAAGCCGTAGCCGAGGATGCGGGGCATGCAGAGCAGCCGCACCGGGCCGCCCGCGATGTCGATCCCGGCGGCGGCCAGATGGGTCTCGACCTGTTGCCGGAGCGGGGTGCCGGACCGGTTGCCGTGGTCGCGGGCGCGCCAGCTCATGAGGCCGAAGCAGCCGTTTGTCAGCCAGCGCAGGGGGCGGATGCGGGCCTCGGCCGTGTCGATGTCGAGCAGCAGCATGAACAGTCGGTAGCGCAGGGTGTGCTGGATGCCGTGGACGCGATGGTGGACCACGCCGCCGACGTAGAGGGCGCAATCCTCCCCCGACGGGGGAGGTGGCGCGGCGCGGCTTCGCGCCGTGACGGAGGGGGCCAACGCGAACGACGGTGTCTGAGGTTGGCCCCCTCCACCGCTCCGCGGTCCCGTCGCAGCCGAGCGATGCTCTTCTGCTCCACCCCCGATGGGGGAGGACTGTCGAGCCGTCGTCACGCTGCCTCGGACAGGGCGTCCGGGGCCGGGCCCAAGACGATGCGGCCGCTTTCGTTGGCGACGGACCAGGGCCGGCGGACACCGCCCAGCTGCTCGGCGACGGCGAGGCCGGCCTGGAGGCCGTCCTCGTGGAAGCCGGAGCCGAACCAGGCACCGGCGAACCAGACGCCTGCCTGACCCTGAAGCGACCAGAGTTCGGACTGGGCGCGGACGGCGGCGGTGTCGAAGACCGGGTGTTCGTAGTCCCATTCGCCGAGGACGAGCGTGGGGTCGGGGTCCTTCGCCGGGTTCAGGCTGACGAACAGGGGCGGGCCGGACAGGGACTGGAGCTCGTTCATCCAGTAGGTGACGCCGCCCTCGCCGGCGCGGTCCGAATAGCCCTTGTGGGTCCAGGCGGCCCAGGCCTTGCGCCGTTTCGGCATCAGGCTGGTGTCGCGGTGCAGCAGGGCACGGTTGGGGCGGTAGCGGATGGCCCCCAGCAGGCGCTGTTCGTCTGCGGTGGGGGCGTCCAGCAGGCGCAGGGCCTGATCGGAGTGGGTCGCCAGAACGACGATGTCGAACCGCTCGCTGCGACCATCGGCGAAGCGCAGGGTGGCACCCGTGCCGTCGCGGGCCACGCCGGCCACGCCTGCCCTGGTGACGGTGCGCCCCATGAAGTCGGCGTGCAGGCGGGTGACATATTCGCGGCTGCCGCCGTCGACCGTGCGCCAGGTGGGCTTGAGGTCATAGGTCAGCAGATTGTGGTTCATGTAGAACCGCACGAAGGACGCCGCCGGATAGCCGGTCATCTGGCCCAGGGTGGAGGACCAGATGGCGGCGGCCTGGGGCAGCAGGTGGGCGTCGCGGAACAGGTCGCCGTAGCGGTTGCGGTCCAGATATTCGATCAGGGTCTCGCCGGTGCGGTCCATCCCGGCGAGGTCGCGCGGGGCCTGTTTCTGGAACCGCAGCAGGTCCGAGATCATGCGCCAGAAGCGGGGGCTGGCGTAGTTGCGCTTCTGGGCGAACAGGGCGGTGATGCCGTGGCTGGAATATTCGAACGCCCCGTCGTCCATGGAGACGGCGAAGGACATGTGGGCGGGCTTCGTCGGGACCGACAGATGGTCGAACAGCGCGACCAAGTTGGGATAGTTGTCGGCGTTGTAGACGATGAAGCCGGTGTCGACGGCCACGGGGCCGCCCGGTGTGGGGGCCTCCACCGTATTGGAATGGCCGCCGATCCGGTCGTCGGCCTCATACAGGGTGACGTCGTGGCGCTTCGACAGCAGCCAGGCGCAGGACAGGCCGGCAATGCCCGCGCCCACCACGGCGATGCGCGATCCGGGGGTGGCGGTCTGGGGGACGGGGGCGGGGCTCATGCAATCTCCGGACAGGCGGCGGGTACGGCTCAGCTACGGTCGGGTGGCGGGCGTGGATGAGGTCATCCGTCGCGGCCGTGGCTGCGTAACTGGGTGGTCTTCCAAAGCGGAGCCGTTACACCTGATGACAGGCGTAAGGGTCCGCGCCCGGCCGCGCAACGTCAGGATCGCCGCATGAACATCGCAAACGTCGCCATTCGCCAGTTGCAGGATGCGCCGTTCCCCGACTTCGTGACCCGACGGGCGATCACCAGCCTCGTGACCGAGGCCCGCAAGCGGCTGGACAGGGACGGACCGCATGATTCCGCAGCCTTCGCCCGCGAAATGGCCGCGCGCGCGATCGCCGAACACACCGACGCCGCCAACGACCAGCACTATGAGCTGCCGCCCGAGTTTTTCCGGATCTGTCTGGGGGCGAGGCTGAAGTACTCCTGCTGCCTGTATGGCGACGGGGCGGAGACGCTGGATCAGGCCGAGGAGAAGGCCCTGGCCGAAAGCTGCGCCCACGCCGGCCTGGAAGACGGTCAGACCGTGCTGGAACTGGGCTGCGGCTGGGGCTCGCTGTCGCTGTGGATGGCCGAGCGCTATCCGCGCAGCCGGATCACGGCGGTGTCGAACAGCCATGGCCAGCGCGGTCATATCGAGGAACAGGCGCGGCTGAGGGGCCTGAGGAACCTCAGCGTCATCACCTGCGACATGAATGATTTCGAGGCTCCGGCGGCGGGGACGTACGACCGGATCGTCTCGGTCGAGATGTTCGAACATATGGCCAACTGGCGGGCCCTGCTGACCCGGGCCCGGGGCTGGCTGAAGCCGGACGGGCGGGTGTTCATCCACATCTTCACCCACCGGGACGCGCCCTACCGGTTCGATCACACCGACGGCGGTGACTTCATCGCCCAGCATTTCTTCACCGGCGGGGTGATGCCCAGCCAGGACCTGATGCACCAGTTCCCCGACCTGTTCGCCGTGGAGCAGACCTGGACGTGGAACGGGGTGAACTATGCGCGCACGGCCGAGGACTGGCTGGCCAATATGGACGCGGAGCCGGAGCGGGTTCTGGCCCTGATGCGCGAGACCTATGGCGCGGCGAACGCCCGGCTGTGGGTGCGGCGCTGGCGGCGGTTCTATCTGGCCACGGCCGGATTGTTCGGAAACGACGGCGGCCGGACCTGGGCCGTCACCCACTATCGTCTGAAACCGGCCTGAGGAGCGTGACGTGCTGAAATGGATTGCCGCCTATCTGGGGACCGGCCTGGCCTTCGCCGCGGTGGATTTCGTCTGGCTGTCGACGATGACCGAGCGGTTCTACAAGCCCGTGCTGGGCCCCATCCTGGCCCCGAAGCCGGACATGACGGCGGCGGTGCTGTTCTATCTGATCTACATCGGCGGGATCGTGTTCTTCGCCGTGGCCCCGGCTCTGAAAGAGGGAGCCTGGACGCGGGCGGCGCTGAACGGGGCGGTGCTGGGGTTCGTGGCCTATGCCACTTACGACCTGACCAACCAGGCGACCCTGGCGATCTGGCAGACGAAGCTGACGATCGTGGACCTGTGCTGGGGGACCGTGCTGACCATGACGGCGGCGACAGGTGGTTATTTCGCGGCGGCCGCCGTGGGCAGCCGCGCGGCCTGACGATTTCATACAGGCGGTTGTCTTTCGGCGACCGATGAGATTTCTTCCCCTCCAAAGAGGGATGGGGACAATCATGAGACAACTGCTTTTCACCGGGGTGGCCGTGCTGGCCGTCCTGTCGGGCTCCGCTGCGACGGCACAATCCAAGCGCCAGAGCGGCGTCGACGCCAGCGAGCGGGCGACCTATGGCGAAATCCGCCTGAGCAGCGGGTTCACTGACGATCCCTATACGGTCTCGGTGACCTCGGGTGGGTCGATCGATGCGAGCGATGTCAGCGACGGCTGTGTCGGCATGGTCTCGCGGGCCCCGGATTTCCAGCTGACCTATGAGGCCGGCAGCCTGCCGCTGAGCTTCGGGACGATCTCGGACAGCGACACGACCCTGATGATCAACGGACCGGACGGGCGCTGGAGCTGTGACGACGATTCGGGCGGGGACGGGGATGCTCTGGTCACCTACAGCAACCCCGGCAGCGGGGTTTATGACATCTGGGTGGGGGCTTGGGGCGGCAATAGCGATTCGGCACAGCTGTTCGTCACCGAGCTGTCGGGCGACGGCAACGGCGGCAGCAATGGCAGTGGCGGGTCGCCCGATGCCAGCCTGACCGCCACCTATGGCGAGGTGCGGCTGAGGTCCGGGTTCAGCCCCGATCCCTATCGGGTCGAGGTCTACTCCGGAGGCAGTCTGGAGGCGTCGCAACTGGGCGGATCGTGCGTCGGCAGGATCGCCGAGGCCCCCGATTTCCAGCTGACCTATGATGCGGGCAGCCTGCCCCTGACCTTCGGGGTCGAGGCCGACGGCGACACGACCCTGGTGATCAACGGGCCGGACGGGCGCTGGAGCTGCGACGACGATTCCGGGGGTCAGGCCGATCCGGAGATCACCTTCCGCAATCCGCAGTCGGGCGTCTATGACGTCTGGGTCGGGGCCTATGGCGGCAACGGGGTGTCGGGCGAGCTGTTCGTCACTGAACTGGGCCGTTAACCTTTTCGCTCTCGCGTGACGGGTGTGTCATGGCGGCGTGCGACGGTCCCGTTATAAGCGAAGCTGACGTTTCCCAGCCGGGGTGGGGCCATTGCGCGCGGGCATCAATGCAGTAACGGCAGCCCTGGTTGTCGGGGTCCTGATCGGCCTGGCCCTGACGCCGGACGGGCGTGACTGGTTGCGCCGTCCGCACCTGCCCGTCGGGGGCGCGGCCAACGCCTCGGCCGGACCGCCGACCGCCGCTGCAGTCCCGGTTCCTGTGGCGGCCGCCGTCCCCGTCGCTCCGCCGGCCCCCCGGCTGACGCCCCTGGCCGAACGGGCCGCACGGGGAAGCCTGAGGATCGGCGTGTTCGGCAACTCCATGGCCGACGGCCTTTGGACCGGCCTGTACCGGGCGATGCGCGACCAGCCGGGCGTGACGGTGGCCAAGTTCAGCGAAGTCTCCACGGGGCTGAGCCGGTATGACTATGTCGACATCCAGGCCAAGACGGCCCGCCAGGTCGCCGAACAGCCGATCGATGTGGCGGTGATCCTGTTCGGGACGAATGATGCCCAGTCGATCAGTCTGGACGGCGAGATCCACACGTTCGGCACGGAGGGCTGGAAGGCCGCCTATGCGCGGCGGGTCGACGATCTGGTGGCGATGCTGCGCGGCCGCGACATCGCGGTCTACTGGGTCGGCCTGCCGGCGATGAAGCGGGCCGGGTTCGACGCGAAGATGGAGCTGATCAACGCCATCGTCTCGGCGCGGATGACGGCGCTGGGCGTGCCGTGGATCGAGACTGAAAGCCTGACCCGCAACGCCGGGGGCGAGTACGACGCCTATCTGCCGGAGACCGGCACCGGACGGCAGCGGCTGATGCGGGCCAATGACGGGATCCACATGTCGATGGCCGGCTATCTGCGGATCACCGAGCCGGTGGCCGCGCGGCTGAAGCGGGATGCCGGTCTGGATGCGCCGGCCGTCGACGCCGCGCCCGCCGCGTGATCCGCGCGCTGGCCCTGTTCGCCGGGCTGGCGCTGGCGTCGAGCGCCGTTGCGCAGGAGCGGCCGTGGACGCCGCTGCCGTCCCCGGTCAGCGCAACCTGTCCGGGGGGGCTATGCCAGCCGGAGGGGCTGGAGCGGTTCTTCGCGGCCTTAAACGGCACCGGTCCGGTGCGGGTGATCCAGTTCGGCGACAGCCACACGGCGGGCGGCGACATCACCACCTCGCTGTTGTGGCGGCTGCAGGGGCGGTTCGAGGGGCGGGAGATCGGGCTTTCGGCGCGGGGCGTCGTCGGCGCGACCCTGTCAGGGCTGGCGGCGCGAGAGCCCCTGTTCGAGCCGGGCGAGGCGGTGCCGGACCTGATCATTGTGGCCTATGGCGTCAATGAGGGGTTCGACGATGCGCTGGTGCCCCGCGCCTATGAGGCCCTGCTGCGGGGACAGGTCGCGCGGCTGAAAGCGGCAGCCCCCGGTGCCGCCCTGCTGATCCTCGGCGCGCCCGAAGCGATGCGGGGGGAGGGGGGCGGGACCTGCCCCGACGATCCGGAGCGGCGCTGGAAGACTCCGGTCCTCCTCGCGGTGGTCCGTGATGTGCAGCACCGGGTTGCGGCGGACATGGGCGTCGCGTTGTGGGACTGGCGGGGACGGATGGGGGGAGAGTGTTCGGCCCATGCGCTGACCCGGGGCGAGGCACCACTGATGCGGGGTGACCATGTGCATTTCACCGCCGCCGGGGGGGACTGGATCGGGTCGCTGCTGTTCGCCGACCTGATGGCCGCCCATGACCGGCGGGGAGGGCGCTAGATGCTGTTCCCCACCCTGGCGTTCGGCGTCTTCTTCCTGTTCGTCTATTTCACCGCCTGGTCGCTGGACCGCGAGAACGGGCGGCGAAAGCTGTTCCTGCTGCTGGCCAGCTGGTTCTTCTATGCCCAGTGGGACTGGCGGTTCGTCGGCCTGCTGATCGCCTCGGCCATCCTGAACTGGGGCGTGGCGGTGCTGGTGGCGCGGGCAGACGCGCCGGGCCGCAGGAAGCTTCTGGTCGGGCTGGGCGTGGCGGCCAATCTGCTGATCCTCGGGGTGTTCAAATACTACGGCTTCTTCGTCGAACAGGCGGGCGAGCTGTTGACCCGGTTCGGCTGGGAGCGGGACCTGCCCCTGCTGGAAATCGTGCTGCCGGTGGGGATCAGCTTCTTCACCTTCCAGGGCATCAGCTATCTGGTCGACGTCTATCGCGGGAAGACGCCGCTGGCCCGGTCGCTGCTGGATGTCATGCTGCTGATGAGCTTCTTCCCGCATCTGGTGGCCGGGCCGATCGTCCGGGCCTCGGACCTGCTGCCCCAGTTCGATCGCGTGCCCCGGCTGACGCGGGCGATGGCGACCCATGGTCTGCTGCTGATCTGCTGGGGACTGTTCAAGAAGACGGTGATCGCTTCGGAGCTTTCCGTGCGGCTGGTCGATCCGGTGTTCTTCGATCCGTCGGCCTATGGAACGCTGGATCTGATGGCGGCGGTCTATGGCTATGCGGTCCAGATCTATTGCGACTTCTCGGCCTATTCGGACATGGCGATCGGGCTGGCGGCCCTGCTGGGTTATTCCTTCCCGCGGAATTTCGACCAGCCGTACCGCGCGAGTTCGATGCAGGACTTCTGGCGGCGCTGGCACATCAGCCTGTCCAGCTGGCTGCGGGACTATCTGTATGTGCCGCTCGGCGGGGGGCGCAAAGGGCTGGTGCGGTCGTGCCTGAACGTCTTCATCACCATGCTGCTGGGCGGGCTGTGGCACGGGGCGGCCTGGACCTTCGTCGCCTGGGGCGCGCTGCACGGCGGGGTGCAGGTGGTGGAACGCCTTGGACGCGCCGCCCTCGGGGGGCGGAAGGGCCCGCCGGCGTGGCTTGGGGTGCTGGTGACCTTCCACATCGTCTGTCTGGGCTGGATCCTGTTCCGGTCCGAGACCTTCCCCATGGCCATGGAGGTGCTGACGGGTCTGGGCCGGTTCGAGCCGGCAACGCTGGTGACGCCCTTCCTGCTGGCCCTGATCGTGGGTGGTCTGGCCATGCACTGGCTGCCGCCCCGGGCGGTCGAGGGGGTGGCGAACTGGATGAAGCCCGCCCCGTCGTTGACGGTCGGCCTGCTGGTCGGGGTCGCCATCCTGCTGGTCGAGGCGGTCCGTCCCGAGGGCGTGGCCCCCTTCATCTATTTCCAGTTCTGAGGGCGGGGCAGACATGAGCGACCGGCCCGACGATCCCGACGCCCCGCTGGCCCCGTTCCCGACGGCCCTGCCGGTCTCGCCGTTTCCGCCGCTGGAGGGCGAAGCGGAGCCCTATCTGGAGGACGCGGAGGAGCCTGCGCCGGTGGACGCCGCTGCGGATCCGCCGTCGATGGCGGCGGAAATCGAGCCGGTTGAATCCGCCGCAGCCCCGGTCCATGCGCCCCTCCCGCCGGCCCATCCGGCGCAGCCCCATCCCGTCCTTGCGCTGGGACGCTTTGCCTTCCCGCCCGGCGAGCCCCCGGACGACGCGGGCGTGGCGGCGCGCGAGCGGCGCTGGACCAGCCGGGTCATCGTGATCGCCACCGTCTTCCTGCTGGTTTTCAACGGGGTGTCGATCCAGAACTGGTCACGGCAGCAGGCCCCGGGCTGGATGACGACGACGGTGCGGCGACTGGCCGATGTCTGGACCGAGCAGCTGGCCCTGCTGGGGGCCGACCAGCCGCGGGAGGCGGTGCGGGAGGCTTATGAGCGCGCGCGGGATGCGAGGTGGACAATCCGGGACCCTTCTCCCCTTGCGGGAGAAGGTGGCAGCCCGAAGGGCTGACGGATGAGGGGTACGAGGATGCAAAGCCAATGGGTCCATCGGCCCCGCCCGTCAAAACCGGGTGTCACCCCTCATCCGACCTCGCTGCGCTCGGCCACCTTCTCCCGCAAGGGGAGAAGGGAAGTCAGACCCGAACCGGCCCGGTGATCCCATCGGTGCCGCGGGTGACGACCCAGGTCGACAGGGTCCGGGCCTCATAGGGTTTGGCGCGGATGGTCGAGACGGACTGGAGCTTCGCCTCGGCGCGCTCGGGCGTGAGGGTCAGCAGGATGTAGCCCTTGGCGTTCTGGTCGCAGAAGACCACCTCATCGTTGCGGGCGGCCAGCATGGCCCCCAGCGGCAGGGGACCGAACAGGTCGCCGACCGACGGGCTGGAGATGGCCGAGGTGCCGAACTCCACGCCGCGTCGGGCCCCTGCAGCGTCTTTCAGGTCATTGACCCAGTAGGCGTGGCTGTCGCCGGCCAGAACCAGCGGCTGGACCCCGGCCTCGGCGCAGGCGGCATAGAGGCGTTCGCGGCCGGCGGGATAGCCGTCCCAGGCGTCGAGGTTGAACGGCAGACCCAGTTTGAACAGGTCGATCGCGGCCTGGACCCGGGTGCGGTAGGCGGCCGGAAGCGCCGAGAGGAAGCGTTCCAGCTGTTCGGGGGTGGCGCTGCCGGCCAGATCGGGGCCGGCGACCCGGGCCATGACGACCTGGTTGCCCAGCACCTGCCAGGTCTTGCCGGAGGCGCGCGAGGCGGCGAGGGCGGACTTCAGCCAGTCCAGTTGGCCTGCGCCCAGCAGGTCCCTGGACGGATCGTTGCGTTTGGCCTCGAAGGCGGCGACGTCGGGCGTCGGGACGCCGTTGACCGGGGTGACCGTCAGGTCCTTTTCATAGTCCAGCTGTTCGCCGCGCGAGAGCAGACGGGTCTCGACCATCATCAGACTGGCCAGATCGCCGAAATCGAAGCTGCGGTTGATGTGCTCCAGACCGAGGCCGGCGCGCGGTTCGCGGATCGGCATCCATTCGTAGTAGGCGCGCAGGGCGATCGCCTTTCGGGCGGTGTAGTCGCCCTCGGTCTCGCCCTGATGGTTCTCGGCCCCGCTGATGTACGCGTCGTTGGTGATCTCGTGGTCGTCCCAGACGCAGATGAAGGCGGCGCGGGCGTGGGCGGCCTGGAGGTCCGGGTCGGACTTGTACTGGGCGTGACGCAGCCGGTAGTCCTCCAGCGAGACGATCTCGTGCGGGGGCTGGGGGATGCGGCTGAGGGCGGTGCCGACGGCCATGCCATAGTCGGCGGGCGCTGCCCCGTATTCGTAGATGTAGTCGCCGAGGTGGACGACGGCATCCAGTCGCTCCAGCTTCGACACATCGTCCCAGGCGTTGAACAGGCCGCCGGGATGCAGCTGGCAGGAGGCAACGGCCAGGACGACGTCGGGGGTGGCCCCGACCGGCAGGGTGCGGACGCGACCGACGGGGGAGGTCACATCCCCGGCCTGAAAATCATACCGATACTCGGTTCCGGGGCGAAGGCCGCCGGCGATCACCTTGACCGTATAGTCGCGATCCGGAGTCGCCTCGGCGGTGCCGGAGGCGACGACAGTCTCGCCGTTCAGCACGCGCCAGCGGACGGGAAGGGCGCGCGTGCCGTCCGCGCCGGGCGTGACCCGCGTCCACAGCACGACGCTGTCGGCGTGGGGATCGCCGGAGGCGACGCCGTGCAGGAAGGTCGGCTGCACGCCCTGTCCGGCCGTGGCTGCCGCCGGAGCCGCGACGGCCCCCGTGCCGAAGGTGGCCAGAAGACTGCGACGGTCGAGGGTCATGTCAGCGCTCACAATAGGATTCAACGGACGACGCGGATGGCCGGCAGGATGCGGCGCGGACCGTCCCCGGCGGAGCGCAGCCCACAGCCTCGCCGTAGCGCCACTTGGCATCGGCCTTGCGACGGGGGCGTGATGAACGCGTGACGGGTAGGCCGTCTACGGACGTGTGCCGTGGCCTGACCTTCGGCGGCCCGGCGACCGCCCTGATTGCTCATCTTTCCATGCAGCGCTGCGCGCACTGGAGCGTTCCGCCCGCCAGACCATTCATCCTGGCGCAGGTGACAGACCACCTGCGCCTGTATGCCAGACGGGACCCATGCAGACTTCAAGCCACGACCCGGTGTTCACAACCGACGCTACCGGGTTCGTCGAGAACCCTTTCGGACGGAATGCGGCACCGACGGCCGCCTTCCGGCGCGAACAGATTGCCCATGTCCGGATCACTGATCACCCGGTCTTCGCAGCGCTCAATGAACAGACACAGGCCCTTCTGCTCAAGCACGGGCGGCCGCGCGTGCTGGATATCGGCGAAGCCATGACGATCTCCGATCAGTTCGTCTTCATCCAGGAAGGGGTGATCGGGGTGTTCGCCCTGGATCAGCAGGTGTGTGTCGGGGTCGCCGGGACGGGTGCCGTCCTTGGGCTTGAGACGGCCGTTTCCCGGGCAAACCCAGGCGAGGTGATCGCTTTGGCGGAGTCCCGCGTGTTTGAGGTCGCGGCCACGGCTCTGGTGGACGGTCTGGGTTCGGCCAAGGTGACGGAACTGTGCATGCGTCAGGCCCTGGCGCGCCTTCAGGCCATGCAGTCTGAAGCGGCCTGCAACGCCGCCCATCTGGTGCCGCAACGGCTGGCCAAATGGCTGTTGCGGCTGCACCGCGCAAACCGCGCGCGCGAGATTCATCTCACGCAGGCTGAACTCGCCCGACTGGTGGGCGTGCAACGAACAAGCATCAACGGGGCAGCGCGGCAGCTGCAGGACATCGGCGCGGCGCGCTTTGTCCGGGGCCGGGTGATCGTTCAGGATGACCGTCGATTGACCGCCGCCGCATGCGGTTGCGCGGTCTAGCACAGAGGCAGGGCCGGTCGCGTCACCTGCGGCGCGCGACCGGCCCTGTTACAGGTCTATCCGTCGAGGCGGGTCGTCGACCCCGCACCCGGACCGGCACCCAGGTCGACGCCGGTCACCGGGTTGGATGACGGGTCCGACCGGGTGCGCGCCGCCATGGCCTCAAGCGGCCCAGTTCTTCGGCGGTGATGTCCAGCAACATGTCCTTCCGGCCCGGATCCTCGTCGGCGAGGGCCTGGGTAAATTAGCGCATGGCTGCGGCCAGCTCGCCCTGCGGCCCGCCGAACTGCTCGAGCATCAGTGTCGCGAGACCCGGGTTGGGTTCGGCGACACGGACTGTGTACATGAGTTTCTTGTTGTGCATGAACATGGGGGTCGTTCTCCTGAAGGTCTGGAGAGCAACCCGGCGCGCCGGGTTGGTTTCCCCGGGAGCCGCGACAGGTCCGCTATTGGACATTCAGCGGCATGGCCGGCCGCCTCGAGGCGGAGCCGCTTCGCCTGACAGGTGCTGAACACAGGGAACGGACGGGCCGGGGGCGACTTGGGTTGGCTTGGCCAGACAGGAGCCCCTGATGTCAGATCCCCAATCCACCGACGCCGACGTCGCGTCGACCGCCTTCCTCGACGACGACCGGCACGAAGGCCACTACAACTCCGATAGTGTGCAGGCCGTCATGATCAACCGCGACCGCATGGAGCTGTACCGCTTCTGGCGGCAGTTCGAGAACCTTCCGCAGTTCATGAAAAATGTCCGGTCCGTGGAGGCGATCAGCGACGAACGGACGTCATGGACGGTGGCGGGGCCCGCCGGCGCCGAGTTCGAGCTGGTCACCGAGATCACCGAGGACCAGCCCGGTGAACGGATCGCATGGACCTCCCTGAGGGAGTCCGATGTCGACAACGAGGGCTGGATCGAGTTCCGGGACAATGCCTTCGGGCGGGGCACCGAGGTCCGGTTGCGGATCAGCTACGACCCCCCCGCAGGCGTCGTCGGCAAGGTCGTCGCCAAGGTGATGCAACGCGAGCCCCGCATCCAGGCCCGCCGCGAATTGCGGCGCTTCAAACAGCTGATGGAAACCGGCGAGGTTTCCACCAATGCGACCGTCGCCGCCGACGTCTGACTCCTTTCCCAATTTCCCTATCAAAAGGCTTTCCCATGCGCGCCCTTACCTGGCACGGCAAACACGATGTCCGCGTCGACACGGTTCCGGATCCGGAGCTGATCAATCCCCGCGATATCATTCTGAAGGTTACCGCGACGGCCATCTGCGGCTCCGATCTGCACCTTTACGACAGCATGATCCCGGGGATGGCCAATGGTGACATCCTGGGTCACGAGTTCATGGGCGAGGTGGTCGAGGTCGGGCGCGGGAACACCCGTCTGCAGGTCGGCCAGAAGGTGGTGGTGCCGTTCGTTATCGCCTGCGGCCAGTGTTTCCACTGCGGCAAGGAACAGTATTCGGCCTGCGACAATTCCAATCCGGCCGACAAGTCCGATGCCTCGGAGATCGCCTACGGCTACCCGGTGGCGGGACTGTTCGGCTATTCTCACCTGACCGGCGGCTATGCGGGCGGTCAGGCAGAATACGTCCGCGTCCCCTATTCCGATTTCGGGCCGATCGTCATTCCTGACGGGATCGAGGACGAGCGGGTGCTGTTCCTGTCAGACATCTTCCCGACCGGCTGGATGGCGGCCGAGAATGCGCAGATCGAGCCGGGTGACACGGTGGCGGTCTGGGGTTGCGGACCGGTCGGACTGTTCACGATCAAGAGCGCGATCCTGATGGGGGCGGGCCGGGTTATCGCCATCGACCAGCAGCCGCAGCGGCTTGCCCTGGCGAAGGCCAATGGGGCCGAGGTGCTGAACTACCATGAGGTCAAGGTGCGCGAGGCGCTCAAGGAGATGACCGCCGGGATCGGGCCGGATGCCTGTATCGACGCGGTCGGCATGGAGGCGCATGGATTCTCTCCGGACAACATCCTTGATGCGGTGAAGCAGGAGACGCGGCTGGGCACCGATCGCCAGCATGTCCTGCGTGAGACCATCATGGCCTGTCGCAAGGGTGGCCGGGTGTCGGTGCCCGGCGTCTACGGCGGGATCGGCGACAAGCTGCCTATCGGGGCCTTCATGGAGAAGGGGCTGACGATCAAGACCGGCCAGACCCATGTGCAGAAATACCTTCCGCAGCTGCTGGAGATGATTCTGGATGGCAAGATCGACACGACCGACCTGATCAGCCATCGGCTACCGCTGGAGAAAGCCGCGGAAGGCTACAAAAACTTCCACGACAATCCCAATGAGTGGACCAAGGTCGTGCTGTCGCCGGGGTGAGCCGAGTTCAGTTCCGGGCATAGGGAACCGCCCCGCAGGAGCGGTTTTGAGCGGGAGGGGCCGGCGACCGGCCTCTCCTGCCAATTCGCCCCGATGGGGCCCTAGGAGATTTGCCAAATGAGATCCAGAACCCTCCTCGCCGCCGCTGCCCTGCTGCCCGTCCTCGCGGCCTGCGATCCTGGCGACCCCCAGCCCGTCGACCGGGTGGAGGATACAGTGGCGGCTCCCGTGGGTCAGATGTCAGCAGCGACCGTGGGCCAGACGGTCGATGGCTATGTGACCGCCGCCGCCATGGGCGACATGTATGAGATCGCTGCGGCCGAAATCGCCCTGCAACGCAGTCAAACCCCGGCCGTTCGTGAGCTGGCGACGATGCTGAGAGACGATCACACCGCGGCCAGCCAGCGTATGCAGACCCTGGTTCCGCAGGCCGCGCCCCAGGCGCAGATCCCGACCGAACTGGACCAGCGTCGTGAAGGCCTGCTTGAAAACCTGCGCACCGCCCCGGCGACCAACTTCGACGAAATCTTCATGAGCCAACAGGTCGCCGCGCACGAGGAAGCCCTGACCCTGCACCGGGGCTTTGCCGACACGACCGAGGCACCTGCCCTGGCGGAACATGCCCGGACGGTTGTGCCGAGGCTGGAGGCTCATCTGGAAATGGCCCGCCGCGGCACCGGCCCGGCGACTTAAGCGGCATAATGATGCCTCCAAGGGTCCCGGCCAGCGGCCGGGACCCGAGTGCCCGCAGGCTCAAGCCGCGTCGCCCCAGGACTCAAGCGACCCGGGTGGAAAGCCGAGCGCGGGGTTGGTCAGCACCGAAACGGGCCGTTCGCCATCATACAGCGCGATGGTTTCAAAGCCGGGCCATTGGCCCGCGATCGGGGCGAGGCCGAGCCGGGCCTCGTGGTCGCTGGAGCCTCTGACGGCGACGATCTCGCGGTAGGGCGCACCGGCCAGATGGACGATGCAATAATACGAATTCATGGGACTCTCTTCGTCTCGGCGGGGCGGAAACGACGGTCTGGTCGACGGGTTCCCCAAGCGTCCCCAAGGCTGGACGTCACTTCAGATCATCGACCGAAGGGCCGCCGCCGGTGACGCAGGCGATGAACCATCCGCGCGGGGAGGGGTTCAGGTGGCTGACAGCTCGACAGTTCAAGGAGAATACGCATGCCGGATACGACGTTCAGACCCGGAGGTCTGAACCCCATCCACGCGATCCTGCTGGCCTTTCCCATGGTCTGTTTCAGCGCGGCCCTGGTGACTGACATCGCCTATTTGCGAACAGCCGAAATCCAGTGGACCAATTTCTCGTCCTGGCTGATCGCCGGGGGCCTGGTCTTCACCGGCATGGTCCTGGCCTGGGCCCTCGTGTCGCTCGCCATGGGCTTCCGCAGCGATCATCGACTGCGTGCCGGCGTCTATGCCGGGCTTCTGGCGGTCCTGTTCGTGATCGAACTGGTCAATGCCTTCCAGCACAGCCGGGACGGATGGAGTTCGGTGGGAACCCTGGGCCTGCTGCTGTCCATCCTGGGCACAGCGCTCGCGATCGCAGCGGGTGTCGTTGCCCACAGCCGCTTGTTCAGCCCGGAGACCGTCCGATGATCCGCACCCTCGCCAGCGCTGCCGCCCTGCTGATGGCCCTGTCGGCCTGTGGCCGCAGCGATCCCGGGCTGAACCAGACGGGCGCTAATCCGGACCTTCCGGGCCTCCAGGAGACTCTGGTTCCGGCCATGAACATCGCCCAGCCGACCGGCTGGGGCGATCAGGTGCCGACAGTGCCCGCAGGCTTCGTCATCACAGCGCTCGCCACCGATCTTCAAATCCCGCGCCAGATGCTGGTGCTGCCCAACGGCGATATTCTGGTCGCCGAAGGGCGGGGTGGGAATGCGCCTGCGCTACGGCCCAAGGACGTGATTGCGGGCGTCATCAAGAAGCAGGGCAATACCCAGGTCGAGAGCGGCGACCGTATCACCCTGCTGCGCGATGCAGACGGCGACGGGCGCGCGGAGGTCCGCACGGTCTTCATTGACAATCTGAATGCGCCCTACGGTCTCGCCTTCGTGGACGGCACCCTCTACGTCGCCAATCAGGATGCCCTGGTCAGCTTCCCCTATCAGACCGGTCAGACCCGGATCACCGCCGCCCCTCGCGAGCTGACGAAGCTGCCGTCCGCGATCAATCATCACTGGACCAAGGCCCTGACGGCCAGCGCCGACGGCCAGACCCTGTATGTGGGGATCGGCTCAAACAGCAACGTGGGCGAGCGGGGCATGGCAGTCGAGGAGGAGCGGGCTGTGGTCTGGGCCATCGACCGGACGACCGGCGCAAGCCGGACCGTCGCACGGGGCATCCGCAATCCCACAGCCATGGCCATCGAGCCCACCACCAGCGCCCTGTGGTCCGTCGTGAACGAACGCGACGAGATTGGACCGCAACTGGTGCCGGACTATCTGACATCGGTGCGGGAAGGGGCCTTCTATGGCTGGCCCTACAGCTACTGGGGCCAGAACGTCGATCCTCGCGTGCGTCCGCAGAAGCCGGAACTGGTCGCACGAGCCATTGCGCCGGATTATGCGCTGGGGTCCCATGTGGCGGCATTGGGCCTGTCGTTCGCGACGGACGGAGGCTTTGGTGGTGCCTTTGCCCAGGGCGCTTTTGTCGGGCAGCACGGCAGCTGGAACCGCCCGGACCTGTCAGGATACAAGGTCGTCTGGGTGCCGTTCGCAAACGGGCAGCCCAGTGGCGAGCCTGTGGATTTCGCCACCGGCTTCCTGACCGGGGACGGTCAGGCCCGGGGTCGCCCGGTGGGTGTGACCTTCGACGCCCAGCGGCGTATCCTGCTGATCGCCGATGATCTGTCGAACACGGTCTGGCGGGTCGCACCCGGGTGAGTCCGGTCGGCTGTGACCGGGACGCGGCCGGCTAGAGCCAGGCCCCCATCTGCCACGGGACAAACTCGGCGTCGCCGATGCCGAGTGTCTCCGAGGCGGATGGCTCGCCCGAGGCGAGGGACAGAATCCGGCGGAAGATGATTTCGCCCATGGCTTCAAGGCTCTGGCCGGCGAGGATGCCGGAGGCATCGATGTCGATGTCCTCGGCCATCCAGCCGGCGAGGCCGGCGTTGGACGCGATTTTCAGGCAGGGCGCGGGCTTGGAGCCGAACACGGATCCGCGGCCGGTGGTGAAGGTGATCACATTGGCCCCGGAGGCGATCTGGCCGGTGGCCGAGCAGGGATCATAACCCGGGCTGTCCATGAAGGTCAGACCGGTCCGGCGGACCGGCTGGGCATAGCCGATGACATCCTGAAGGTTGGAGGAACCGGCCTTGGCGACCGCCCCGAGGGATTTTTCCAGAATGGTCGTCAGGCCGCCCTTGAGGTTGCCGGGGGAGGGGTTGTTGTTCAGCGCCATGCCGTGCTGGAGCGCGTGGTCGCGCCACCAGTCCAGCCGGTCCAGCAGGGCCCGGGCTGTATCGGCTTCGGCGCGGCGGAGCAGCAGGTGCTCCGCCCCCCAGATCTCGGGCGTTTCGGACAGGAGGGCCGAGCCGCCGTGGCTGACCAGCCGGTCCACGGCCCGGCCGAGCGCGGGATTGGCAGTCACACCGGACCAGCCATCAGAGCCGCCGCACTGGAGACCCACGACAAGGCCGGAGACCGGGGCCGGCTCCCGGGGCGTCCCGGCGGCGGTGGCGATCAGCTCCCGGACAATCGCCTCGCCGGCGGCGATCGCCTTGAGGGTTCCGCCCGCGTCCTGGATCGACAGGCTGCGCAGGTGTGGGCTGGCGGACAGTCCTTCACGGGTGAGCCAGTCGGGGATCTGGTTGGCCTCACAGCCGAGACCGACGATCAGCACGGCCGCCACATTGGGGTGACGGGCATAGCCCGCCAGGGTCCGCTGGAGCATGCGGACGTCCTTGCCATCGAACGCCCCGCCGCAGCCGCCCGTGTGGGTATAGGCGACGACGTCGTCGACTCCCGGGGGCAGGGTCTCGCGGGGGAAGGCGGTGGCGATCCGGCGGGCGACCGTCGCCGAACAGTTCACGCTGGTCAGGATGGCGATGGTGTTGCGGGTGCCCCAGCGGCCGTCGGCGCGGCGATAGCCCGACCAGGTGACGGTGTCGTCCGGGGCCGGGAGTGGCCGGCGTCCGGCCCCGATTTCCGCCGCGCGGTCGGTGTCGCTCATGACGAGGTTGTGGGTGTGGACCCACGACCCGGCCGGGATGTCGTCTGAGGCAAGGCCGATGACCTGACCGTATTTGTGGACCGCGGCTCCGGCCGCTACGGCACGCACGGCGACCTTGTGACCGCCGGCCACCGCACCGGTGAGGGTGACGCCATTGCTCGCATGGCCTGACGGCAGATCGGTCAGGGCGATCGCGACGTCGTCGTCAGGGTGAAGGCGCAACAGGGTCACGGGGTCACCAGCGCCTCGACGGCAGCGCGCGCGCCTGAGTGACAAAGTTGTCGGTAGGCCGCGATCACGGGGGCGCGGAAGGCCGGATCGGCGGTCAGGGATGGCGGGAACACAGCGGTGAGGGACAGCAGGGCGCGCGCCCGGGCCTCAGCGTCCGGCCCGGCGGCATCGAGAAGCCGACGGGTGGTGGCCGCGAGGGGATCATCGACCCCGAAGCTCTGGCCAGCATCGTCCTGACCGCCCTGCCACCGCATCCAGCCGGCGATGGCCAGCGCCAGATGGGCCAGGGGCAGGCCCTGCTCGACGCGCGCCGCGGCGGTTGCCACCAGTCGCTGGGGCAGTTTCTGGGATCCGTCCATGGCGATCTGGTGGGTGCGGTGGTTCAGACTGGCATTGGCGAAGCGGGCGAACAGGTCGCGGCGATAGGCGGCGACGTCCAGCTCCGGCGGTGGTGTCAGCGTTGTTTCGGCCTCATCCCACAGGCCTGTGACGTAGCGGGCCCAGGCCGGATCCGCGACCGCCTGATGAACGAAGGCGATGCCGGCCAGCCCGCCCAGATAGGCCAGCGCCGAATGAGCGCCGTTCAGCAGGCGCAGCTTGGCGTCCTCCCACGGCGCGACCGAGGCGGTGATCCGGACGCCCAGGGCCTCGAAATCCGGGCGCGCGCCCGCGAACCGGTCCTCGATGACCCACTGGAGGAAGGGCTCGGTCTTGACCATGCCTTCGTCGCGCAGGCCCAGCCTGGCCTCCATGGCGTCCACATCTGCGGGGGTGGTGGCCGGGACGATCCGGTCCACCATGGTCTGGGGGAAGGCGCAGTTCGCCTCGATCCAGTCGGCCGTGGCCGGATCGGCCGCCCGGGCGAAAGCGAGGGTCGCATCGCGGACACGCGCGCCATTGTGGGGAAGGTTGTCACAGCTGATGACGGTGAGGGGGGGCAGACCCCGCTGGTGCCGAAGCCTCAGGCCCGCAGCGAGAACGCCGGGGGCCGTGCGCGGACGATCAGGATCAGCCAGATCAGCGGTCACATCCGGCGCTTCTGAAAGCAACGCGCCCGACGCCGGGTCGAGCCTGTAGCCCTTCTCCGTGACCGTCAGGGTCACCAGGTGCACATCGGGATGGGCCAGCCGCTCGACGAGGGCGGCAGGGTCCTCGGGCCCGACCTCAAGCCCTGTTACTGCCCCGATGATGCGAACCCGCTCTTCGCTGCCGTCGCGGACCGACAACGCATACAGGCCGCCCTGGGGCGCGAGCTGGTCGCGGACCCCCGGCGACCGCAGGGACACCCCGAGGATGCCCCAGCGAGGATCCCCCGCTTCCAGTGCGCGGTCGAACACGTCCGCCTGGTGGGCGCGGTGAAAGGCCCCGATCCCGAGATGGACGACACCGGTGCGGATGGCGGCCCGCTCATAGGCGGGCCTGCCGACATCAGCCGGCAGTCGATCCAGTGTGTCCGGCGACAGACGGATCAACCGGCCAGCCCGGGCAGGGTCAGGGTCAGGGCCGGAACGAAGGTGATGGCCATCAGGGCCGCGAACAGGGCGAGGTAGAAGGGCCAGATGGTGCGGACCGCCTCCTCGACCTTGATCTTGCCCACGGCGCAACCCACGAACAGCACCGCCCCGACGGGCGGGGTGACCAGGCCGATGCCGAGGTTGAGCATCATCATGATGCCGAAGTGGACCGGGTCCATGCCCGTGGCCATGGCGACCGGCAGGAAGATGGGGCTGGTGATGACGATCAGCGGGGCCATGTCCATGAAGGTGCCCAGGACCAGCAGGATGAGATTCATCATCAGCAGGATCATGA
Organism: Brevundimonas sp. R86498; assembly: GCF_044598075.1. Classification (GTDB taxonomy): domain Bacteria; phylum Pseudomonadota; class Alphaproteobacteria; order Caulobacterales; family Caulobacteraceae; genus Brevundimonas. Next base: position 3,163,787 of record NZ_CP139004.1, on the reverse strand, counting down.
TCGGATTGTCGGTCAGGGACTGCATCACGGTCGCCAGTTGTTCAGGCGTTTCCAGCAGGGCCAGGAGCCAGCCGAAGGCAGCGGCCGAGCCGATGATCAGCATGACCATGGCGGTGGTCTTGACCGCATTCTGGGCGGCCGTCGTGAAGCCCCGGAAGCCGAGGGTCCGGTAGACAATCAGGGCGATGACAAGGGTGTAGATCACCGCGACGGCCGAGCTTTCGGTCGGGGTGAAGACCCCGCCGAGAACGCCGCCGAAGATGATCACGGCGGTCAGCAGGCCGGGGATGGCGGCGGCAAAGGCCCGGGCAAAGGCGGGCCAGCCCGGGAACTCGCCCTTGGGATAGCCCCGCTTCACGGCGACAAACCATGCCACGGCGGCCAGCAGGATGCCGGTCAGGATGCCCGGCAGGACACCGGCCAGGAACAGGTCCGCGACCGAAACCGACACGCCGGCTGCCGCCGCATAGATGATCATGTTGTGCGACGGCGGGACCAGGATGCCGAGAATGGCCGAGGTCGAGGTGACGTTGACCGCGTAGTCGGCGTCATAGCCCTTTTCCTTCATCATCGGGACGAGGGTGGAGCCCAGTGCGGACACCGAGGCGACTGCCGAGCCCGAGACGCCGCCGAACATCATCGAGGCCCCTACATCCACGACCCCGAGTCCGCCCCGCATCCGGCCCATCGCGGCATCGGCCACGCGGACCAGCCGGTCGGCGATCCCCGCCTGCTGCATCAGGTCGCCCGCAAAGACGAAGAAGGGGATGGCCATCAGGGAGAAGACGTTCACCCCCGTGGCGATCCGCTGGAACGCCACCACCGGGGCAATGTCCATGAAGATAAAGGTGACCAGCGAGGCGAGGCCGAGGGCGAAGGCCACGGGCACGCCGATGATCAGCAAAAGGGCCAGCAGCCCGAGGAGAAGCGTCAGTTCCACAGGGGCTCCACTTTCTGGCCGCGGGCTTCGGTGAGCAGATGTTCCAGCGCAAACAGCACGATCAGCCAGCCGGCGATGGGCAGGGGCAGGTAGGCGGCACCGCGTGGGAGGCCGAGGGTGGGAATGTCGAAGGCCCAGGTGCGGGCGACCAGCTCGCCGCCCCAGAGGCCCATGGCCACGCCGAAGCCGGCGACGGCCAGCAGACTGCTCGCCCGGCAGATGCGTTGAAGCCCCGCAGGCATCGCACCGGTGGCGGCCGTCATGCCGAGGTGGAACTGCTCGCGCACACCCACGGCTGCGGCCAACAGGACGAACCAGACCATCAGGAGCAGAGCCGCCTGTTCCGCCCAGGCCGGGGCGTCGCCCAGAACATAACGGGCGAACACGGACCAGCCGATGATGCCGGTCATGACGATCAGGCCAAGGGCGGCAAACGCCAGCGTCGCGCGGCTGATCCAGCGGGAAATGAAGGCCAGGACACCCAGCATCACGCCATCCCCCGGATCTGGCTGACGAGCGCCTGCTGGCCCGGTTCGGTGATGAACCGGTCCCAGACCGGCAGCATGGCCGCTTCGAAGGCCGAACGGTCCAGATTCTCGATGATCTGTACGCCCGCGTCGACGACAGCCTGGCGCGCGGTCGTTTCCCGCGCTTCCCAGATCGTGCGCATGAACGGCACGCTTTCGGTTGCCGCAGCCCGGATGATCTCACGATCAGGCGGTGACAGCTTCGCCCAGGTGCGGGCCGAGGCGACGAGCACCTCCGGAGCCATGACGTGGCGGGTCAGGCTGTAGAAGCGCGCGACCTCGAAATGGCGGCTGTCCTGATAGGAGGGCCAGTTGTTTTCCGCGCCGTCGATCACGCCCTGCACCAGGCCCTGGAAGACCTCGCCATAGGACATGGGGATCGGGCTGGCCCCAAGTGCCTGGACGAGGGCGACATAGAGGTCGGAGGTCTGGACTTCTCAGCTTGAGCCCCCGCATGTCGGCCGGCGTCCGGATCGGGCGGCGGGTGTTGTAAAAGCTGCGCTCGCCGGAATCGTAGAAGGCCAGGCCGATCAGGCCGTGCCGCTCGAGGCTGTTCAGCACGGTCCGGCCGGGGGCTCCGTCGAGGGCGCGCCGCATGTGGTCAGTGGACTGGAACAGGAAGGGCAGGGACGGGACGAGGGTCAGGGGCTCGATCGGATTGAGCGGAGCCAGGTTGACCCGATTGATGTCCAGTCCGCCAAAGACGGTGATCTCCAGCGTGTCCTTTTCCTCGCCCAGCTGGCCGCCGGCATAGTTCCGGAGCCGCAACCGCCCGTTGGTCCGCTGTGAGATGAGTTCGCCGAAATGATCAACAGCGGCCACGGTCGGATAGCCGGACGGATGGCTGTCCGCGCCCCGTAGAGGCCGCTCGCCGATCTTCTGAACGCACGCCGCGAGAGGGCCTGCCAGGGCAGTCGTGATCAACGCTCGGCGAGAGGGTCTCATAGGCGATAGGTTTCCTTGACGAGCCCATAGGTCAGTGCGTGTGCCAGCTCATGAGCCTCGTCTTCCTCAAGCCGGTGTTCCGCGACCATGCACGCAAGGAAACCGGTGTCAATCCGCCGGGCCACGTCATGGCGGGCCGGGATGGAGAGGAAGGCCCGGGTGTCGTCGTTGAAACCCACCGTGTTGTAAAAGCCCGCTGTTTCGGTGACCTGCTCGCGAAAGCGTCGCATGCCCTGCGGCGCGTCATGGAACCACCACGGCGGTCCAAGCTTCAGTGCGGGATAGTGGCCCGCGAGTGGGGCCAGCTCCCGGGCATAGGCGCTTTCGTCGAGCGTAAAGAGGATGATGGTCAGGCCGGGCTCGGACCCGACGGCGTCCAGCAGGGGCTTCAAGGCGCGGACATAATCGGTCCGGGTGGGAATGTCGGCCCCCTTGTCGCGGCCGAAGCGGGCGAAGACCGAGGCGTTGTGGTTGCGGAAACTGCCCGGGTGGATCTGCATCACCAGACCGTCGTCGAGACTCATGCGCGCCATGACTGTGAGCATATGGCCGCGGAACAGTTCTGCTTCGTCGGCGGATACCGGCCCTGCGGCGACCCGCGCGAACAGGGCGCGGGCCTCGGCGTCCGGCAGGTCTGCGGTGAATGCGGTGGGATGGCCGTGGTCGGTCGAGGTCGCGCCGTGGGCCGCAAAGAACGCGCGTCGGTCGCGCAGCGCCGCCAGATAGCCTTCCCACGTCCGCGCATCCTGCCCGGTCAGTTCGCCGAGCCGGTCCAGATTGGCGTGAAAGCCCTCGAAATCCGGATCCATTACGGGGTCGGGGCGGAAGGCGGTGACGACCTTGCCGGTCCAGCCGCTGGCCCGGATCGTCCGGTGATGCGCCAGATCGTCGAGCGGGCTTTCGGTCGTTGCAATGACCTCGATGCCGTAGCGGTCGAACAGGGCCCGCGGCCGGAACGCCTCGGTCTGCAGGGCCGCGTCGATGACGTCGTAATAGTGGTCCGCGGTCTCCGCCGACAGCCGGACGTCGAGGCCGAAAACCTCGGCATAGACCCAGTCGTGCCACAGCCGCGACGGGGTGCCGCGGAACAGGTGGTAACGCTCGGCGAAACGCTTCCAGATGGCCCGCGGATCGGTCTCGACCGGCCCCCCATCGGCCCGGGGGACGCCGAGATCCTCCATCGCCACACCCTGGCTGTGCAGCATCCGGAACACGTAGTGGTCCGGTGTGATCAGCAGTTCTGCGGGATTCTTCCAGTGGTCGTTGGTCGCAAACCAGGCGGGGTCGGTGTGGCCGTGCGGGCTGATGATCGGCAGACCCTTGATGCCGTCATAGAGCCGTCGGGCGATCGCCCGGGTGTCGGGATCCGGGGGGAAGAGTCGGTCGGGGTGAAGCGTCAGGGGCTGGGTCATCCGCGGGTCTCCGCCATATATCGTTTGCGCTGTTCGGCAATTCGGGCGCGCGCTTCTTCCATGGCTTCGGTCTCTGTCGCATCCAGCAGGGTGGCCATGACGCGGGTCAGATGGTCGCGCATGGCGGCCGTGGCAGCTGCGGGATCGCCAGTCGCCAGGGCATCCACGATGGAGGCATGCTCATGAATGCACGGTTTGACGCCCGCGGCGCGCCCTTTTTGGGACAGCAGCCGGGTCTGGGGAGAGCGGTCGCGGGCATCCCAAAGGGCCCGGACGGCCTGGCTCATGGCGCTGTTTCCGGTCGCTTCGGCGATGGCGATATGAAAGCGCCGGTCGGCGTCCTCGCTCATGATGACGTCGTGGGGGTTTTCGTTCTCCATCTCCTCCACCAGGGCGCGAAGCAGACGGATTGTGTCAGACGTGATCCGCCGCGCCGCCATGGCGCAGGCTTCGCCTTCAATCGCCTGTCGTGCCTCCAGCAGTTCAAAGGGCCCTATGTCGGTCTCGCCGGCCGCTCCCCCCTCAGGTTGCCGGGCGCGGACATAGACGCCCGACCCCATCCGGACCTCGACCAGACCATCCAGTTCCAGAGCAAGCACCGCTTCACGCACCGTGGGCCGTGACACTGCGAACGTCTGGGCCAGGACCCGTTCGGAGGGCAGGCGGTCCCCGACGCGTGGCTGCCCGGCGGCAATCTGGGCCGCGAGGGCCTGCGCCAGCTGCTCGTAAAGTCGTCGGGTTCCCGCCATGCGTGATGCTTATCTGGCCTGACCAATCTGGACAATCCAAATCCATTCCCTAGGCTGTACAGCAATCCCGTAAAGGAGTTCTCGATGTCTGCTGCCGATAGCGATCCCAATGCGCCAGAGACGGATTGGTCTGACCGCATCGGTGTGTCGCGGCCGCTGGTGATCACAGCCGCCCGTGTCATCGTCACCTCCCCTGGACGGAATTTCGTCACCCTGAAAATCGAGACCGATCAGGGCGTCTACGGGATCGGCGACGCGACCCTGAACGGTCGCGAGCTGTCGGTGGTCGCCTATCTGAACGAGCACATCTGTCCGTTGCTGATCGGGCGCGACGCCCGCCGGATCGAGGACACCTGGCAACTGCTCTATCGGGGGGCCTACTGGCGACGCGGGCCGGTGACCATGAGGGCGATCGCGGCGGTCGATGTCGCCCTGTGGGATATCAAGGGCAAGGCGCTGGGCGCGCCGCTGCACGAATTGCTCGGCGGCAAGTCGCGCGACCGGGTGATGGTTTACGGACATGCCAACGGAAGCGACATCGGGGAGACGGTCGACGCGGTCGGTCGCTACATCGATCTCGGCTATCAGGCGATCCGGGCCCAGACCGGCGTGCCCGGCTTGGTCAATGCCTATGGCGTGGGCCGGGGCGAGCTGCACTATGAGCCGGCCGATGCCTCCCTGCCGACCGAGACAGTCTGGGACACGCGCCGGTACCTCGCCCATGTGCCGAAACTGTTCGAGCGGTTGCGTGACACCTACGGTCCCGAGCCCCGGCTGTTGCACGACGGGCATCACCGCATGACGCCGCTGGAGGCGGCGCAACTGGGCAAGTCCCTGGAGCCGTTCGACCTTTTCTGGCTTGAGGATGTGACCCCGGCGGAGAACCAGGAGGCCTTCCGTCTGATCCGTCAGCACACCACGACGCCACTGGCAGTCGGCGAGGTGTTCAATACGATCTGGGACTGCAAGGACCTGATCCAGGAACAGCTGATCGATTACATCCGGGCCACGATCGTGGGAGCCGGGGGACTGACCCATCTGCGCCGGATTGCCGATTTCGCCAGTGTCTGGGGCGTGCGCACGGGCTGCCACGGGGCGACGGACCTGTCTCCGGTGACGATGGGCACGGCCCTGCATTTCGACGCCTGGGTCCCGAACTTCGGCATTCAGGAATACATGCGGCACACACCTGAAACAGATGAGGTCTTCCCGCACGACTACCGGTTCGAGGCCGGATTCATGATCCCGGGTGAGCGGCCCGGTCATGGCGTGGACATCGACGAGACCCTGGCGGCAAGGTTCCCCTATGTGCCGCGACAGCTGCCCGTCGCCCGTCTCACCGACGGCACGATGTGGAACTGGTGACGCCCCGCATAGGCAGGGAGAGAGGGACACTGGTGGGTGATGTAGGGTTCGAACCTACGACCCGCTGATTAAGAGTCAGCTGCTCTACCAACTGAGCTAATCACCCGTACCAGTCGTCCGGCGGGCCCCATGGGTGCCGCGCCGACCCCCGGACCGTTGCCGGTCGTGCGAGGGAGGGGCGGACATAGAGAGAATGGGTGCCCGACGCAAGGGTTTTCGACCTGTGTTCCGCCGGCGGGCGGGACGGTCTAACGTCGCGGACGGATTCGGCCCGGGCGGGCCGCGGGGGAGTAGAGCATGGCCTTCTGGAACCGGCGCAAGTCGATCGACGCGCTGCATCAGGCGTCGGATGGGCCGCGGCTGAAGGCCACGCTGAGCTGGCCGCACCTGCTGGCACTGGGCGTCGGTGCCATCGTCGGGACCGGGATCCTGACCCTGATCGGGGTCGGGGCGGGCCTGGCGGGGCCGGCGGTGTTGATCAGCTTCGCCCTCGCCGGTCTGGTCTGCGCCTGCGCCGCCCTGGCCTATGCCGAGCTGTCGACCATGATGCCCCAGGCCGGCAGCGCCTATGCCTATTCCTATGCGGTGCTGGGCGAGGGGATCGCCTGGATCGTGGGGTGGAGCCTGATCCTGGAGTATTCGCTGGTGGTCTCGGCCGTGGCGGTGGGCTGGTCCGGCTATGCGGTCGGCTTCCTGACCGGGATGGGGATCGACCTGCCCACCGCCCTGACGGTGGGGCCGCATGTGGCGGGCGGGGTCGTCAATCTGCCGGCCGTGTTCATCATCGCCGTGGTCACCGGCCTGTTGCTGCTGGGCACGCGTGAGAGCGCGACGCTGAACGCCATTCTGGTGGTCATCAAGGTGGCGGCCCTGATCGGCTTCGTGGCCATCGCCCTGCCGGCCTTCGATCAGGACAATTTCACCCCCTTCATGCCCTATGGGTTCGGTGCGCCCTTCGTCCAGACCGGGGTGATGGCGGCGGCGGCGATCATCTTCTTCGCCTTCTACGGCTTCGACGCCATCTCCACGGCGGCGGAGGAGACCAAGAAGCCGGAGCGGGACCTGGCCATCGGCATCATCGGCTCGATGCTGATCTGCACGGCGCTATATCTGGTTGTGGCAGCCGCCGCGATCGGGGCCCGGCCGGTGGCGAGTTTTGCCGCCAGCCCGGAACCGCTGGCGCTGATCCTGCGCGAGATGGGACAGGGAACGGCGGCCCAGTGGATCGCGGCCAGCGCCGTGATCGCCCTGCCGACCGTGCTGCTGGCCTTCCTGTTCGGCCAGAGCCGGATCTTCCTCGGCATGGCCCGCGACGGGCTGCTGCCGACCCGGCTGGCGAGGATCTCGACGCGGGGTGTTCCCGCCGTGGTGACTGTGTTCACGGCCATTGTCGTGGCCGCGCTCGCCGGGATCATGCGGCTGGATGAACTGGCGTCGCTGGCCAATGCCGGGACCCTGGCGGCGTTCGCGGCGGTGGGGGTGTGTCTGATCGTGCTGCGGCTGAGGGATCCGGGGCGGGAGCGGAAGTTCCGCGCCCCGCTGTTCTGGCTGGTCGGAGCCATCACTATCATCGGCTGTGTGGTGTTCTTCTTCAGCCTGCAGGCCCGGACCCAGCTGTATTTCCTGTACTGGAACCTCGGCGGGCTGGCGATCTATCTGCTGTGGTCGGCCCGGAATGCCCGGCTGGCCAAACATCCCGAACAGGCCGGCTGATGTCGCGCCGCGACCTGACCGGCGCGGTCGATTTCGCGGTCCTGGACCGCACGACCGGCGGCGACGATGGCGTGGCCGAGGAGGTGCTGGGCCTGTTCGTGCAGCAGGCCGGGATGTGGTCGCCGATGCTGGATGCGCGGGTCGAGGGCTGGCGCGATGCCGTGCATACGATCCGCGGCGCAGCGGCCGGGATTGGCGCCGGCGAGCTGGCGGCGGCGTGCGAAGCGGCGGAGGTGGCCGAGAAAGTGATTGCCCCGGCGCGACTGGATCATGTGCGTAATGCGCTGGACCGGGCGCTGGCCGATGTCGCGGCGTGGCGGCACGAACTGATGCTGCGTTCGCTGAAGGGGTGATTGATAACCGTGTTTCACGAAAGCGTGAATGCACAACCTCGAGACGCAAGCTTACAGTTCAGTCGTACAAACAGGAGAGTCCGATGCGTGTTCTTCTAGCAGCCATGGCCCTTGCGGTCGTTGCGACGCCGGCCTTGGCCCAGCGGGCGGCGGACGCCCCGAACTGGATCCCGGGCCAATCGCGCTCGACCATCACGATCTATACCCAGCAGGGCCTTCAGGGCGACGCGACGATGTTTACCCGTGATCAAAGTCATATCTCGGGCGGCGAGCGCGCGGTGAGCCTTGAAACCAAGGGCGGGGCCTGGGAGGTCTGCGACGGCGTCAGTTTCACCGGGCAGTGCCGTGTCGCGGAAGGCTGGACGATGAACCTGCGGGATCTGGGTCTGAGGCGCGTCCGATCGATCCGGCCGATTGTGTCGACCGAAAGCTAGGGCGCAACGCCGTCTACGACGTACACGCGTGAGGTCGAGGCGGCCTCGCGGATGCGAAGGGCGGTCTGGTACTCGGGCGAGGCACGCCAGCGGGTCGCGGTCTCGCGGTCCGGAAACTCGAGGATGACGATGCGCGCCGCCGGGGGATCGCCCGCGATGGCAGACCCGGCCCCCCCGCGCACGACATAGCGCCCGCCGTGAGCCACGACGGTCGGGGCGGCGAGGCGGGCGTACTCCGCATAGGCGTCGGGATCGGTGACGACGATCTCATGGACCTCGTAGGCCTTTGCGGTCGAGGTGTCAGACATGATGGCGGATCCTGGTCAGCGGCGTGTGCGGTCGTAGACGCCGAACTCGTGGGCGATGCAGCGGTCGATGAGTAGCCGCCAGACCGGCTCTGCGATGTCACGCGACAGGTGGTGGGCGTCGGCGGCCGCGAGCACCTTGGTGACCACATCCTCGATGCGGGCCTCGTCGTGGACGGCGTCGCGGTCCGGCTTGATGCGGGCAGCGGCATCCATGTAGCGCTGGCGCTCGGCCAGCAGGGCGACGAGGGCGCGGTCCAGGGCGTCGACGCCCTGGCGGACCTCGGCCATGGACCGGCAATCGCTCGGGTCCATGCGCGGATCGACCGCGACCACAGCCGGCTTGTGCATCATCTTGCCTGAACTCTCAGCCGACAAAGGCGCGCTCCAGGACATAGTCGCCGGGCTCGGCGTTCGAGCCTTCTTTCATGCCGAAGCTCTCGAGCAGCTCTGCGGTTTCCTTGATCATGGCCATGGACCCGCACAGCATCACCCGGTCGCGGTCCGGAGAGAAGCCGTGGGGCAGGCCGAGGTCGGTGAACACGGCCCCGGACTTGATGCGGTCGGTGATCCGGCCGGGCGTGAAAAAGTCCTCGCGGGTGACGGTCGGATAGTAGGTCAGTTGGGCCTTTGCCTCCTCGCCGATCAGGGGGTCGTCATGGATGCCGGAGGTGAAGAAGTCCCGGCAGGCCAGGTCGGCCACGTTCCGCACCGTGTGACAGACGATGACCCGGCCGAAACGGGCATAGGTGTCGGGGTCGCGCGCGACGCTGAGCCAGGGGGCCAGGCCCGTGCCGGTACCGATCAGCCACAGGGTCTCGCCGCCCGTCAGGGCGTCCAGTACGAGGGTGCCGGTCGGCTTCTTGCCCATCAGGACGGTGTCGCCCGGCGTGATCTTCACCAGCCGGGAGGTGAGGGGGCCATCGGGCACGGCGATGGACAGGAATTCCAGCTGTTCGTCCCAGCAGGGGCTGGCGATCGAATAGGCGCGCAAGACCGGCTTGGCCCCGTCCTCGCCCGGCAGGCCGATCATGACGAACTCGCCGGAACGGAAGCGGAAGTCGTCGGGCCGGGCAATCCGGAAGCTGAACAGCTGGTCGGTCCAGTGATGGACCCACAGGACCTCCAGCTCGTGGAAGGCCGAGGGTTTGGGCGGCGGCGGGGCGAGGGTGGCGTCGGTCATCCCTGCGGTGTTTAGGGGCTGGAGCCCGATCGCGAAAGACGGCGCGGCGTCTTCCCGCATGTCGGGGAGGGGAAGGGGAGTGACGCGGACAGAATCTGTCGATAGCGTCCGGCCCCATGCGCACAGCCCTGCTTGTCTCCGCCCTCGCCCTGACCGCCGGATCGGCGTTCGCCCAGACCGCCAATCCGGCGGTGTTGACCCCCGAGCGGGTCTTTTCCAATCCCGGCCTGAACGGCCCGGTGGCCCAGGGCGTGAGCCTGTCGCCCGACGGCGAACTGGTGGCCTTCCTGCGGGCCCGCGAGGACGATGTCTCGGTGCTGGACCTGTGGGCTGCGCCGACCGGGGCGGGCGAGCCGTTCAAGCTGATCGATGCGCGGGCTTTGGTGCCCGACGCGGGCGAGCTGTCGGAGGCCGAGAAGGCCCGGCGCGAACGGATGCGGATCAGCCAGCGCGGGGTGGTCGAATATTCGTGGGATCAACAGGGCCGCTACATCCTGGCCCCGCTGGAAGGCGACATCTTCCTGGCCAGCCGCGAGGGCGGGGCGGTGCGCCGCCTGACCGAAACCGAGGCCGACGAGATCGATGCCAAGGTCTCGCCCGAGGGCAATTTCGTCAGTTTCGTGCGCGATCAGGATCTGGTCGTGCTGGAGCTGGCCTCGGGCCGGGAGCGGCCGGTCACTACGGACGGTGAGGGCCTGATCACCTGGGCCACGGCCGAGTTCATCGCCCAGGAGGAGATGGACCGCGACACCGGATACTGGTGGAGCCCCAACGAGCGGTTCATCGCCCTGCAGCGGACCGATGAATCGACCGTCGACATCGTGCCCCGTCTGGACATCTCGGGCGGTGGGGCCAGCGTGGTCGAGCAGCGCTATCCCCGCGCCGGGCGACCCAATGCGGTGGTCGAGCTGTATGTGCAGGACGTGGCCGCGGGCCGGCGGGTCAAGGTCGATCTGGGGACCAATCCCGACATCTATCTGGCGCGGGTCAACTGGTCGGCGGACGGTGGGACCCTGTACGTCCAGCGTCAGTCTCGCGACCAGAAGACGCTGGATCTGCTGAGGGTCGATCCGGCGACAGGATCGTCCCGCGTTATTGCGACCCAGACCTCGGACGCCTGGGTCGAGCTGACCGACGATTTCGAGGCGCTGAAGGACGGCCGGTTCATCTGGTCCGACGAGAGCACCGGCTGGCGGCACCTTTATCTGTACGGGGCGGACGGACGGAAGATCCGGGCGATCACCGAGGGCGACTATCCGACCAAGGGGTTGAACGGCATCAATGAGGCGACCGGCGAGGTCTTCTTCACGGCCTCGATGCGGGACGGGGTGGAGACCCCGCTGGAGCAGCAACTCTTCCGGGCCAGCCTGAACGAGACCATCGCCCCGGTGGCGGTGACCCCGGCCGGTGGCTGGTGGTCAGCCAGCATGAATCGCACCGGCACGGCCTTCGTCGGCAACTATACCGATCCGGTGACGCCGCCGCAGTCCGGCCTGTACCAGGCCGACGGCCAGTTCGTGCGCTGGATCGAGCAGAATGCGCTGGACGCGGACCATCCGTTCCAGCCCTTCGTCTCGCGCCGGCCGGTGACCGAGTACGGGACGCTGGAAAGCCAGGGCGAGACCCTCGTCTGGCAGATGAGCCGGCCGGTCGATTTCGATCCGTCGAAAGTCTACCCCGTGGTGATGCAGGTCTATGGCGGACCGAGCGGCGGCGGGGTGAAGCGCGCGTGGCTGCCGGCCACGACGCAACTGTTGACCGAGGCGGGATATCTGGTCTTCCGGCTGGACAACCGGGGCGAGGGCTATCGCTCTGCCGCGTTCAAACAGGCGCTGCATCTGAAGATGGGGCAGCCGGAGATCGAGGATCAGGTTCTGGGGGCCAACTATCTGAGATCGCTGCCCTATGTGGACGACAGCCGGATCGCGATGATGGGCTGGTCCTATGGCGGGTTCATGAGTTTGATGGCCCTGACCGAGCCGGACATGGGGCTGGCCTCGGCGATCGTCGGCGCGCCGCCGACGGAGTGGAGCCTGTACGACACCCACTATACCGAGCGGTTCATGTCGACGCCGCAGGGCAATGTCGACGGCTATGCCGCTTCGGACGCCATTCCCCGTCTGGATGACCTCACTGGCCGGATGCTGCTGATGCACGGCATGGCCGACGACAATGTGATCCTGGAGAATGCGACGCGCGTGATCGACGCCCTACAGGCCAAATCCATCCCGTTCGAACTGATGCTCTATCCCGGGCAGCGGCACGGCGTGCGGGGCAACGAAAGACAGCTGCATCAATGGCGCACCTATCTCGACTTCCTGGATCGCACCATCGGGTCGCGGGCGCCGTCTCAGGACTGATCCTCGGCGGGCTGGCCGGGGCTGCGTTCGCGCAGGATCTGGCCCCGATGCTGGCAGCCCAGGCGGCCGGGGTGGAGGCCCGCTGCACGGACGTTCCGGCCAGCGTGGCCGCGGCCTGTCGGCGCGATTCCGCCAGTTCGCATGCGGTCCTGCGCTGGGCGTCCGGCGCAGGGGCGGCCGCCGGTCTGCCGATCCTGCTGAAGGACAATATCGAGACCGCCGACATGCCGACGACGGCGGGCTCGCTGGCGCTTTCCGGCAATGCGCCCGGGCGGGACGCGCCGCTGGTGACCCGGCTGCGGGCGGGGGGCTATGTCATCCTCGGCAAGACCAATCTGTCGGAATGGGCCAATATACGCTCGACGCGGTCGATCAGCGGCTGGAGCGCGGTCGGCGGCCTGACGCCCAATCCCTACGACACGACGCGGACGGCGTGCGGTTCCTCATCGGGCAGCGCTGTGGCGGTGGCCGCGGGCCTGGCCCCCGTGGCGATCGGCACCGAGACCAACGGCTCCATCGTCTGCCCGGCCTCGGTCAATGGCGTGGTCGGGTTCAAGCCCACCGTCGGGCTGGTCAGCCGGACCCACATCGTGCCCATCAGCCATTCCCAGGACACCGCCGGGCCGATCGCGGTCACCGTCGAGGACGCCGCGCGGGTGATGAACGCCATCGCCGGTTCGGACCCGCTGGACGGGGCGACGGCGGAGGCGGACGCCCGCAAGGTCGACTATGTCGCGGCGCTGGACGCCGGATCTCTGGCCGGTGCCCGGATTGGGGTGATGCGGTTCCTGGCCGGAAACTTCTCGGCGGACACCCGGGCCGCATTCGAGCGGTCGCTGCAGGCCATGCGGGCCGCCGGGGCCGAGCTGGTGGAGATCCCCGAGGGGCCGGACATGCGGGTGATCGGCGGGGCGCAGCTGACGGTGCTGCTGACCGAGCTGAAGCATGACCTGAACGCCTATCTGGCCTCGACCGACCCGGTGCAGGTGCCGACGCGGACGCTGGCAGACGTGATCGCCTTCAACGCCGCCGAGCCGCGCGAGACCGTGCTGTTCGGGCAGGAGCTGTTCGAGCGGGCCGAGGCGACCGGTGGGCTGGAGGATCCGGCCTATATCGAGGCGCGGGCGACCTCGCTGAGGCTGTCGGGAGCCGAGGGTATCAACCGGATGATGGCGGACAACGATGTGGTCGCGCTGGTCGCGCCGACGACCTCGCGGGCCTGGACCAACGACCGGGACGATGACGACAGCGGGCAGGGGTCGGCCAGCACCCTGGCGGCGGTGGCGGGCTATCCGCACCTGACCGTGCCGATGGGGACGGACCGGGGCATGCCGGTGGGGATCAGCTTCATGGCCGGGGCGTGGGACGATGCGACGGTGCTGTCGCTGGGCCATGCGTTCGAGCAGAGGACACGGGCATCGCGGGTGCCGTCCGAGTGACCGGTCCACGGGGGAGAGAGACCATGGCCAGACCCTTCATCCGCTTCGCGGCGACGGCACTGGCCGCGTTGAGCCTGGGTGCCTGCGCCGGCACGCGCGCGATACCGGGCGAGTCGGCAACTCGCCCGCTCCCCCCGATCCTGTTCACGACGGTGGCGGAGGTCGCGGACGGACGCTCTGTCTTCGAGGCGGACGGAACGATTCCCCACATCGGGGAGCGCGACGCGGGTCGGACCCGACGGTCCTCCACCCCCCTGAACGCCGTCATCACCCTGGCGGACCCGGACGACTATCCGCCGATGCACGAAATGCAGGGCCCACTGCGGACCCTGCCGATCCTGATCAAGGACAATATCGAGACGCGGGACATGCCGACGACGGCGGGGTCACTGGCGCTGATCGACAATGCGCCCGGCCGCGATGCGCCGCTGGTGGCCAGGCTGCGTGCGGCGGGGGCGATCATCGCCGGCAAGACCAATCTGTCGGAATGGGCCAATATCCGCTCGTCGGCGTCGGTGTCGGGCTGGAGCGCGGTCGGCGGGCTGACCCGCAATCCCCATGCGCTGGATCGCAACACCTGCGGCTCCTCCTCCGGATCAGGCGCGGCGGTGGCCGCCGGATGGGCCCCGGCAGCGATCGGGACCGAGACGGACGGGTCGATCACCTGTCCGGCGGCGGTCAACGGTATCGTCGGCTTCAAGCCCACGGTGGGTCTGGTCAGCCGGACCCACATCGTGCCGATCAGCCATTCCCAGGACACGGCCGGGCCGATGACCCGGACGGTCGAGGATGCGGCCATCCTGCTGTCGGTCATCGCCGGCAGCGATCCGGCGGATCCCGCGACGGTGGAGGCGGATGCGCGCAAGGTCGACTATCGGGCCGCGCTGGACGCCGGGTCGTTGAGGGGCACGCGGATCGGGGTGGCGCGGTTTCTGGCGGGCTATTCCGCCGGTACGGACCGGGTGTTCGAACAGTCGCTGCAGGCGTTGCGGGCTGCCGGGGCCGAACTGGTCGAGATCACCGGGGGGCCGGATGCCGGCGCGATCGGTGAGGCGGAGTTCACGGTCCTGCTGACCGAGTTGAAAGCCGATCTGAACACCTATCTGGCCTCGACCGACCCGGCGCAGGTGCCGACCCGGACCCTCGCCGAGGTGATCGCCTTCAACGCGGCGACCCCGCGCGAAGTGGCCCTGTTCGGACAGGAGACCTTCATCGCGGCCGAGGCCACGAAAGGACTGGACGATCCGGCCTATCTGGAAGCGCGGGCGACGTCGCTGCGGCTGGCCGGACCCGAGGGCATCGACAGGCTGCTGGCCGAGCACGGGGTCGTGGCCCTGATCGCGCCGACCAACGGACCGGCCTGGTCGATCGATGCGGTCAATGGCGACCACTATCTGGGCTCGGCCAGCCAGCTGGCGGCCGTGGCGGGCTATCCGCATCTGACCGTGCCGATGGGGTTCGTGCAGGGCCTGCCGGTGGGCCTGAGCTTCATTGGAGCGAAGTGGGACGATGCCCGCATCCTGTCGCTGGGGCACGCCTTCGAACGGGCGACGCAGGCCATCCGGCCGCCGACCTTTGTGCGGTCGGCGGATGAGCTGCCGGCCCTTGCGCCCCTGCTGGCTCCGATGGCGCGCCTTCCCTGACAGGGGGCGGGGAACCGGACACCCCGAGGCGCAGTTTGGCGGGCATGTCAGACCTGATCGCCAACGCCTTCGGCACGGCCGCCGCCCTGTGTTCCATCACCAGTTTCGCGCCGCAGATGGTCAAGATCTGGAAAGCGCGGGACGCCTCTTCGGTCTCCCTGAAGACCTATTCCCTGACCGTGACCTGTTTCGCCCTGTGGGTCGTGTACGGGGTCATGACGGGGGCCTGGCCGGTGACCTTCGCCAATTCCGCGGCGCTGGTCATGGCCAGCGGCGTGCTGGCGATGAAATGGCGCTTCCGGGACGGGGATCCGGAGGCGGCCTGACCGAACTCAGTCCGCCAGACTGTTCAGCCAGTCCTCGAGATTGGTGAAGCCGTCGCCATTCCGGTCGGACGCGCCGTCGGGGGTGCGGGGATCGAGACCGTGCATGACCTCCCAGGCGTCGGGCATGCCGTCGCGGTCCGTGTCGATCCAGGGCGTTCCGGAGGCCAGGTCCGGCCAGCCGCCAACCTCGGCCTGGCTGTCAATGATCCGGCCCGTGCCCTCACGGACGTCGGCCACGATCCTGGCGTCGACGGCATCTCGCGGGCGCGAGGCCCCGGCCGTGGCGAGCACCTTGGCGAAGGCGTCCTCCGGGCTGTCGGTGGCCGGGGACGCCCAGTCCGGGCGGCCGCTCAGGCGGTAGCCGGGGGTTTCGCCGCCGGTGACGAGGGACCAGGGATCTGCGGGGACGACGCCGTCCAGGCTGTTGGCCTCGAACCAGGCGTGGGCGAAGGCGCTTTCCTCCTCGAAAATCACCCCGCCGGTGGAGTCGGGGCCACGCCGGTAGGCGTTGGCGATGAAGGCGTAGCTGGAGGCGGTGGCCGGATCCCGGTCGGCATTGTAGCCGGCCCGGCCGGCCCCCCAGTTGTAGAAAACGTTGTTGGTGAACTCGAAGCGGGGGCCGCCCGGGTCGATGTCGGGGGTCAGGTAGTTTCCCGGCCGTGGCATCCGGGCCCGGTGGGAGGCCCAGAGGTTGTGGTGGAAGGTGAACCGCGCGCCGTGGGCCCCGCGAACGAGCGAGCCATAGCCGTGGTCGCCCTTGGCGTGGCCGGACAGGTTCAGGCTTTCGGCGATGATCGACCACTGGACCGTTACCGCGTCGATGACGCGGTCCCGGCTGCCGATCGACAGGGTCTCGTCCACGGACCATGAGGCGGATACATGGTCGAGGATGATCCGGCTGCCGCGATCGATCGTTATGGCATCGGCCTCGATACCCGTCTCGTCGCCGAGGCGGGAGCGGATGTAGCGGACGACCACATCGTCGGTGGAGATGAGCAGAGGCTGGCCTCGCAGGGTGATACCGCCGCCCGGGGCGGTCTGGCCCGCGACCGTGATCCGGGGCCGCCGGATCCGCAGAGGGGTGGTCAGGGTAATCGTGCCGCCGACGTCGAAAACCACGGTGCGTGGAACGTTCGCCTCGATCGCCTCGCGCAGACTGCCGGGTCCGGAATCATCCAGATTGGTGACCCTGAGCACGACCCCGCCCCTGCCACCCGGGGAGAATCGTCCGGCACCCTCGGCTCCGGGGAAGGCGAGGATCTCCTCTGCGGCCCCGACCTTGACCGGACCGGCGGTCGCACAGCCCGGGCCAGCGGCGAGAAGCCCGGCGATGACCACTGCTTTGAGCGTATGGCTTGCAATATCGCCGTTCATGGGGTTAGGCTCGCATTGATACCGGTGTCAGGACGGACTTCGTTCGGAAATGATACCGGTGTCAATCGGCTTCGGAGCTGGCTCCGCGACCAAAAGATTACAGACCGACGATAACGTCGGCACAATGACATGACCTTGGGAGGAGGCACTATGTATCAGTTCACCAAGGGGCGCCCATGCGCGCTCCGTCACGGCCTGACCGCCGGGGTTTCGGGGCTCGCGATCGCACTGACGGTCGGAGTCGCTGCCGCATCGGCCCAGACTACACCGCAGGACGCGCCGGCCGATCAGGTCGATGAAATCGTCGTCACCGGCTTTCGCGGCAGTCTGAACGCCGCGCTCAACATCAAGCGCAATGAGGCGGGCGTGGTCGACGCCATTGTGGCCGAGGACATCGCCGATTTTCCGGACTTGAACCTGGCCGAGTCGGTTCAGCGGATTCCGGGGGTGTCCATCGACCGAGATGCCGGCGAAGGGCGCTCGATCACTGTGCGCGGCCTGAGCTCGGACTTCACCCGCACACGCATCAATGGGATGGAAGCGCAGGCCACCACGGGTGGCACGGACTCGTCCGGCGGTGCCAACCGCGGCCGGGGCTTTGATTTCAATGTGTTTGCCTCGGAGCTGTTCAGCTCGATCAAGGTGCGCAAGACCGCCGCAGCCGAGACTGAAGAGGGATCACTGGGGGCCACGGTCGATCTGCAGACGACCCGCCCGTTCGACTACGACGGCTTCACCATGGCCGCCTCGGTGCAGGGCGGCTACAATGACCTTTCCGAAAACTACGACCCCCGCGCTGCGTTCCTGCTGAGCAATACGTTCGCGGACGGCACCTTCGGCGCCCTGGTCTCGGTTGCCTACAGCCAGCGCAACACGTTTGAGGAAGGGTTCAGCTCCGTGCGCTGGGCTCCCGCCTTCGGAAGCGGCAGTTCGGGTGGTTTCTGCTCCCCGCTCGGCGTCACGCCCCAGAACTCGGGGAACAGCGGCGGCACCGGGGCATCAGCCGCGAACTGCGCCACCGGGCTGCCGCGGGCGGCCAATACCCCGTCAAATGTCGCCGCCTACAACACTGCCAACCAGAACAACGTCTTTCTGCCGCGCCTGCCACGCTACGGTCGTCTGACCCATGAGCAGGAGCGGCTGGGGGTTACGGGGTCGCTGCAGGCCCGCCCGCGCGAAGGCACGACCTTCTCGTTCGACATGCTGTACTCGAAGCTGGATGCGACGCGGCAGGAGGATTTCCTCGAGAGCCTGTCGTTCAGCCGCAACGCGGCAGCGGGGGGGCAGACCCAGATCGTCGTGCGCGACGCGGTGGTGGAAAACAACGCGCTCGTCTACGGCGTCTTCGACAATGTCGATGTACGCTCCGAACAGCGGTTCGACGAACTGTCGACCGAGTTTACCCAGTTGAGCTTTACCGCCGAGCATGAGTTCACCGACAAGGTGCGCGGCCGGTTCTTTGCGGGCCGGGCGGAGTCGGTGTTCGAAAACCCGGCTCAGACCACGGTGACCCTCGACCGGCAAAACTCGGCCGGCTATTCCTGGGACTTCCGGGGCAATCCCGATGCGCCGGTGATCGACTACGGCTTCGATGTCACGGATCCGGCCAGTTGGTCCTGGCGTGAGGTCGGGTCTTCAACCCCGCGCTCCGAGATTCGCATCCGTCCGAACGGTGTGACCACGGTGTTCGAGACCTTCTCGGGCGATCTGACCTACGATCTGTCCGACTGGCTGACGATCAAGGCGGGTGCCAACTACAAGACCTTCGCGTCCAAGTCCTACGAATTCCGGCGCACGGACGAGACGGTGGTGCCGGCCCTCCCGGCAGGGACAACGGTGGCGGACATCTCAACCCTGCTGACCGGCTATGGTCAGGGTCTGACCCCGGCCGGCGTGGATACATCGTGGTTGATCCCCGACCTCGATGCCGTGGCCGCGCTGTTCAATATCTACTGCAACTGCGACACCGGTGTTCCGGGTGGTGACTTCCGCCTCGGCAGCATCACCGTCGGGAACGCGAGAGGGGGCAACCGCAACGTCGAGGAAGAGGATCTGGCCTATTACGTCCAGGCCGACTTCAACACCGATGTCTTCGGCATGCCGTTGCGCGGCAATCTCGGCGTCCGTCAGGTCAACACCAAGCTTCTCGCCGAGGGCTTCTCGTCGATCGGCGGCGGGTCACCGGTGTCGGGCACCAACGAGTATGACGACACCTTGCCGTCGCTGAACCTGGCCCTCGAAGCGACGGATGATATTGTGGTCCGCTTCGGCGCGGCAAAGGTCATGGCGCGTCCGCAGATCAACAACGGTCTGTCTGGTGCCAACTATCTGGTGCCCACGACCTCGCTCAACGCGACCGGACCGAATTTCAGCGCCACGATCGGCAATGTGAACCTCGAGCCGTTCCGGGCGAAGACCTACGACTTCGGCGTCGAATGGTATTTCGCGCCGGAAAGCCTGCTGTCCTTCGCCTGGTTCTACAAAGACATCGACACCTACATCCAGATCATCCGTCAGGCGCTGCCCTATTCGGAGCTGACGGCGCAGAACCCCTCGGCCTTTGCGCCGGGCTTTTGCACCGGTGTCTGCTCGCCATCGACCGAGTTCCAGCTGACTTCGGCAATCAACACCGACGGCGGGCCGCTGAAGGGCTTCGAGATCAGCTACCAGCAGCCGTTCTCCTTCCTGCCGGGTCCGCTGGATAACCTCGGCATTATCCTGAACTACACGCACGTCGAGTCCGAGATCGACTATTGCGACGGCGTGGCCTGCACGACGTTCATCACGGAGGACCTGGCTGCCCTGTCGCCCACGGCCTATAACGGCACGCTGTACTATGAGGACGAGCGCTTCTCGGCCCGGGTGTCGGCGTCCTATCGCGAGGCCTATCTGCAGAACATTCCGGGGCGGAACGGAAACGCGCTGGAAGGCAAGCAGGAGACGCTGAACTGGGACGTCTCGGCCAGCTACAACCTGACAGACCAGATCAGCCTGACGTTTGAAGGGCTGAACCTGACGGACGAGGAGAACCACCAGTATGTCGGCGACGACAGCCGGCAGTCGACCTCGGTCTACCACCACACGGGACGCCAGTTCTACGTGGGGGCCCGTTACCGCTACTGACTTCGTTCTCTCCTGGACGAAACCTTGGGGCCGGCGTCGGAAACGACACCGGCCCTGTCTTTATCCGGCGGTGCGGCGTCGACCGGTGACCACCACATCGACGGTGCCGGGTGCCCGGAGGCGGGCGAGACGGCTATCCAGCACCTGGGTGACGTCGCCCACGGTGACGGTGGTGATGACGCGGTAGTGGTCGGAGGTGTAGCCGGCCCCAGGCAGGCTGGCGGCCCCGGCGGCGGCAACGTCGCCCGGCAGCAGATAGCCCTGCGCCGACCGCTGCTCCAACAGCGCCTGCGCCACCTCGGGGTCGTTGGTCATGAGGGCCAGCAGAGACGGGTTGACGGTGTTCAGATTGACCCCGGCCCGCGGGGGCAGCAGCGTCACATAGGGCAACAGGCGGTCGAGGTCCGCGCGCGGGACGCCGGCGGCGCGGATCAGGCTGTCGTCGGTCAGGGGTCCGGCGACGCGGACCACAGTGGCAATGCGGATCAGGGAGGCGGGATCGACTTCCAGCGCCGCGCCGATGCGCTGGAACAGGTCGATCGGCCCGGCGTCTCCGGTCTGCAGGGCGTTGAGGTTGAAGTGCGCCTGCTCGTCCTCAATGGCGAGTGCGAAGCGGCCGTTCGGGACGGCAATGTCCTGCTGGGACAGTGCGGCCCAGGGCTCGGTGAGATTATCGGTGGCGGCGGCGGTCAGGGCGTCGCGACGCAGGGCGGTGATGGCGGACAGCTCTCCGGCGCGGGCATAGGCCGAGGCCTGGGCGGCGTCGCGCAGCCGGGTCGAGCGCTGGACCTCGATGTCCTGGGTCGAGATCATGATCAGGACCGCGACACTGGCGACGGCCAGGACCAGCAGGACGTTGAGCAGGATCATGCCCTCGCGGCGGAGTCGGGACGTTGTTGGGCGGCTCATGGGGCGGGGACCGGTGGGGGCGGATCCATCAGGGGGATGGAGGCGACCCGGCGCAGGGTGGTGCCGGGACGGCCGTCGAGGCCCGACAGGGTCATGTCCAGCGCCACAGCAGTGATCCCCTCATCGGGTCGCGGCACGGACGGGTCGGCACCGGGGGCCGGGGGCGGGGCGATGACCGGCGGACCGGGCCAGTCGCTGAGCCAGTCGCCCCGGCGGCGGTGGAAGGTCCAGCGAACGACAGAGACGTTGTCGATCAGGGTCTGGGTCCGCTCTCCGGCTGGCCCCGCAACGGTGCGCGTCAGGGTCGTGCCGGCCAGATCATAGCGGACATTGACGACCGCCCCCGACAGGTCGGTCTTCTGCAGCGACAGGGTGGGGCCGCTGCCCGCCAGACCGCCGGTGATCTGGTCGAGGTCGGAAGACACCACCAGCAGGGCCCGCTGGATTTCGGCCATCCGGGCCATGCGGGAACCGGTCGCATCCTGGGTGCGCAGGACCCCGTCCAGCAGGGTGAACCCCGCCACGCCGATCAGGGCGAACAGGGCCAGGGCGACCAGCACCTCGATGAGGGTGAAACCTTCGCGCCGTCGCTTTGCTTTGGGGTGCGGCGTGGTATCTGCGCCGGGAAGCCGGAGAGACGCCCATGCTGAAGGTCTGGAGAACACGCGAGGGCGAGAGCGGTCGGGCAGGTGGCGCATTTCAGTTCGAGCGGCTGACGGTCAAGGTGACCCGCTGGCGCGTGGTGCTGGCGGCCGTGGGGGTCGGGACGTATGCGCTGGCGCTGATCGTCATGGCACCGTCCGAGATTGTGGTGCCGCGCTCGTCCAATGGCGAGCGGCAGGCGGTGGGGACAGTCTGGGCCGGGGAACGGGCGCTGCCGGGCGGGTTTGCGGCCGGATGGACGCTGGAGCCCCTGTCGTCGCTGGTGAACCTGTCGGTGGCCGAGCGGCTGGCCCTGCGTGGGCCCGACACGGCGCTGACGGGCCAGGCGCTGGTCCGGCCGGGCCGGGTTCTGGTGCGCGATCTGGAGGGGACGGCCTCGCTGCGCCTGCTGAACGCCTTCGCACCGGGTTTGCCATTCGCCTGTTCACCGGTAGTGCGGGTCGACGTCGCGCGGCTGTCGGTGCGGGGCGCGCCGGAGGGTGTTGGGGGGCTGACCACGACTCCGGGCGACTGCGCGCCTACGGGCGGCGGGGCGGCGACGCCGATCCCGGCGCTGGACGGGGCAGTCACGGCCGATGGCGCGGCGACGAGCGTGACCGTGACGCGGGCCGGATCGGGCGAGGCGGTGATGCGGGCGCGGGTGGAGGCGGACGGCGGGCTGACGGCCTCGGTCGAGGCGGGCGGCGTCGGCCTCCTGCCGGGCATCGGCGCGCCGGTGTCAATCGAGACCAGCCTGTAGGCAAGTAGCCCTTCCCCCGCTTGCGGGGGAAAGCGGTCCGTCTTCGACCCCGGACTTGATCCGGGGGAGAACAGGACCGATGGGGGGCTTTTCCTGCGGACGTCAGGGCGTCGCCCTTCCCCCATCGTCATGCGTGTCGCTGCGCTCCACGACATGACACTTCCCCCATGAAGGATGGGGGCAGGGCTGCGACGACGGCTCACAACCCCGCCAGATTGTTCAGGTTCACGATCGGCAGCAGGATCGCCAGCACCATCAGCAAAACGATGCCGCCCATCACCAACAGGACGCCGGGCTCGACGAGGGAGACGAGGGCCTGGACGAGGCTGTCGAGCTCCTGCTCCAGATCCTGGGCGGCGCGTTCGAGGCCGTGGCCCAGTTTGCCGGACTGTTCGCCGGCCGCGACGATGGCCAGCAGCAGGGGCGGAAAGACGTCGGCCTCGGCCATGGCGCGGCGCAGGGAACTGCCCTCGCGGACCCGGGCCGCGACCAGCAGGGCGCGCTCGCGGGCATAGCGGTTGGGAGTGACGGCGGCGGAGGCCTGCAGCGCTTCCACAAGCGGCACGTCGGAGCGGACGAGGGTGGCCAGGGACCCCGCGAACCGGGCCGCGTTCAGATGGCGGGTGAAGCCGGAGAAGGGCGGGGTCTTCAGCAGGAACTCGGCGAAGCGGCGGCCATTGGCGGGCACGGCCAGCCAGCGGTTCCAGCCGAGACCGGCGATCGCCGCCGCGATCAGCACATAGACGCCGAACGCCTGAACAAAGTCGGACAGGGCGATCAGGGCCCGGGTCAGGAAGGGCAGGGCGGCACCACGCGAGACGAACACCTTCACAATGTCCGGCACGACATAGACCATCATCAGGGTGATCATCAGCAGCGACACCCCGGCCAGAAGAGCGGGATACAGCAGGGCCAGCTGGACCTTGCGCCGGGCCTTTTCCTGATTGCCGACGAACTCGGTCAGGTGGGCGAGGACCGTGGACAGCTTGCCCGACTGTTCGCCGGCGGCGATGGAGGCACGGTAGAATTCGGGGAAGACCTTGGGATGGCGAGCGAGCGCCGAGGCGAAGCTGCGGCCCTCAAGGATGGCGGCGCGGACGTCGGTCAGGACGACGCCGATCGGCTGGCCCTCGGTCTGCTGGGCGGCGATACGGAGCGCCTCCTCAATGCGGATGTCCGAGCCGATCAGGGTCGAGAGCTGGCGGGTCACGGCCGACAGGGTCTTGGAGCTGATGCCCCGCTGGAAGATGACGATGCCTTTCGACAGGTCGGTCTTGCGACGCTCACCCGAGAGGGCGACGCTGACGGGCAGCAGTCCCCGGTCGCGGACCAGCTGGCGCGCCCCGACGTCCGAGGCGGCCTCGATCGTGCCCTTGTGGGGCTTGCCCTCGGCGTCGACGGCCTGCCAGGCGAAGACCGGCATCAGACGTCCTCGCGCACCACGCGCGCGACCTCCTGCACCGAGGTCTCGCCGGCCATGGCCTTGGCGGCCCCGTCCTCCAGCAGGCCCGGGCCGCGTTGGCGGGCGAGGCGGATCAGATCGGCCTCGGCGACACCGTCGTGGATGGCCTGCTGCATCTCGCCGTCGATCTCGATGACCTCATAGACGCCGAGCCGGCCCTTGTAGCCCTCGCCCCGGCATTCGGGGCAGCCAACGGGGCGGAAGATACGGGCCCCGACCGGGATCACGCCGCCGGTCATCTCGGTGTCGGCCGGGGTGGCCTCGGCGGGCGACTTGCAGTGGGGGCAGAGGCGGCGGACCAGACGCTGGGCGATCAGTCCCGACAGCATGGGGGCCAGCAGATAGCGTTCCACCCCCATGTCGATCAGCCGGGTGACGCTACCGACCGCCGTATTGGTGTGGAGCGTCGACAGCATCAGGTGGCCGGTCATGGAGGCGCGGACAGCCACCTCGGCCGTCTCGTGGTCGCGGATCTCGCCGACCATGATGACGTCGGGGTCCTGACGCAGGATGGCGCGGAGGCCCCTCGCGAAGGTCAGGTCGATCCGGGCATTGACCTGCATCTGGCCGATGCCGTCCAGAGCGTATTCGATCGGGTCCTCGACCGTCATGATGTTGCGGCGACGGTCGTTCAGCCGGGTCAGGGCGGAATAGAGTGTGGTGGTCTTGCCCGAGCCGGTCGGGCCTGTGACGAGGATCACGCCGTGCGGGCGGGTGATCATCCGTTCGAAGGTCTCGAGGTCGCGATCGCTCATGCCCAGCTGGGCCAGGTCGAGGCTGGTCGAGCCCCGGTCCAGCAGGCGCAGCACGACCCGCTCGCCGTGCTGGGACGGGATGGTCGAGACGCGGACGTCGACGTCCAGTCCGCCGATGCGCAGGGTGACGCGGCCGTCGTGGGGCACGCGCTTCTCGGCGATGTCGAGCCTGGCCATGACCTTGATCCGGCTGACCAGCAGGGGGGCCAGCGCCCGGGCGGGCTCCAGCACCTCGCGAAGCACGCCGTCGATGCGGAAGCGGACGATCAGCCGCTTTTCCTCGGCCTCGATATGGATGTCGGAGGCCCCGTCGCGGATGGCCTGGAGCAGCAGGGCGTTGATCAGGCGGACAACGGGCGCGTCATCACGGCTGTCCAGCAGGTCATCGACGGCGGCGGCGTCCTCCGCGAGGGCGGCGAGATCGTCCTCGGAGGCGGCATAGTCGGCGGCGGGGGTGGCCTCGCTGCCGGTCTGTTCGCGCAGGACGGCGTCGAACCGGTCATCGTCAACGGCCTCGAAGGCGATGTCGCCCCCGTTGACGCGGCGGACCTCCAGCAGGGTCTCGAGGGTGGCCGAGCGGCGGTGCAGGCAGACCGGCCGGTCGCCGCTGCGCAGGATCATCGCTCCACGCCGGCGGGCGAAACCGTAGGCCAGGGCGGGAGCCGCCGCCGGCGGGGCGGGGATGTGATCTTCGGCGAGGCTCATGGGCGGGCAACGCTCAGGGACGCATTGACGACGCCGGGCTGGGCCCCACGTTCGATCCGGACCGAGGACAGGACGGCACCTGAGGCCTCGAGGGCGGCCAGCCACGCGACGACGCTCTCATAGCGGGCCCCGGTCACCGCGACGGCAACGTTGTGCCCGTCGGCCGTGACGGTCGGGGTGATGCCGAAGGGGGCAGACTGGGCCGGGAGGGCCGTTTCCAGTGGGCCGGTCAGGGGCTGGACCACGGGGCCGATGGTTCCGGCGCTGCGGACCCGGACCATCAGGGTCTCATAGGCGGCGATGCGGCTGACCGCCGTGGCCCGGGCATCCAGCAGGGGTTGCAGGATCAGCAGCCACAGACCGGCGACGATCACGAGGCCGCCGAGTACCGCCAGCAGGATCTGCTCGCGCCGCGACCGGCCCGCCATCCAGCTGGAAGCGGCGGCGAAGGCGGGGGGCGCGCGGTCCAGAAGGACGGGGGGCTTCATCGGGCACCTGCCGGGGTGATGCGCAGGGTGGCGTTCAGACCGTTGGTCGCGCGGGCGGGATCGACAGCGGTGGGGGCCCCGGTGGCCCCGAGGCCCGCGCCCGCAAGGGCGGCCACGGCGCGGTCCAGGGTCGCGGCGTCCGAGACGGCCACGGTCAGGTCCAGTGCGCCGGGCACCCAGGCGACGGTGTTGAAGGCGACGGCTCCGGCACCGGGCAGGGCCCCGGACGTCTGGGCCAGCAGCCGGGTGAAGGGACGCGTCCCGCCACCGGCCGACGGCAGGATCTGGTCGGCCACGGCCACCGGATCATCGGTGAGGGCGATCTGTGGGGCGACGGACTGGATCAGGGTCCGGGCCTCGGCCTCCTTGCGGTCGGCCATCCGGTCCAGCAGCAGGGTATCGGTGGCGAGGATGGCGATATGGGCGAAGACGCCCAGGCCGGCGACGAGGGCCAGGGTCCGCATCGGCGAGGCGCTGGCCGACCGGGTCGCGGCATAGGGGCCCTGACACAGGTCCAGCGGCGACAGGACAGCGGTCGCGTGACCCAATCCATCCAGCAGCGCGGTCTCGGCGGCGATGCCCTCGGCGAACACCGCGGGCAGGGGCGCACCCAGAGGGACCAGACGGGGGCGGTCGGCCGCGCGCCAGGCCGTCTCCAGCATGGCGACCGGGAGGGCGAATCCAGCCCCGTTGTCGGTGCGGACCAACGCGCGGTCCCCGTCAGTGCGGATCGCCCAGACCCCGGGCGACGGCATGGGCAGGGTCAGGGCGTCGGGCACCAGACTCGCGGGGCCCAGATCGGCTGCGGCCAGCAGCGCGAGCCAGGATTGC
Source organism: Brevundimonas sp. R86498 (assembly GCF_044598075.1). Classification (GTDB taxonomy): domain Bacteria; phylum Pseudomonadota; class Alphaproteobacteria; order Caulobacterales; family Caulobacteraceae; genus Brevundimonas. The sequence continues at coordinate 3,137,044 of NZ_CP139004.1, read as the reverse complement.
ATCCGGGCGTGTCGCACGACCCCGGCGATATGGCGTCGGGGGGCGACCTCCAGACCCAGGGCGAAATGCAGGGTGGCCAACGGCTCGGCTACGGCATCCTCCACCGCATACGGAAGATTGGTCAGGCGTTGGGCTCGGGTGGGAAAGGGCAGGTCGACCGTCAGGGTCAGGACATCTTCCGAGGGCACCAGAACCGTCGTCGGGCCATCCCATGATCGATCGACTGCGATGACTTTGTCATCAACGATGCGCCATAAGCCCCTACTTGGAAGGTTCGATCTGGCGGGTCGACCGAGCATCGGCGGAACTCAAAGAGAATGGCGTGGTCGCGAGGATCGCTCCGGTCTATAGCAGCGAAAACAAGCCTGTCGCCACTGCTTCGCCGGTGAGAAAAAGTGTCATGAGTACTTTGTCAAAACGTCACAATCGTCGTTTTCGTCTTGTAACGCGGCGTCCGGGGCTCACCTTGGTCGAGATGATCGTCGTTCTGGCGATCATCGCGGTGGTGGCCGTCCTGATCGTTCCGAACGTCATCGGGCGGCCGGATCAGGCCCGGGTGACGGTTGCGAAAACCGACCTGAAGACGATTGCGACAGCGCTGCGGGTCTATCGGCTGGACAATGGCGACTACCCGACGACCGCGCAGGGGCTGCAGGCACTGGTGGAGAAGCCGACCAGTCCGCCTGAGCCGACGTCGTGGGCCCCGGACGGCTATCTGCCGGAGCTGCCGACCGATCCTTGGGGCAACGCCTATGTGTATCGCAGCCCGGGTCTGACCGGGGCCTATGACCTGCTGTCGTACGGCAAGGACGGGGCCGAGGGCGGCGAGGATCTGGACGCTGACCTGAGCGACAGGACGCGGTGATGCCGGGTCCGGGGGGACATAGCCGCCGGGCCCGCCGCGAAGGGATGACGCTGGTCGAAATCCTTGTGGTGCTGACGATCGTGGCGGTGATGGCCGGGGTCGTGACCCTGGGCGTGGGCCTGGGCGATCGCGGACTGGGGGTCGAGAGCGAGGCCAACCGTCTGGCCGACCGGCTGCGGCTGGCGGCGGATGATGTGCTGGTGACGCGCAGGCCGCTGGCGCTGGCGTTTGACGGTGAGGGTTACGGCTTTGTGCGGGGCGGGGATCAGGCTGCCGGGGTGATTGATGCCCTCGCCGAACGGCACCGGCTGCCGGCCGGCGTGCGGCTGGTGGGGCTGGGCGTGTCCTCGCCGTTGGTGATCGATCCGGACGGTGCAGTACCGCCTGCGGCCTTCGGTCTGGCGAAGGGTGACCGGCGCTGGCGGGTCGAGTTCGACGGGCTGAATGCGGTTGCGGTTCCGGTTGCACCGGAGGCGGCGTCGTGAGGCGGGACGGCTATTCCCTGATGGAGGCGCTGGTCGCCCTGTTCATCCTGGCCATCGCGGCTGTGGGTCTGACCCGCGCGACCCAGACCCATGTCGACGGGGTGCGCGGGCTGGAGCAGCGGGTGATCGCCCAGTGGGTGGCGGAGAACCGGCTGGTGGAACTGAATCTGGAGGGGCCGGCCGCGGGCCCCGATGTCTCGACCGTACGGATGATGGATCGGGACTGGTTGGTGCAGGTGGCGCGACGCACGACGGACGATCCGGACTTGGTCGCGGTGGACGTGTCGGTCAGCCCCGCCGGGTCGAGGGCGCAGACCGTGTCGCTGTCGGGCTTCGTCGATCGGCAGGCGGGAGGCACCGCATGACCCCGGATCGCAGGGACGAACTGGCGCTGCGGGTCGTCAGCGTCGTCGTGGTCGGTTCGCTGGCTGCGGCGCTGGCGGGGCTGACGTGGCGGCTGACGGGCTGGGATGACGGGCGGTCCGAGGTGGCTGTCGCGGAATCCTTGCCGCCATTGGGCACCAAGGGCGCTGCGGGAGCCGGGCCCGACGCGGATGTGGCGCGCATCACTGGCCTCGCGCCGTTCGGCGGTGGAGCGGCGGGATCCGATGGTCTGCCCGCCTCGAGTTCGGGGCTGGTGCTGAAGGGCGTGCTGATGGCGGTTCCGGCCACGGCCTCGACCGCCCTGATCGCGGTCGGGGAGGGGCCAGCGGCCCTCTATGGCGTGGGTCAGGGGGTAGCCGACGCCGTGATCGAGGCGATCGCCATGGATCATGTGATCGTGGTCGTGGGGGGCGTCCGCCAAAGGCTGGACTTCCCGGCCCCGGTGCCGGGCGTGGCCCCGCCGCCGTCCTCCACGCCCGGCGCGGGGATCACCGTCGCGCCGGCAAGGCCCCCGCCGGTGTCGATGCCGGTCCCGCCGCCTTCGCCTCCGCCGGTAGCGCCGACATCGGCCGGTCCGGGAGGGGCTGTGCCCGCACCCGCACCCGCCGCAGCCGTTTCGCCCGGTTCACTCGGCGTGACAGCGGGGGCGGCCGGCTATCGCGTCGGGGACAATCCCTCGCCCGAGCTGCGTCGCTTCGGCCTGCAGCCCGGTGATATCATCGAGACCCTGAACGGCCAGGCCGTCGGCAATGCCGCGACCGACCAGCAGTTGTTCGAACGCGCCCGGTCGGCCGGCCAGGCGCGTGTGGTGGTGGTCCGTGACGGCCGCCGCCTGACCCTCAACTTTCCCCTTCCCAGGAGCCCGGCGTGACCAAGTTTCTCCGCCTGTCCACCACCAGCGTCCTGGCCCTGTCGATGATGATCGGCCCGGGGGCTCCGGGCGTCACCCTGGCCGCCGCGCCGCAGGCCGTGGCCCCGCCGCCCCAAGCCATGCAGGACGTGGTCATCAACATGCGCGGAGCCGACATCAAGGATGTGGCCGAACAGGTCTCGCGCATCACCGGCCGGACGCTGGTGCTGGATCCGCAGGTGCAGGGGCAGGTGAATGTCGTCTCGGCCGAGCCCCTGAGCCGCAACGGCGTGTGGGAGCTGTTCCTGTCGGTGCTACGGACCTCGGGCTATGCGGCCGTGCGCAGCGGCAATGTCTGGCGTGTGGTGCCCCAGGCCTCGGTGGTGCAGGGCGGAGCCTCGGAGACCGGTGCGGCCGTGTCGAACCAGCAGATCGTCACGCGGCTGGTGAGGCTGCGCAACCTGCCCAGCGATCAGGCGGTGCGGGCGCTCCGGCCACTCGTGTCGTCCTTCGGGGCGATCGAGGCCCTGACCGAACCCAACGGCGTGGTCGTGACCGACTATGCAGAGAACATCCGTCGGGTGCAGCAGCTGGCCGCGACGCTCGACCAGGGCGGCGGCACCGCGTTCGACAGCATCGCCCTGCGTCATGCCTCGGCGGTGGATGTGGCGGCCTCGGTCAGCGCCCTGCTGGGCTCGGATGCCGGCGGGCCGCGGGTGACGGCAGACGAGCGGTCCAATGTGCTGCTGATCCGTGGCGACGCCGCCGACCTGGCCCAAGCCCGGTCGATCGTCCAGGCGCTCGATACGCCCGGCGGGGCGACGCCGGTCACGCGGGTCGTGCGGCTGAGGAACTCGGACGCCGAGTCGATCACCGAGATCGTGCGCGGCCTGCTGGGTGGCGAACCCTCGGCGACCAATCCCGTGGCGCGGTCGCTGCGGGGCGACACCGGACTGGCCAGCCTGAGTGCCTCCAACCGGGATACGGCGGCCCAGGCTGTGAGCGCGCTGACGTCATCGGGAGAGGGCGCGGGGGGAGCCATCGGAGCCTCCGCCGCGACGGCGCGGCCGAGCGGCTTCACGCTCGAAGGCGTGACGGTCCAGGCCTCGCCGGAGCTGAACGCCGTGGTCATGCGGGGGCCGCCGGCAACGGTGGACATGCTGGAGGACGTGATCAGCCAGCTGGACCTGCGACGCGCCCAGGTGAAGATCGAGGTCGCGATCGTCGAGATCACCGGTGAGCTGGGCGAGCAGATCGGGGTGCAACTGGGGCTCGGTGGCGCGGTGCCGGATGACGGCGTGATCGGCGGCACGGGCTTCTCCAATGCAGGCAACGACCTGGGTACGGTGTTGACGGCTCTGGGCTATCCGGCCGGGCGGCTGCTGGGCGCGGGACTGTCGCTGGCGGCGGGGTCGGAGGGAGATTTTGGCCTGTTGCTGCAGGCGGTCGGGACCAACAATGCCGCCAACCTGCTGTCGTCGCCCAGTATCACTGTGCTGGACAATGAGGCCGCCGAGATCGTGGTGGGCCAGAACGTGCCCTTCCGGACCGGCAGTTTCGCCACGGATGGCAATTCGACCAACCCGTTCACGACCATCAGCCGCGAGGACGTCGGTCTGACGCTCCGGGTCGTGCCGCGTGTGCATGAGGGCGGGGTGGTCCGGCTGGAGGTTGCCCAGGAGATCTCGTCGCTGGTCACAACTGCGGTGTCAGGGGCGGCCGACCTGATCACCAACCGGCGCAGCCTGCAGACCTCGGCCCTGGCCGATGACGGGGAGACCATCGTTCTGGGTGGGCTGGTCACCGACGACCGCCAGAGCGCCAACAGCCGGGTGCCGGGTCTGGGCAGCCTGCCGGTGGTGGGTGCGGCCTTCCGGTCGCGGCGGGACAGCCAGACGCGGCGAACCCTGTTCATCTTCCTGAAGCCCACCATCCTGCGTGACAGCGCGGCGGTGGCCGCGTCTGCGCAGGAAAGCTACGACCGGCTGAGGGGCAGCGAGCCACTGCGGATCGACCCGCAACGGCCCGAGCCGATCGCCCGCGACCCGCGCCTGCAGCCCGGGATCGACGCGGTCTTCTGAGACCCGCGTCCGGTCTGGTGGACGCGGCCCGGGGTCAGCGTGTGGCGTCGAACCGGGGGATGATCAGATCCGGATCCGGCTGACTCTCGATCACAGGGACGTCGATCCGTTCGCGCCGGTCGGTCAGGCGCAGCACCGGTGCGATCCGCCGTGAGGGTCGATCGGCGGACCGATAGAGCCTCTGAGCGTTCCAGAGGGCCGCAGCACCGGATGCGGCACCGGCGAAAAAGATCAGCAGGGCCGTGGCGGCGCTGTCCCACCAATGGTCCGGGCCCAGCTCATCAAAGACGGGCGCGGCCGTCGCGGCCGGAGTGGCGGGGCCCGCCGAAGCGGGCTCCGGCAGGCGCATCAGCACCCCGCCACGGGCCATCAGCATGGGCACATTCGCGCGCGGGATCAGGGCGTAGGCACCCGGCCCGGTGCGCATGAGAGCAATGTCCTGATCCAGCAGGGCGGTGCCGAAATCCCGCAGCAGCGCCTCGCTGCCGGACCAGCCTTCCGTGCGGAAGCTGACCACGCCGTCCACCGCCGGGTCGACGGTCAGGTCCCGGGCCAGGGCCCCGGCGACGACGTCCTGCGCGGCCTCGTCGGCCGGAGCGTCCGTAAAGCTGAAGACGTAGAACTGCAGCGGCTCGGCGGCGGCCGGCACGACCGGAGCGGCCAGAACCGCCGCCGGGGTGGCGGCTGCAAGCGCCACAAACAGGGCGGCACACAGGGACAGGCGCGATGTCATTGGGGAACCTGATACCATGTCCAGACCGGTCGCCTGTGACAGGACGATGAAATCGTGGCCTGTCCCGGATAGCCGAATAGTCTAGTCTGGATCCAGATCGGGCCTCGCCCGCAGCCATCGGGAGACCGTCTTGGTCCAGGTTCCCGGCGCCGCCCGCCGCGCCGCCGCCTTTCGCCGGATGCGCGACGCCCGCTCAAGCGAGGTTGCGGAGGATTATGTCGAACTGGTCGGGGATCTGATCGCCGAGCATGGCTCCGCTCGCCTGACGGATCTGGCCGACTGTCTGGGGGTGGCTCCTGCGACGGCCGCCAAGGCGCTGCAAAGGCTTCAGCGGGAAGGGCTGGTCGAGACCCGGCCGTATCGCTCGATCACTCTGACGGCCGCGGGTGAAGCCATGGCCGCCGTGTCGCGCGAACGCCACCGGATTGTTCACGACTTTCTCGTGGCCCTGGGGGTGAGCGGCGAGACCGCCGAGGCCGATGCCGAGGGCATCGAGCACCACGTCAGCCCCGAGACCCTGACCCTGTTCGAGCGCCTGACCGAACGGCTGCGCGCCGGCCTGTAGACGAGGGACTCATCTCCGTCAGGACGGCGCGTCCGCGGTGACGGACGCTGGATCCAGGGCGTAGACGCTGGAACAGTATTCGCAGGTCACCCGGATCAGACCGTCGTCCTCAACCATTTCCGCGCGCTCGGCGGCACTGAACGAACCGAGTACCGAGACGATGCGGTCGCTGGAGCAACGGCATACCGCGGCCAGCGCCAGGGGCTGTTCCAGCCGCACGCCGTCCTCGTGGAACAGGCGAAACAGCAGGGTCTGGGGCGATACGGTCGGGTCGATCAGTTCATCGTCACCCAGGGTCTGGAACAGGGCGCGGCTGCGGTCCCAGACCTCGGTGGTCGAGCCACGGCTCTCATCGCCCGCCACCATCTGGATCATGGCCCCGCCGGCCCGCCAGGCCGAACCTGCCTCGGTCGTGACCTGACCCACCGCCAGCCGAACCTTGGTCGGGACCTGTTCGGACTGGGCGAAATAGTGCTCGGCGCACAGCGACAGGCTCTCGCCCTCGATCGGAGTGATCCCCTGATGGCGATCGAAGGCCGGCCCCTGATCCAGGGTCATGATGAAGACCCCTTTGCCCAGCAGGGTCTGGGCCCCCGGTCGGGCGAAACCGGTCGAGGCGGCGGCCACCTCGTCGGCGTCGAACCGGCAATAGCCGCGCAGCGAGCCCGAGGTGTCGTAGTCGGCCACGACATAGCGGACCGGGCCGTCACCCTGGGCCTGGACGATCAGCCGTCCCTCGAACTTCAGCGCCGAGCCGACGAGGGCCGCAAGCGCGCACGCCTCGCCCAGAAGGGCCGCGACCGGTTCCGGATAGTCATGGGCCGACAGGATGGTGTCGATCGTCTGACCCAGCCGGACCAGCCGGCCGCGCACCGGCCAGCCCTCGATCTGGAAGGCCGCGGCGAGATTGTCGTCCGGGGTGGCGGGAGCCAATGCGGGGGTATGCTCGTGATCGGTCACGGCGAAAGTCCTGACGGGGGATCGGGGAAGGGGACAAGATAGGAAACGGGGAGGCTTTTGATAAGGGCTGCCCGGCTCGCGCCACAGTCTGCCCATGCTATCGTTGCGGAACCGGCCCGGGAGCCGGGCCGTTTCCGCCGTGATCCGACGAAAGCCAGACCATGCCTGCCAAGCCCGCCCTGAAGCCCATTTCCCAGCAGACCCTCGTCATCACCGGGGCCACATCGGGGATTGGCCTGTCCACCGCCCGCCGCGCGGCGAAGGCCGGGGCCTGTGTCTTCCTGATCGCCCGGGGGGAGGATGACCTGAAGGCCCTGGTCGAGGAACTTCAGCGCGAAGGGGCCCGCGTGGCCTATGGCGTGGCTGATGTGGGCGATCACGAGGCCCTGTCGGCGGCCGCAGAGAAATGCGCTCGGCTGTTCGGCGGCTTCGACACCTGGATCAACAATGCCGGAGTGTCCATCTACGGGCCAATCCGCGAGACGACGCTGGAGGATCAGCACCGGCTGTTCCAGACCAACTACTGGGGCGTGGTGAACGGCTCCCTGATCGCAGCCGAGCATCTGAGGGGCCGGCCCCACGGCGGCACGATCATCAATGTGGGTTCGGTCCTGGGGGACGCGCCGATTCCCGTGCAGGGTCTGTATTCGGCGTCCAAGCATGCGGTGAAGGGCTTTACCAATGCGTTGCGGATGGAGCTGATGCGGGAACGCTCTCCGGTCGCGGTGAGTCTGGTGAAGCCGGCCGCGATCGACACGCCCTACAACCGTCATGCCCGGAACCTGACAGGCCAGGCCTTCCACAATCCCCAACCCGTCTATGCGACCCATGTGGTGGCGGATGCGGTGCTGTGGTGCGCCACCCATTCCGTGCGGGAAATCACCGTGGGGGCAGGGGGGCGCGTGATCGCCGCCTTCTACGGCCTTCTGCCCGGTCTGGCGGAACCACTCTTCGCGCGGTTCGCTCCTGTGATGATGCGGGACCGGGGTTCCGCCTATCAGCCGTACGAAGACGGACTCTATGACGCGTCCGACGACGGCCTTGAGGAAAAGGTTCACTATCCAATGGTTCGACAGTTCAGCGCGCTCGCAGAAGTCCGCAAACACCCCGGCATCACGGCAGGTACCGTTGCCCTCGTGGCGACCGCGGCCATCGCGACCCTGCTCCTGACCCAACGCACCGGACCGCGCCGCATCGACGCGATCCGGGACCGGATCAATCCGCGGGGCTGGATCGATACCGGTTCGCTCCGGGACCGTATTGACGAGCTGTCGCGCAGCCTCGGCGAGCGGGCCGGCGATCTGGGTGGCCGCGTCGAGGACATCGGCGACGATGCCCGTCATCAGGCGCGCAAGCTGCTGAAGCGCGGCCAGCGCGCCATGTCGGACAAGCAGCGCCGCAAATATGCCCGCGAGGCCCGGCGCTATGCCGAGGACACCGGCCGGTCAGCGCGGCGCTACGCCGGTGAGGCGGGTCAGTATGCCCGCGAGCATGCTCGCGAGGGCGGGGCCCTGCTGGCCGTGGCGACCATCGCCGCCGCGATCGGTGCCGCCGCACTGGAGAGCCGCCGGCCCGACAGCCGCGTCCGCAGGGTCACGGGCCTCTAATACCGGCCACAAAGCCGTTGCTGCATTAGCGAAGGTCGGCGAAAGAGGGGCATGGCCGCCGCTCCGACGCTGATCTTCGATTTTGACTCCACGCTCGTCCGCATCGAGACGCTGGAAGCGCTCGCCGACATCGCCCTGGACGGGCATGAGGACGCGGGACGCATCCGGGCTGAGGTCGCGTCCCTGACGGACCGGGCCATGGCCGGTGAGCTGGATTTCGGCCAGGCGCTCCGTGCGCGGCTGGCCTTGCTGCCCCTGACCCGAAGTCATGTGGAGGCGCTCGCAGACCGCATTCTGGACGAAGGCACGCCTTCGGTTCGGCGCAACCTGCGATTCTTCAACGAGAACGCCAGCAGGATTATCATCCTGTCCGGCGGATTCCGCGAGATCATCGCTCCCGTCGCTGAACGTCTGGGCGTGGCACCGGAGCGGGTGCTGTGCAACGACCTGGTCTACGACGCCGAGGGCCGGGTCACGGGTGTCGATGATGCCAATCCCCTGTCGCATGCGAATGGCAAGCCCGAAGTCATCCGGGCCCTCGGCCTGACCGGGCCGGTGGTGATGGTCGGGGACGGCTGGAACGACGCCGAGGTCAAGCTGGCCGGGGCGGCGGACCGGTTTCACGCCTTCACCGAGATCGCCCGACGCGAGAAGGTCGTCGCTGTGGCCGACAGCGAGGCGCGTTCGATCGACGAACTCCTGCATGCCGAAGGGCTGGCCGGGCGCTGGTCCTATCCGCGCAGCCGGATCCGCATGCTGCTGCTGGAAAACATCCACCCCGCCGCGGTCGAACGGCTGGAGGAGGCGGGCTATTCGGTCGAGACCCTGAAGGGCGCGCTGGACGAGGATGATCTGATCGAGCGGATCAAGGGCGTCCATGTTCTGGGCATCCGCTCCAAGACCAATGTCAGCGAGCGTGTCCTGGCCGAGGCGGACCGGCTGCTGGCCATCGCGGCCTTCTGCATCGGGACCAACCAGATCGATCTGGATGCGGCGGCGGGGCGCGGCGTGGCGGTGTTCAATGCCCCCTATTCCAACACCCGCAGCGTGGTGGAACTGGCCATCGGCCTCACCATCACCCTGATGCGGGACGTGGTCGACAAGTCGGCCGCCATGCACACCGGCCGGTGGAACAAGTCGGCCGAGGGCTCGCGCGAGCTCAGGGGCAAGACGCTGGGGATCGTCGGCTATGGCGCCATCGGGTCGCAGCTGTCGGTGCTGGCCGAGGCCCTGGGGATGCGGGTCCTGTTATATGATCTGTCGGAGCGGCTGGCGCTGGGCAATGCGAAACGGATGCGGTCGCTGGACGCCCTGCTGGCGGAGTCGGATGTGGTGTCCCTGCATGTCGATGGCCGGCGCGAGAACACGAACCTGATCGGGGCGGCCCAGTTCCAGGCGATGAAGCCCGGGACCCTGTTCCTGAACCTGTCGCGGGGCCATGTGGTCGATATCGGGGCCCTGGCCCAGGCGATCGGTTCGGGCCGGGTGGGCGGGGCGGCGCTGGACGTGTTCCCGGAGGAGCCCCGGACCAATGCCGACCCCTTCGACAGTCCGCTGCGGGGCCTGAAGAATGTCATCCTGACGCCGCACATCGGCGGGTCAACCGAGGAGGCGCAGGAAGCCATCGCCGAATTCGCGGCGGAGCGGCTGCTGGGCTATCTGAACCGGGGTGACACCACCTTCTGCGTCAACCTGCCCAATGTGCACCTGACCGAGGTCACGGGCGGCCACCGGATCCTGCACATCCACCGGAACCAGCCCGGCGTTCTGGCCGAGCTGAACCGCGAGCTTTCGGCGGCCGGCCTGAACATCCTGGGCCAGCACCTGAAGACGGATGAGCGCACGGGTTATGTGATTACGGACGTGGATCGCGACTACGATCCGCAGGCATTGCGGGTGCTGAAGGGCCTTGGTGGCACGCTGCGGTTCCGCCTTCTGCACTAGAACCTTCCCCGGCGGCATCTTGCGTCTGTCCACAGACGGCGCAGACTGCTGGTTAACGGCCGCGAAACGGACGGCCGATGGGAGGAAACCATGTCACGCTATCTTCGCGGCGCAGCCCTGGCTGCGCTGACCCTGGCCGCATCTGCGGCCCTCGCCACAACCGCCTCGGCCCAGTCCTACGGCCGTCTTGTCGTGTTCGGCGACAGTCTGAGCGATAACGGAAACCTGTATCTGGCCAGTGGCCGGACCGTTCCATCCTCTCCCCCCTATTTCCAGGGCCGGTTCTCGAACGGCCCGGTTTTCACCGAGCTGCTGGGCTTCACGGCCGCCAACTTCAACGGGCCGGTCACCGGCAGCATCAACTACGCCTATGGCGGTTCGCGCACGGACAATGCGGTCGCCTTCCCGCCCGGCATGCGCCAGCAGCTGACGACCTACACTGCGGCAGGTGGAGCCTTCGGCAGCCAGGACCTGGTGAGTGTCCTCGGCGGGGCCAACAACATCTTCCAGAGCCTTGGAGCCTTCGCGGTCCTGCCACCGGCAGCCCAGGGCAACCCGACCGGCTATATCGCGCCGGTGCTGAACGCGGCGGTCGCCGACATGAATTTCATCGTCGACAGTATCGCCTCGCGCGGTGCGGGGACGGTGCTGGTCACCAATCTGCCCCGTCTGGGCCTGACACCGCAGTTCCGTCCGACCCCGCTTGCCGCCCTGGCCGACTATGCCGGGTCGACGTTCAACAGCGGTCTGCAAACCGCGCTGCTGGCCACCGCGCGCGCCCGTCCCGGCACCAATATCATCCTGTTCGACGTCGCCAAGGTCAGTGACCTGCTGGCGGCCGATCCCGGGCGGTTCGGGTTTACCAACGTGACGCAGTCCTGCTTTACGGGGACCAGCGTCTGCTCCAATCCTGACAGCTATCTGTATTTCGACGGGGTGCATCCGACGGCGGCGGGGCACAGGCTGTTTGCCGCCCTGGCCGACGACTACCTCTACTATGGCGATCGGGCGGCCGGTTCGACCCTGCAGGGCGAGACGGCTTACCGTTACCGCGAGGACGCGCTGGATGCCTCGAGCGCCCGCCTTTCCGGTCGCGACGCCTGGACGTCGGGGACGTCCATTTCGGTTGAGGGACTGTACGACAGCAGTGAGACCGACGCCCGCGGCTCCGTCGGCTCGGCCCGGTCGGACGGTTACGGGGCGCGGATGATGCTGGAGTCGGGCACGGAGACGATGCGGTTCGGCCTTGCCGGCAGCTATCGCAACGCCGAGGTCGAGGCCGGTCCTCTGAGCTTCGAGGTCCAGACCCTCGGTCTTGACGTCTACGGCGGCTGGCGGTCGGACAACCTGTTCCTGAACGTCGCCGCGGGCGCGGCCAGCGATGACTACAACGACATCGACCGGATCAGCAGCCTCGCGCCGCTGGTGCAGACGGCCAGCACGCGGGGCTTCAGCGCCGGGGCCCGGGCTCAGGGTGGCCTGTGGTTCGATATGGGGGGCATCGCCCTGTCGCCCCGGGTGGCCGTGACCTGGGCCAGCTCCGATGTCGACGGGTATGTCGAACAGGGGGCGGCCGCCTCGTATGAGTACCGGGACCGCACCGTACAGGGCGTGACCGGCGAGGTCGCGCTGCGTGCCGAGAGCGAGATGGGTGGCTTCGGCGTGTTCGTCGAGGGCGGCTACCGCGACAGCCTCGACGACAGTTCGGACGCCGTCCGTGTCGGCATCCAGGGCAATCCGGCCCAGGTTCTGTCGCGGGGCTTCGACGATCCCTTCGGTGGGTCGGTTCTGGCTTCGGCCGGCATCCGCGGTGACCTCGGGCCAATCGAGGTGGAAATCGGCTATCGGGGCCGGTTCGGCGACCACGCCGACAGCCATCTGGGCGGGGTGACGCTGACCCTTCCGCTCTAGGGTCACGCCAGAAACTGACAAGGCGCGCCGGTCCCGGGACCGGCGCGCTTTCGTTTGCGGGTTCCGCGCCTGCGACATCCTTTCGCAGGCGGTGCCCCAAAGTCGCCCCATCGAACCGTAGAAGGACGCCTCGCCCCGGGGTGCGCTGCCGGTCAGCGATCTGCACGCCGGGCCTTCCAGGCTCGAACGAGCGCTCCGCCGACGGATGCATGACCCTTTCCCCTCCCTTCCTTCAATCCCTGCTGACCCAGTCCGGACAGACCCTCATCCTTGCCGGTGTGGCGGTCGGGGCCATGGCCATGGCCCCCGCGACGTCCACATCCGGTCCCGGAAGTCCGGAGCTGCCCGAGTCGCCACCGGTGACAGCCGTGGCAGAGCCGGCCGGCCCGATGACACGGCCAATCGTCTTTGAGGAGCCGGTTCGCGGCTTTGCCATCAACTCCCGCTTCGGGATGCGCCGGCTGGGCGGCGAGCGGGGGGCGCGAATGCACAAGGGTGTGGACATCGCCGCCCCGCAGGGCACGGCCGTCTACGCGGCGGCCGAGGGTCGGATCGTCCGGATCGGCCGACAGCCCGACGGGTACGGCAACTTCGTCGAGATGCGTCACCCGAACGGCATGACCACCCTCTACGCCCATCTCAGTCGCATCGACGTCGCATCGGGCGATCGGCTGGCAGGTGGCCAGCGGGTCGGCCTGGTCGGGTCCACCGGCTATTCCACCGGGCCTCATCTGCATTTCGAGGTCCGTCGCGGCGGGGACCAGGTCAATCCGGCCCGGGTCGTGGGAGAGACGTTCCAGGTCGAGGTCGGTTTTCCGGCCGCAGGTTGACCAGACCGCGCCTGTGAACGGGCTTCCCCTGTAAAGCCTCCTTTGCTAACCCTTGGGGGTAGAGGAACCGGGGGGGGCGACCATGGCGGCTTTGACGCTGGACGGCGTGAGCAAACGCTACGGCGACTTTCAGGCCGTGAACGACCTGAGTTTTAAGGTCGAGAAAGGGGCCATTTGCGGCTTTCTGGGGCCCAACGGCGCGGGCAAGACCTCCAGCATCCGGATGATCCTGGGCTTGCAACCGGCGACCAGTGGCCGGATCGAGATCCTCGGAGCCACTGACGGTCGCAAGGTGCGGGACCGCATCGGCTTCCTCCCCGAGGAGCGCGGTCTCTACAAGAAGATGACGCCGGTCGATGCCATCGCCTTCTTCGGCTCGCTGAAGGGGCTGCCGACCGGCGAGGGCCGCCGCCGCGCGCGCGAGATGCTGGAGGCCCAGGAACTCGGGGCATCCCGCAACAAGAAGATGAAGGAGCTGTCCAAGGGGATGGCCCAGAAGGTCCAGCTGATCGCCTCGGTGGTGCACCGGCCGGAGTTCGTGATCCTCGACGAGCCTTTCAGCGGTCTTGATCCGGTGAATCAGCAGGGGTTGGAGACCGTCATCCGGGATCTGGCCGCCAATGGCGCGACCGTGCTGTTCTCGACGCATGTGATGCAGCATGCCGAACGTCTGTGCGATCAGGTCGTCCTGATGGCGCGCGGAAGAAAAGCATTCGACGGGACCGTGGCAGAAGCCCGGGCGACGTCCCGCCGGTTCCTGGAGCTGGAGGGTGAGATCACGGCCGAGGCCGTAGCCGGTCTGCCGGGCGTGACGAGTGTCGAGATCGTCTCTGAACGGGACGGTGTCCGGGTGCTGAAGGGCAGTCTGGCCAGTGGTGCAGGCGGACAGGAAGCGTTGAAGACGGCCTTCCTCAGCGGTCTGGATGTCCGGCGCTTCGAACTGAAGGAGCCGACGCTCCATGATGCCTTCATCTCCCTGACCGGCGATCATCCCGACCAGGACCAGAGCGTCGCCCGTCCTGCAGCATCTCCGGAGCTGGCCCGATGAACCGCGTCCTTCTGATCGCGCGCCGCGAATTCCTTGCCTATGCCCGCACAGTCGGGTTCTGGCTGTCCCTGCTGGCGTTCCCGCTGTTCGCGGTTCTCGGCGGAGCCCTGCCCTTGCTGATGCGGGGGGCTGATCCGGTCCGAGCCGTGGTTCTGATCGAGGAGGGGCCGGAGGCAACCGGACTCGCAGCGGCGGTCCGGGATGCCCTGACCGCCGATGCCGAGCGGCGGGACACCCGCGCTCGCGAGGCGGCGGCTTCGACAGGCGCTCCTCCAGGATCGGCGGAAAGCGCGCTCGCCTCGCTCGGCGGCCCGCGGATGCGTATCAGATCCGCACCTGAGGATCTGGCGACGAGCCAGCCGGGACCGGAGCAGGATGCCCTGCTGCGGCGCTATCTGACGGATGAGACGCCCAAGGACGAGCGGCTGGACGCCGTTGTTTTCCTGAGCCGGGCAGGGGGCGTGCCGAGCGCGCGGGTCTGGGCCGCCCGGGCCACCGACGATACGGTCGAGGATTTTGTTCGGGGTGCCCTGCGGGATGCCAATCGGGACACGGTGCTGGGAGCGGCCGGCATCGATGCCGCCGTTGTGGAGCGCGCCGACGCCTTCCGACCCGAGATCAGCGTCTTCTCACCGCGTTCGGCCAGCGGCGGTGAGGTGTCCTTCCGTGACCGCCTGCCCGGCATCATCGGTCTGGCCTTCAGCTTCATCCTGTGGTCGCTGATCATCACCGGGGCTTCCATCCTGCTGAACAGCGTCATGGAGGAGAAGTCGAACAAGATCCTCGAGGTCCTGCTGTCCTCAGCCTCGGCGACCGAGATCCTGACCGGCAAGGTACTGGGCGTGGCGATGTTGACCCTGTCGGTGCTGATCGTCTGGGGGGAATCGGCGCTGCGGGACTGATTGCCGCCGCGCCTTCGGTTGCGGCCGATGTCGGCGCAGTGCTGATGACGGACGGACTGATCTTCTATTTCGCGGCGTATATCGTGGGCGGCTATCTGATGTACGCGGTGCTGTTCGCCGCGATCGGGGCCTTCTGCGAGACCCCGCGCGATGCCCAGACGCTGATGGGACCGATCATGATGGTGCTCGTGATCCCCATTCTGGTGGTCCAGATGGCGCTGGTGAATCCCGATGCCCCGGTCGTGCGCATCATGTCCTGGATCCCGTTTTTCACGCCCTTCCTGATGAGCGCCCGGGCACCGTCGGGGCCGCCACCGATCGAGATCGCGGGCACCATGGCGGGCATGTTTATCGTGGCCCTGCTGATGGTCTGGTTGGCCGGACGGGCCTTCCGCGCCGGGGCCCTGTCCGACGTCAAACTGAGCTGGAAGAGCTTCGCCGCGGCCATGGGGGGTGGCGGCCGGTAGGTCTCAGTCCGTCAGGACGACCCGGCTGCCGTCCATCCGGAAGGCCACGCCGGTCCGCTCGAACAGGCGGGCGATCTCGCTGGCGGGGTTGTCCGAGCCCTCGTCCAGCATCCGCTCGATGCCGATGCGGAGCGAGGGATCGCGCGACTCCCGGGTCAGTGTGTCCAGCCACTCCTCGCGCGTCAGGACGCCGTCGTCGGCATTGCGCTGCCTGAAGTCTGCCAGAACGTCGAAGAAGTTCCCGCCTGTTCGCTCGCGACGTGCGCCCTCGAGCGCGAGGCTCCAGGCAGCCCCGCAGGCATAGTAGGCCCGGTTGTCCCCGCGCTCGCCTGCACTGGCCACTGGCAGGCCGGTCGCCAACCGGATGCAGTCGTCGACCTCGCGTTGCAGCTCGGCGCGGGCATCCCAGGCCGGATCCAGCACGCCGAGCGCCCGGACGGCCATGAGGTCCGCCCCGCCTTCAGTAATCCAGGCGTCGCGGGAGAACTCGTATTTCAGGCCGTTCGAGCCCAGCCAGAAATGAGCGCTCTCGTGGCCGATGAACCAGCGGGCCCGGGCGAGGGCGGCCGGCTCGGGGTCCAGCACGCCTTCGCCCTCGAAATTCATTGAGATCAGGCCGGGCAGCACGCTTCCGCCCATACTGGACAAGCTACGGGTGGGGCCCGTCCAGCTGACCATCAGCGTCGGCGCAGGGCCGGACTGAGGTCCCATACGGTCCGCATAGTATCGCATGACCCACGGCGTGAAGTCCGCAAGCTGTGCGGCCAGCCAGCCCGGCAGGGCCGGGTCGATCACCGTGGTGACGCCGGGCCGTTCGTCGGTGACGGCTCGGCCGAACAGGACATAGGTGTCCGCGTCGATGGCGGTGACCCGATCAAGCCGCTGACCCTTGAACAGAACCGGCCCGGCCCGATCGCGCCAGGTCACCTCGGCGGGTCCGCTACCGGGGAGATCGACACCATTCAGGTCGAGGGGCAGGGCACGCGCCTGTTCGACAGAAGTCAGCGGGAACAGGTCGAACTGGCCAGAGTACAGCGCCACCGCCCCATCCGAGAATATCAGCGCGGGATCATAGTCGGCTTCGAGGTCTCCGGCCTGCGGGGTCATTCGAAGACGGATGCGACGGGGCAGCGGGGCGCCGTCGGTCGTTCTCAGCACGTCATAGCGGCCCTGCCGGTCCAGAATCACACCGGGCGTCTCGACCGCCCACCACGCCGGGCGCCAGGGTGTGCGTCCCACGCGCAGCAGGGCGGAGCGCTGGAAGGCCCACACCGGTGCGTCGGCGTTCAGGGCAAGGTCGGCGGTCCAGCGGTCGCCGTCGCGCTCGACCAGTACGGCCACGGGGGAGGCGGACGGCTGCGGAGCGATGGCAGGCGCCGAAGGGGGGCCGGCCGCGGCGCAACCGGCAAGAAGGCAAAGGGCAAGGGCGATCGCAGGGGCACGCATGGCTGGCTCCGGTCTGTCCGGACGGTGCCATAGCCTCCGCCCGCCGCTCGATCACGTTAAGGATGGCTCATGAACAGCCATGATCATGGCATCGCATCCAGAGCTCGCCGGGCGGCCGCCAGTTCCCCCGCCATCACGGCCTTCAGCCTGGGTGGGGCGACAATCGTCACCTGTTCGCCCCAGGTGAACAGATGCCAGGCCAGCTCGCGCATGCCCGAGGCGCGGAAGCGGACAATCACGCCCCCGTCAGCCTCATCTTCCAGGGTCTGGGTCGGGTGCCAGCGCCAGCCGCGCGCCTCGGCGGCTCCGGAGGGGGTGACCCGCAGGACCACATCCTCGATCTCGTCCTGATAGATGCCGAAGGACTGGCTGGCGAAGGCGGACAGGTCGAAGCCCGGGGGCGGGGGGGCGAAGCCCGACTGGGCCTCCACCGCGCTCATCCGATCGAGGCGGAAGGTCTGGATCCGGCCGCTCTCCCGGTCGGCCGCGACCAGATAGTTGGCCCGGCCGAACATCACGCCGCACGGCGCGACCGATCGCCGTCGGTCCTCCGCGCCGGGACGGGAATAGGTGAAGCCCAGCGGCGACTGGGCGAGAACCGCACCGCGGATCGTTGCCAGCATGGTTTCGTCGGCTCCGGGTCTTGGGCCGGCCTGGACGGCGATGGTCTCGGCCCGGACGAGGGCTTCGAGATCCGGGGCCAGACGGTTCAGCGTCGTCGAGCGCATGGCCGATTTGAGCTTGCGCTCAAGGCCTTCCAGCGCCGCCGCCCGCCCGGCCTCGCCCGCGGCACGCAGCCCTTGCGCTGCCTTGGTCAGTTCGACCAGTTCGGCCGTCGTCGGGGCCTGTTCAAATGCCGACAGGCCGCCCCGGATGCGCCAGCGCTTGAACGGCCAGTCGGGGACTTCCTCCGCCGCCGGAAACAGCTGCATCACGGCATCACGCATGCGTTCGACGGTTCGCCGACCGAGCCCGAACTCCTGCGCCATCTCGTCCAGCGTGAGGCCCTCGGCAGACGCGGCCATCCGGCGGGCGAGTTCCAGAACGAGCGCTGTCTTGTCGTGCCGCATTTACAGGTCTGCCGCGAATGATACGTCCGCTTCTGACGTATCATCTTCCTATACCGGTCTCATCGGCAAACCCAGAGACCGGAGAGACACCATGGCCCGCGCTTTCGCCCCCACCGCCCGCATCAACGCCAGCCGTTACCTGATCGTCCCCTGCGAGGCCGAGGGATGCAGCGATCTGGCCGTGATCTGGGACCGGCTGGAAGAACAGGTGATCGATGTCATCGATGCCCGGGCCAGCGCGCGTTACTCTGACGAGGACGCCCTGTGGGACGAGGCCCGGGCAGCGGACGCGGCCTTTGACGATCTGCGCATGGCCGCCTGATCAGCCGGGGTAGCGGGCCTTCAGGGTCTGGATCGACAGCCGGGCCAGATCTCGCACCACGTCCGCGTCAACGTCCGACAGGCGGTCCAGATAGACGCAGGCCTGCCCTGTCCGGTGGCGGCCGAGGCGGGCCAGAAGCGCGCTGCGGGCCGGGTCTTCTCCCGCCAGATACAGCACGAGATTGGCCTTTCTCGGAGAGAAGGCGACCAGCGGGGCGTCGCCTTCGCGGCCGCTGTCATAGCGGTAGTGATAGCGGCCGAAGCCGATGATCGACGTCCCCCACATCGTGGCGGGCTCGCCCGAGGCCTCGGCGAGCAGGGCAACGATCGCCTGCGCATCCTCCCGACGCCCGGGATTGTCCACCGAGGCGATAAATTCGTCGACCGACGCGGCCGTCGGTTTTGTCTTCGCGTCTGCCATCACCTTCCTGCCGGTTGCGGCTCCCAGCCTGCGGGGGCCAGTTCAAATCCGGCGAAGTCGAATCCGGGGGACACCGTGCAGCTGACGAGCGTCCAGGTTCCGAGTGGGCGCGCAGCCTGCCAGGCACCGGACTGAACCACCGCCTGGGGACGCTCACCCGCGAGCAGATCATTGCCGAGCACGAGGGTCTGAGCCGCGGTGCCCGCGATCCGCAATTCCAGCGGGGCACCGGCGTGGAAATGCCAGATCTCGGTGGCGTCCACCCGATGCCAGTGGGAGGCCTCGCCCTCTGCGAGGAGGAAGTAGATGGCGGTCCCCACCGAGCGACCCTCGACCGTTCGGGGGTCGCGGAACGTCTCGCGATAATATCCGCCCTCGGGATGGGGCTGGAGGTCCAGCAGGGCGATCACTTCGGCGGCGGTCATCATGGGCGCAGTTTAGCGCCAAACAGGGCCGCGATCACGGGCCGTCAGGGGAGGGGATTGTCCCGGCCGTAGCGCAGCCGCGAAAGCAGTTCGGTCGCCCGTCGGACGGGGGCCTCGAAATCCTTGCCCGCCTTCCACTTTTCAAAGGCCATGACGTTGTCGATCCGGGCGGAGACGAAGGCTTCGGCGCGTTCCCGCCCCTCGAACCAGCGCAGGGTCAGGGCCGGGATCAGGATGCCGGACAGGATGGTCCGCTTGGAATAGTGATTCCAGTCGGTCGTGGTATCGCCCGCCCAGCGCCACAGATGGTCGGCGCTCTCCCAGGCGAGGGACAATGAAAGGTCGGCGTTCGTCGGAAGGGCCAGAAAGCCCGCGCACCGTTTTGTCGCCTCGAGATCGGCCGCGCCCGCCTCCATCCGGGCCGAGACGGCCGCCGCGATTCGCGCTCGGATCTTCATGGTCCCCGGGTCGCCGAGTGCCTCGAGGGCACGGGCGTCGTGCCGGCGGGACAACAGGGCGGCCAGATCGCGTGCGCCGTTGGGCAACAGCAGCTCCTGATCCCCCTCGCTGAGGTCGTTCTCCGCGCAGGCGGCGCGCACCAGACGGCTGTTCCAGCCCCGGGTGGGGGCCAGCCGGACGGCGGCGTCGAGCACGGACTGCTCCATGCGGTCCGCCCAGTCGGGCCCGGCCCCGGGGGCATTTGACAGGTGTGGCGCTTCGATCATGCCCACAGACTACCGCGAGCCGGAGCCCCCGGCGAGCGCTGCGGGAACACCGCGACGATCTGGACATGGCCGGAGGCTTGGTGTAACGGCACGCCTTCATTCGAGGGCCCTTGCCCCCGAACACTACGTTCATTTGTCTGCCCGCCTCTCAAGGACGCGGCGGGCAGCCAAAGGAGAGTTCAACCTGGTACAGATTTTCGTTCGCGATAATAACGTCGATCAAGCGCTGAAGGCCCTCAAGAAGAAGATGCAGCGCGAAGGCAGCTTCCGCGAAATGAAGCGCCACGTGCACTACGAGAAGCCCTCGGAGAAGCGCGCCCGCCAGAAGGCCGAGGCCGTGCGCCGCGCCCGCAAACTGGCCCGCAAGCGCGCCCAGCGCGAGGGTCTGCTGCCCCCGCCCAAGCCCCGCGTCCCGCGGGTCTGATCGACAGCGGCCACGAAGATTTCAGGAGCCGTCCCGGACCCCCGGGGCGGCTCTTCTGATTCCGGCGTCAGGCCGCCGCGAAAGGCCAGGGGCTGACGGACTTGGACCAGTCATCCACGGTCAGGGCCCGGTCGACGGGCGGGGCGGCGCGTTCTGCACAGGGATGGCGGTGACACAGCCGGCATGCGGGTCCGATGAGGGTGACCTCGGGGGCCGTCAGATCCAGACCCCGTGCGCAGGCCAGGCGGGAAGCGTCCCTGAGCTCACAACCCAGGCCGACCGCAAGGCCGTGGTTCTCGCCGGGGCCGTCATAGCCCTGACGTTCCACCGTCCGGGCGAGTGTGAACCAGCGGCCGCCGTCTGGCGTCTCGATGATCTGGGTGACGAGCCGGCCCGGGGTCCGGAAGGCGTCGTGAAGCCGCCAGCGCGGACAGCCGCCCCCGAACCGGGCGAAGGGAAAGGCCCCGGCGGCGTATCGCTTGGAGATATTGCCCGCCTGATCGATGCGGATCAGGAAGAAGGGGATGCCCCGCGCCGTTGGCCGCGACAGGGTGGTCAGCCGATGAGCGACCTGTTCAAACGAAACACCGAAACGGCGTTCCAGCCGCGCAATGTCGTAGCCGGTCGCCTCCGCCATGCGCTGGAAGGGCGCATAGGGCATCAGGATCGCGGCGGCGAGCGTGTTCGTC
Organism: Brevundimonas sp. R86498; assembly: GCF_044598075.1. GTDB lineage: Bacteria > Pseudomonadota > Alphaproteobacteria > Caulobacterales > Caulobacteraceae > Brevundimonas. The sequence continues at coordinate 3,115,891 of NZ_CP139004.1, read as the reverse complement.
AGTGAGACCTTGAGCAGGGCCCGGCTGGTGTCGTCCGGCGGCCGGGCCGCATCGGCCAGTGCATTCAGTTCGGCATCATGTTCGGCCAGAGCCAGCTGATAAGCGATCGCGAAGGCACGCGACGCATGGGACAGGGTCTCCGACAGCAGGAGGCGACGGCGGTGGGGATCAAAGCGCCGCGTCCACTCAACCATGACCTCCGCCGGCATGACCCGGACGGCCAGGTTGTGCCGTGTGGCGAGCCGGTTTCGGGCGAGGACGGCGACACCGTCGCCGGTCCCGGTGGGGTCCAGGGAGGCGTGCAAAGCCTCCCCGAGGGCGTCGAGTTCCGGGAAATGGTTCCCGCGCGACTGGATATGGTCGCGGACCCAGTCGGCCGGCGAGGGCCCTCCGGCCGACGGCTCGCCGTCGATGACCGCCGCCCGGGCACGGTCCCTTTGATCCGAAAAGGCCCTGTAGAGCCGCAACAGGCCCTCGGCCGCGCCGGGGGCCTCGTCAACGAGATGGAGGAGCTCATGGCGGGGAACCGCCAGTCCCTGAAACAGGGGGTCGGAGAAGACTTCGGACAGCGCGGCCTCACCGGCCGGCCCTTCTTCCCCCAATCTGCGCAGATCGACATCGTAGGTCGCCGCCAGACGCAGAAGAAGCTGGGCCGAGACCGGCCGCTGATTCCGTTCGATGTGGTTGAGGTAGCTGGGGGACACCCCGAGGTCGGCCGCCATGGCGGTCTGGGTCAGGCCCCGATCCCGACGCATGCGCTTGAGCCGTGCCCCGAGGAAGAGTTTGTGATCGGGGCCTGGGCTCATGGAGCCAGATTGTCATAGTGTGACAGAACATCAAGAGCCAATATATGACAACATGACTTCATGCGCCGGCGAATAGGGGTGTGTAAAATGACAAGGTCGTGGTTTCTGAAGGCAGGCGCACTGCCTTGAGGAGAGACCCATGGAACCCCTGAGCCGCCCGCAGGCCATCATCGACTTCTGTCTGGCCCCGCTGAACCTGGACGCGAGTTCGGATTCGGAGCGCGAGGTCCGGCGCCGTCTGGAACATGTCATCAAGACCTTCCAGATGAAGGCGGCTGCACCCGTCAGCGTCGATTTCTCGCGCATGCCATCGCAGGTGATCAACGAAGCTGCCCACGGCTACGAATAGTTGCCGACAGCTCCGGCAGTCGAGCGAGCCAGGATCAGGCCGCGATCGAGCGACCGAGACCTGCGGGGTCAATGACGAGGCTGAGCAGTTCGGTCGCGTCAAAAGGCTTGGACAGATGGCGGTCCGCCCCGGCCGCCCGACCGGCGGCAATATGATCGGGCAGGGCGTTGGCTGTCAGCATGACGATCGGTGCGCGCGGCAAGCCGTGGGTGGTCTCGTGCAGGCGAATCTCCCGAACCGCGGTCAGACCGTCCATCACCGGCATCTGCATGTCCATGAGGACCAGATCGAAGGGCTCGTTGCGGCAGGCTTCCAGGGCTTGGGCCCCGTCTTCCACGGACACGAGGTCAACGGGAACCTGGGCCAGGATGAGCTCGACGACCTTGCGATTGGTGGGATGATCGTCGGCGACCAGAATCTTCAGACGGGGCGCTGCCGGATCCATCGAAATCTCGGCGGCTGACTCGGCAGGGGCAGGGGCCTCGGCGGGCACGAGCGGCAGGGTCAGGATGAAAGCGGAGCCCCCACCCGGTTCACTCTCACAGTCCAGGTCACCGTGCATCAGCGCCGCCAGCTGACGGCAGATCGCCAGACCAAGCCCGGTTCCGCCGAACCGGCGCGTGATGGTTCCATCGGCCTGCTCAAACCGGGTGAACAGCCGCGCCTTTGCGGCACCGTCGAACCCGACGCCTGTGTCCTCCACCGTAAAGCGGAGCAGGGCCTGACCCGTCGGGTCGGTGCCCACGGAAGCCGTCAGGCTGACAAAGCCTGCGGCAGTGAACTTCACGGCATTCGAAACAAGGTTGGTGAGGATCTGTTTCAGCCGGACCACGTCGCCCCGCACCCAGACGGCGGCCGCTGGATCCACCTCGACGAAGAACTGCAGCCCCTTGTCCTGCGCCGGTGTGGCGTAGAGCTGGGCAGCATCGTGGACGGCCCGTGAGAGGTCGAAAGGCTCGTCGGCCAGCTCCAGACGCCCGGATTCGACCCGGGCGAGGTCGAGGATATCGCTGAGCAGGACCTGCAGGGTCTGGCCGGAGGACTGTATCAGCTCCAGCATCTCGCGCTGGTCGGCAGCCAGTTCCGTTCGGGCGAGTGCCTGGGTCAGGCCGATCACGCCGTTCAACGGCGTGCGGATCTCATGGCTCATATTGGCCAGAAACTCGGACTTGGCGCGATTGGCCGCTTCTGCCGCGTCGCGGGCGAGAGCAAGGGCCTCGGCATCCTGCTTCAGCTCGGTGATGTCGTTCACGACCGTGACGATCCCGCCTTCGGCGGTTCTGCGATCCTGAACCCTGAGCCAGCGGCCACCGGCGATCTTCTGCTCCTTGGAGTTGGAGAGGCGGCGTCGGGCGGTCAGGCGCTCCTCGATCCACTCCTGTTCACGCCCGATCGCGTCCTCATAGATCCCCTGGTCGACTCCCAGCTGGAGCATGTCGCGAAAGCGTACCCCCACGTCGAGGGCGGCTGACACTTCCGGATTGACCTCCGCATAGCGGGCGTTCCAGATCAGGAGACGGTCATTGGCGTCATAGAACCCCAGGCCGTCGGGCATGGTGTCGATCGCCTCCCGCAACTGGTCCAGCGATGTCGCGCGGCCCCACAGGCGAAGCCCGGTGACGATTGCGGCCATGCCAACCACCACGGTCGCGCCGCCCACGACCCAGACCAGCAGACCCGAGCTGGAGATGTCGGCTGCGGTAAAGGCGTTCGTAGGGTGGGGCATCATCGCCACAGCCGACATCGCCCCGAAATGCAGGACGATGACGCTGAGTGTCGCCAGGGCAGTATTCAAGGGGATCCGCCACCAGGTCTGGCGTCTTGTCCAGACCGCCGAGCAGACGCCGCACGACATGCCGAAGAGGACAGTGCCGGCCACGACGGGCGCGTCCCAGACCAGCATGCCACCCTCGATCCGTAGCGCGGCCATGCTGATGAAGTGCATGGCAGCAACGCCGAGGAACGCCAGAAGGTTGGCAATCAGAAACACGTGCCGACCGCGACCATTCAGATAGAGTCCGATCGCCGCCCCGAAGCTCAGGACGACAAGCGCGAGCGAGAGCAAGGTCTCGTTGGTCGAATAGCGTGTTACGGCATCCGAGCGGTAGCTGAGCATCCCGAGGAACTGGGCCGCCCAGACTGCCAGCCCGCCGACCAGGCTGGCCGCCCCCGCAAGGAGAGCTCTCTTTCGGGACGGGCTCTGCGCTGCCATGCCAATCAGAGCGAAGCAGGTTGCCAGCCCGGCCGCGCACATCGCCGTGGCCAGCAGCATCAGCCGCCAGTCGTGGTGGACCACAAGGCTGCCTACGAACGCGTTCAACAGCGTCACTTCCCCTCTTGAACCAACAATCTGTCGCATAGAGGTGAAAAACCGGTGCATGTCGGAAACGGATCGATCGACCGTGATCCGGTTCCCGGCGGTTGACCGTCTATGATTGCAAATTCACTCACACTTTCGCGGGATGCGCGTCAGGATCAGCTCCTCTGTTCCCTGATGCCCGTTGCGACAGGACCCCGACGTCATGCCGTTTGATGAATCGCCGTCGCCCGTCGCTCCCCTGGCGAGTTCCAGAATCTGGACCGCAGGTACGAGCGGCGGCATTGCTGTGATCATCATGCTGGTCCTGGCGGCCATGCGGCCGGACATGGCGGCATGGCTGGGTGGCGGAGCGGCCGTGGTGGGAATCGTGACCTGGCTGGGCAGTCGCCGGCCGCCGGCGGATGGCAACCGGGCGATGCCGGCCCAGGACGCCTTTGGCGCGGTCTCCCCGCCCCAGGACGCCGCCCTGCTGGACAGCGTGTTCGAGGCGCTCGACGACCCGGTAATGATCGTCAGCGGAGGAGAGGCGGATGACATCGCAGGGAGGCGTATCGTGCTGGCCAACCGAGCCGCGCGCGACCTGCTGCGGATCCAGCGCGAGGGGGCGTTGCTGGTGTCGGCCATGCGCGATCCGAACGTTCTCGAGGCGGTCGATGAGGCATTGTTTGGCGGTGTGGGGCGCACGACCGACTACAACGCCGCCGGGGCCCGAACCCGGCACTGGAAGGCGTGGGTTCGCCCGTTGCCTGCGCCGGAGCGGGCCCCCATGGCGCTGCTTGGGCTGCGCGACGAGACCGATGTGCGACGCATGGAGCTCATGCGCGTCGATTTTCTGGCCAATGCCAGCCACGAACTGCGCACACCGCTGGCGTCCCTCAGCGGTTTCATCGAGACCCTGAAGGGGCATGCCCGGGACGATCCGAAAGCCCGCGACCGGTTCCTTGATATCATGGCGGCCCAGGCCGAACGGATGAGCCGGCTGGTGGCGGACCTGCTGTCGCTCAGCCGGATCGAACTGAACGAGCACATCCCGCCATCCGGTCACGTGGATCTGGCACGCGCGGCGTCGGACGTCGTCGATGCCATCAGTGTCCTGTCGCAGGAAAAGGGTGTGACGGTTCTGCTGAACGTCGAGCCTGGAGAGGCGACCATCACAGGCGATCGTGACGAGATCGTCCAGGTGATCCAGAACCTGACCGACAACGGCATCAAATATTCGACCGTGGGTGGAACGGTCGAATTGACGCTCAGAAGCGGCCTGGAGGCGGACGCGGCCGCGGGTGCCCGGCTGCCGGGGGCGACGCGATTGTCGCTTCTGACACCGGATCGGGCGATCGGGGCGCGCTATGTCTCGATCGCCGTGCGGGACTACGGGCCCGGAATGGCCCGGGAGCATCTGCCCCGGCTTACAGAGCGTTTCTATCGCGTGGAGGGCCAGAAAAGCGGGGAAAGGCCCGGCACCGGGCTGGGGCTTGCGATCGTTAAACACATCGTCAATCGCCACAGCGGGGGCATGACTGTGGAAAGCGCCCCGGGCGACGGGTCCGTGTTCAGCGTCTACTTCCCGATGAGGACCGAACAGGTGACGAACACGCCGGGTCCCTGAAGGGCCGAAAAAGCCTCCCCGGGGCGACGTCGCAGAACTGTCACGGAACCGTCCTAATCCGCTGACCATCCACGGGCAGGTTCCGCCCGGGACGGGGCGGGCCTTCGCGTTCGTTCCGATTCTCCGGCGTGAGCGCCAAGGGCCTGATGATCTGGTTTCTGATTCTCCTTGCGGCCGCGTCCGGCGTGCTTGCCTATTTCGCGGGGTCAGCACTGGCCCGGCGGCGCGCCAGCGTGACCGGCGTGGCAACGGCCCACTCGCGGCCGGAGCAGCATGGCTATTACGCCCTGATCTGGGTGGCTGTGCCGGCGCTGGCCGTCACCCTGCTGGCTGGCGTGTTTTCCGGGCCGCTGGCCCACAACCTCCTGGTGGCCGGTGCGCCGGAAGCCGTCATGGCCCTCGAGCCCTTCCGCCGGGAGGCGTTTTTTAACGATGCCCGTCTCGTGGGTGCCGGACAGGCTGCCTTTCAGGTCTGGCCGGGTCTGCTGGGCGATGCCCTGGTCACCGAAGCCGCGCGGTCGGCGCGGATCAGCCAGACCCTGACGTGGGGCGGCGTGGCAGCCACGATCCTCGCCGTGCTGATGGGGGGACTGTTCGCATGGACACAGATCCGGCCCACGCTGCGCGCGCGCAATCGGGTCGAGGGCTGGATCGGGGGACTTCTGTTCGCCTGTTCGGCCGTGGCGATTCTGACCACCGTCGGGATCGTGTTCTCCCTGCTCTGGGACAGCCTGCGCTTCTTCCAGGCCGTTCCGGTGACCGAGTTCCTCTTCGGCCTGCAGTGGAGCCCGCAGATCGCGATCCGGGCCGACCAGGTCGGATCGACCGGGGCCTTCGGGGCCGTGCCGCTGTTCGCCGGCACCTTCCTCATCATGCTGATCGCCATGATCGTCGCGGCACCGGTCGGGCTGTTCTCGGCGATCTATCTTTCGGAATATGCCAGCCCGGTGTCGCGCGGGATCGTCAAACCGGTGCTCGAGGTCCTGGCCGGGGTCCCGACCGTGGTCTACGGCTTCTTCGCCGCCCTGACCGTAGGCCCCGCCTTCCGCGAGTTTTTCAACGGGATCGGAGCCCTGCTGGTCGGCGGCCCGCTGGATGGATTGGGCCAGTATCTGCTGCTGGTCCAGAACCAGATGGCACTGGTGGCCGGGGCGGTGATGGGGATCATGCTGATCCCGTTCGTGTCCTCGCTGTCTGACGACATCATCAATGCGGTGCCCCAGTCCCTGCGTGATGGCTCCTATGCGATGGGGGCCACCAAATCCGAGACGGTCAAGCGTGTCCTCCTGCCGGCCGCCCTGCCAGGCATCGCCGGGGCCCTGTTGCTGGCCATGTCGCGCGCGATCGGCGAAACCATGATCGTCACCATGGCGGCGGGTCTGGCCGCCAATCTGACGCTGAACCCCCTCGACACCGTCACTACGGTGACGGTTCAGATCGTGACCCTGCTGACCGGCGATCAGGAGTTCGACAGTCCCAAGACCCTCGCGGCCTTCGGCCTGGGGCTGACCCTGTTCCTGGTGACCCTGATGCTGAACGTCGTCGCCCAGAGGATCGTGCAGACCTATCGTGAACAGTATGACTGAGGCGTCTCAATCCACCGGCGTGGCGCGGGACGGCCGGCTGAAGGCCGGCCTGAAGGCACGCTATGCCCGCGAGCGGCGCTTCAAGCTGTACGGCGTGCTGGCTGTTTGCGTGGCCATCAGCTTCCTGCTGCTGCTGCTGGGCCGGATCATCGAGCAGGGACATACCGCCTTCTATTCCAACCAGATCACCCTGCCGGTCTATATGGACCCGGCGCGCATCGATCGGACCTATCCGCAGGGCACCAACTTCCAGCAGATGGTGGCGCAGCAGCAGCTGTCCCGGATGGGCATCGCCGATGATGCCCAGGGGTCGGTCACCACGGCCTATCGGACCCTGCTGTCGTCGGAGCTAAAGTTCGAGGCCGCGGACCTGATCCGCAACGATCCGTCGCTGGTGGGGCAGACCGTCGAGATCACCGCGCCCGTCTCGGACGAGGCCGACCTCTATTACAAGGGCAAGATCACCCGGGACATCGCGGCCGACGAGCGGCGGCTGACCGACCGGCAGATGGACTGGCTGGACGAGATGAAGGCGTCGGGAGCCGTCAAGACCGGCTTCAACAGCGAGCTCTTCACCAATGGCGACTCGACCGAGCCGGAGCTGGCCGGGGTGCTGGGGGCCGTCGTGGGCTCGGCCTTGATGCTGCTGGTCACGGCCCTCATCGCGATTCCGCTGGGGGTCGGAGCGGCCGTCTATCTGGAAGAGTTCTCCCGCAAGGGGCGGATCACCGACCTGATCGAGGTCAACATCAACAATCTCGCGGCCGTGCCGTCGATCGTTTACGGCCTGCTGGGCGTGGTCCTGTTCATCAACTGGGCGCATCTGCCCCGGTCCTCACCGCTGGTCGGCGGTCTGGTTCTGGCCCTGATGGCCCTTCCCACCATCATCATTGCCACCCGTTCGGCGCTGAAGGCGGTCCCGCCGTCGATCCGCGAAGCGGCCCTGGCCATGGGGGCCAGCCGCACCCAGACGGTGTTCCACCACGTCCTGCCTCTGGCCATGCCGGGCGTGATGACCGGAACCATCATCTCCATGGCCCATGCGCTGGGCGAGACGGCTCCCCTGCTGCTGATCGGTATGGTGAGCTTCGTGCCGGGCATCCCGGGTGCCATTACGGAGCCTGCCGGAGCCCTGCCGTCGCTGGTCTATATCTGGGAGAACGCCTCGGAGCGCGCCTTCCACGAGCGGACGGCCGCCGCCATCATGGTGCTCCTCACATTCATGGTCGTCATGAACGCCGCCGCGATCCTGCTGCGCCGGCGCTTTGAACGCCGGTGGTAAGACAATGAAACTTCCCTTTTTCCGCAGCCCTGATGGGCGTGAAGGTGGTGGTCCGGTGGATCCGACCGAAACTCCGCGCATGGGCGGGCAGGTCCTGCCCGGTGCTGCCACCGCGCCGGTCTCCGGCGAGGCGCGGGACGAATCCGTGCTGACGGCCGAGCCCGAACAGGCACCGGACGGCGGCGCTCTTGCCGGTCGCACGCCCGCCGTGAAATCCCCGGCCGGGCCGGCCGGTCCGACCAAGATCGCCGCGCGCGATGTGTCGGTCTTCTACGGCGACAAGCAGGCCCTGCACGAGGTCAGCCTGGACATTCCGGACAAGACGGTCACGGCGTTCATCGGCCCGTCCGGCTGTGGCAAGTCGACCTTCCTGCGGTGCATGAACCGGATGAACGACACCATCCAGGGGGCCCGGGTGACCGGCAAGATCCTGATGGACAATGACGACATCAATGCCCGGTCAGTCGATCCGGTGCTGCTGCGCGCCCAGGTCGGGATGGTGTTCCAGAAGCCCAATCCCTTCCCCAAGACCATCTATGAGAACGTCGCCTATGGTCCGCGCATCCACGGCCTGACGACGTCGAAGTCCGAGATGGACGGCGTGGTCGAGAGCGCCCTCAAGAAGGCCGGCTTGTGGGATGAAGTCGCAGACCGCCTCCATTCCGCCGGGACCGGCCTGTCAGGCGGCCAGCAGCAAAGGCTGGTCATCGCGCGTGCCATCGCCGTGAACCCCGAAGTCATCCTGATGGATGAGCCGTGTTCGGCGCTGGACCCCATTGCTACGGCGCGGATCGAGGAACTGATCGACGAACTGCGCGAGCGCTACTGCATCGTCATCGTCACCCACTCGATGGCCCAGGCGGCGCGGGTGTCGCAGCTGACGGCCTTCTTCCATATGGGGCGTCTGGTTGAGACCGGGCCGACCGAGGAGATCTTCACGAACCCCCGGGAACGGCGCACGCTGGACTACATTACCGGCCGGTTCGGCTAGGAACCCTGATGAACCAGCACACGGTCAAGGCCTATGGCGACGAACTGAACCAGCTGACGGCCGAGGTCGCCCGCATGGGTGGCCTTGCCGAGGCGCAGGTGGCGGACGCGGTCGAGTCGGTGGCGCGGCGTGACATCGCCCTGGCCCGGGCGGTGGTGGAGCGCGACGCCAAGGTCGACGCCATGCACCGCGACATCGAGAAGAAGGCCATCCGGCTGATCGCCCTGCGCCAGCCGGTGGCCAGTGACCTGCGCAAGACCCTGGCGGCCATGAAGCTCTCGGTCGATCTGGAACGCACCGGCGACCTGGCCAAGAACATCGCCAAGCGGGCGCTGAGTCTCGCCGAGACCGAGCCGATGCAGCCGCTGACCCGATCGATCGAGCGGATGGGCAAGCTGGTGTCGATGCGGCTGCGCGACGTGCTGGACGCCTACACCGCCTCCGAGATCGACCGCGCCATGGCGGTCTGGGCCTCCGACGACGAGGTTGACGAGCATTACAACGCCCTGTTCCGGGAACTGCTGACCTACATGATGGGGGACCCGCGCACGATCAGCGCCTGCACCCATCTGCTGTTCATGGCCAAGAACCTCGAGCGGATCGGCGACCATGCGACCAATATCGCCGAGGTCATCCACTACGAGATCACCGGCGACGAGATGACGGGGGAGCGGCCGCGCTGGACCCCCACGCCCGGCGACTGGGATGCCGACAGCGGGCATCTGCCCACCCCGCCAGCCCCCTGACGGCAACACGACGACGACGGAGACTGAGACGTGCAGCCTTATATTCTGGTGATGGAAGACGAGGACGCCCTGGCGACCCTGCTTCAGTACAACCTCGAAAAGGAGGGCTATGACGTCGTCGTCGCCGCCGACGGGGAGGAGGGACTGGTCCAGATCGACGAGCGTCAGCCCGATCTGGTCCTGCTGGACTGGATGCTGCCCAAGGTGTCGGGCATCGAGGTCTGCCGCCGCCTTCGCGGCCGTCCCGAGACCCGCAACCTGCCGGTCATCATGCTGACGGCGCGGGGCGAGGAATCGGACCGGGTCCGGGGTCTCGACACCGGTGCCGACGATTATCTGACCAAGCCCTTCTCGATGACCGAGCTGATCGCCCGCATCCGCGCGGTCCTGCGACGCATCCGGCCCGGTCTGGCCGATGACCGGGTCGGTCACGGCGACATCATCATCGACCGGGTGGCCCACCGCGTCCGCCGCGCCGGCAAGGAGGTTCACCTGGGTCCGACCGAGTTCCGGCTGCTGGACCACTTCATGCGCCATCCGGGCCGGGTGTTCAGCCGCGAACAGCTGCTGGACGCGGTCTGGGGATCCGACGTCTACGTTGAGGCGCGGACCGTGGACGTGCACGTCGGCCGCCTGAGGAAGGCGCTCAACGTTGACGAGAGCGCCAATCCGATCCGGACGGTCCGGTCGGCGGGCTATTCGCTCGACCTTGAGGGTTGATCGACCGACGACCACGGAACACACGGGGAAAAATGAGTGCACAAAAGTGCACTTCTGGCCTGTGCCGGTGGGTGCCGAATGTCGGAACGGACCCGGGCGTCATGAATGGGCATTCTGGACGCCCGGTACGTCAGAATCGGACGTAGCGAGCGAGAACTCGCATCTCCGGGCGTTCGAGCGGGGCCAAACGCCCCATTGACGCGTTTCGCGTAACGCTGCATCCAGCACGTCTCCACGGGTCCGGGCCCCTCTGGCAGCCGAGGCGTCGGCTGCGATGTCGGATCCCCGCATGGACGGCGCAACGCAACGCCACTTTCAAAATTTCAGGGTTCGGGATGCTTGAGTCTCTACCGTTTCTTGGCGCGGCCTATGCCGGCCAGCCGGTCTGGCTGTGGATGGGGTTTCTCGCCTTTATCGGCTTCCTGTTGTGGATCGACCTCGGGGTCGTGAACAACAAGGACGGCGTGGTATCGGCGAAGAAGTCGGCCGCCATGTGGGCCTCGTTCGCCGCCCTCGCCATCGCGTTCGGCGGCTATGTCTACTTCGTATACGCGCCCGATCCGGCCTACTACATGAGCCCGGACAACCTCAATCAGCAGGCCGTTCTGCAGTATTTTACGGGCTACCTGCTCGAGACCGCGCTGGCGTTCGACAACATCTTCGTCATCGGCATGATCTTCACCTTCTTCGCCGTTCCCCGCGAGTACCAGCACCGCGTCCTGTTCTGGGGGATCATGGGCGCGATCGTCTTCCGGGCGATCTTCATCTCACTGGGCGCGGCGATCGTCAACGAGTTCACCTGGGTCCTGTTCATCTTCGCCGCCTTCCTGATCTTCACCGGGTGGAAGATGGTCTTCGGCGGTGACCACGAGATGGACCTCCACCAGAATCCGGTGCTGAAATTCCTCAGGAAACGTCTGCGGGTCACGGACACGATCGAGAACCACAACTTCTTCGTCAGGCGGCCGGACCCCCGGGGCACAGGCCGGCTGGTCTTGTTCGCGACACCGCTGTTTCTGACCCTGGTCATGGTCGAGGTGGTCGACGTGATCTTCGCCGTGGACTCCGTGCCGGCGATCTTCGCCGTCACCAAGGACCCCTTTATCGTCTACACGTCGAACATCTTTGCGATCCTGGGCCTGCGGTCGATGTATTTCATGCTGGCCGAGGCGGTCGCCCGCTTCAAATACCTGAAGTACGGCCTCTCGCTGGTGCTGGTCCTGATCGGGGTCAAGATCATCTGGAACTTCGGGCTCTACAAGGGCTGGCAGGATCTGACCGGCGAGGCCCTGGTGCCCTATCTGGAACCGCAATGGTCCCTGCTGGCGACCCTGCTGCTGATCGGCGGATCCATGCTCTATTCCTGGATCCGGACCCATCAACCGAGGGATGGGGCCGCGCCGCCCGCCGTCTGAGACCGGCAGGCCCCGGGGTCGGTCCCCGGGGCCTCCGCATCGCCGTCAGGGGAGGGGAGGCTTCAGGCGGGGCTCGTCCCCAGCCATTCCAGCCAGTCCCCATAGGGATCGCATCGCGCCAGCACAGTCGTCGTGCCCGTCGGCCAGCGCTCGAGGCACAGCTGGACCTCCCGACGGTCGGGCGTCCACTCGAAACTGATGCGCACCAGCGGCCGGTCGTCGGTGGCCCGGGCCCCCGCAGCGGCGATGGTCGCGGCGATGTCGGCCTGTTCCTCGGGGCGCAGATACTGAAGGACCATGCTGTGCACGACCGCCCGGCAGCGCCCGGCCTTCTGGGGCTCATCGAGTCGTCGGGCCAGCCAGGTCGCCGCGTCGCCGCGATCCACGCGCGGGGCATGGGTCATGGCGATCTGCAGTGCCTCCTCCAGACGTCCGGACCGGGCGGGCTGGTCGGCCCAGGCGAATGAGAGCAGCCGTTCGCGATCGTCCGCGCTCGCGGCGTTCAGCGGCTGCAGGTCGACACCACGCGCGGCTGCGATCGACACGGCCGCAAGGGGAGGGGCCAGGCCGCGCCACTGGGGCTCGATCCGCACGGCGGACGCCGGGTCGCCGGCCGAGACCGGTCCAAGCTTGTAGGCGTAGCGCGCGAGATTCAGGTTCAGGCCGCAGCTCGACCCCAGTTCGAGCAACTCGAACGGCATGGGCCGGGCGAGCGGTACGGTCATCAGGGCGGACATGATCGCCGCAGCCCGTGCGACCTCGTTGGTCTGGGTCGGCGTCCGGATCCAGTGGGCGATAAAATCATCCTGCTGGGCAAAGGCCGCAGCAATCGCGCCGTCGAAATCATTATGCTCGCCGCCGTACAGCTCCGCCAGGCACTGTGGCGTGCCGCGGCGGGCAAGGGCGTGGAGGGCGCCGTTGACGCGCATGGCCAGGGCCGCGGCGGCAGGATCTCCCGGCCAGGCCGAGAATCGTCGGACTCGGTGACAGGCGCATGCCGGAGTTGCCGATCCGCCGCCTCGAGGACCGAAGCGACAAAGTTCGAGCCCATGGCGCGGCAGCGCCGTGCCTGCTTCAGAAACTCATGATCGTCAGATGCCGTCGCGAGATTATTCATGAAACGACGATCCGCATAAGCACAAGCTCCCCGAAAGTCTCAAGCGAAACTCTTCGGATCTAAAGGCAACAGAAGTATCCGTGTGAGTCGTGAGCCAAATAAGTATTTCTACTTACAACTGGTCTACGCCTCAACAACTATCGGGATTCATTTAACGTCAGATGAACCGGAAGAGTTGGCGTGTGTTCGCAAGTCGGGGGACAGGGCAGAAATGGCCATTACTGCCGACATTAATCATCCATTCAGCAGAGACCCGCTAGTCGACGGTCGGGAACTCGGGACTTTTCCTGGCCCGCGACGCCCCCGGTTGCTTCTTCAGGCTCCGGGATTCGTCGGGTTCAGGGGCGGTCATCGACGTTAACCAGGCTTGGCTTCAACCAGAACCAGTGGACTAGCGCACCGTGATTTCAGCTATGAGAATACCGCGAAAGCTCAGTCTATCGTTTGTGCTGATCTGCGTTTCCGCAGCGGTCATGATGGCGGTGTTCTTCGCGACCATCCTGATGATTCGCAGCTCGAACGAGAGCAACAATCTCAGCCGCTCGATCGAGGCGCATGCCATGTCGCTGGAGACGGCGATCCTGCGTCAGAACAGCCAGTTTCGCGGCTTTCTGGTCACCGGGGATGAAACCTACCTCAAATCCTATGATGAGGGGCGCGCGGAATATGACCAGGTCGCGGTGACCCTGAAGGACCTCCTCGAGGGCCCGGCCAAGCAGGAGCTGCTGGAGCGATCGCGAGTCGCGACCCTCGCCTGGCGGCGTGACTGGGGTGACGCCATGATTGCCGCTGTCCGCGCCGGGCGCCGCGATGAGGCCCAGCAGGCAGTGCGGGATGCGGGCTCGGCCGTTCTGGTCAGCGCCGCCGTGCTGCCGCTGCGCGAGCTGCGCGAGGGTGAGGCTGAACTGACCGCCGCCAACGGCGCGCGCCAGGAGGCGGCCATTGTGACGGCCATCATCGCCCTGATCATCGGCGGTATCGCCCTGATCGCGATCGCCGTGACCCTGTCGATTCTGCTGAGCCGCACGATCGCCCGCCCGATCACCACGCTGACCGAGGCGATGAATCAGCTCGCCAAGGGCGACAACGAGATCGTGGTCGACTCTGATCGTGCCGACGAACTGGGTGACATGGCGCGCGCGGTGCTGGTGTTCCGTGACACGGCGCTGGCCAAGGCCGAGGCGGATGCCGCCAAGGCCCTGGCCGACATGGCCAAGGCCGACGCCGAACGCGGCAAGGCCGAGGCCGATGAGGCCCAGCGGCAGGTCGTCGAGGCGCTGGACACCGCCCTTGAGGCTCTGGCCGCAGGCGATCTGACCCACCTGATCAATACGCCGTTCGCACCCGAGTACGAGCGCCTGCGCAAGTCCTTCAACGTCGCCGTGGAAGGCCTGGAGCAGAGCATCTCCGGCGTCGCGGCCTCCGCGCAGAGCGTCCGGTCCAGCGCAACGCAGATCTATTCGGCCTCCGAGAACCTGTCGCGCCGCACTGAACAGCAGGCCTCCAGCCTGCAGGAAACGACCTCGGCGACCAACCAGGTGACCCGGATGGTCGGAGAGACCGCCCGCAGCGCGACCAACGCCCAGGACGCCATCACCGTCGCCAATGGCGATGCGGCGGACGGGCGGACCATCGTCGATGAGGCCATCGTGGCCATGGGGGCGATCGAAACCGGGTCCCAGGAGATCGCGGAGATCATCAACATGATCGACGCCATCGCCCTGCAGACCAACCTGCTGGCGCTCAACGCCGGCGTCGAGGCCGCACGGGCCGGGGATTCCGGCCGGGGCTTCGCCGTGGTGGCCGGCGAGGTGCGTCAGCTGGCCAAACGCACGGCCGACGCCGCCAAGGACATCAAGGGCCTGATCACCAAGTCCTCCGAGGAGGTGAAGCACGGGGTGGACCGCGTCGGGGAGACCGGCCGGATGCTGGCCCGCGTCGTCTCCAAGATCAGCGACACCAACTCCCTGATCACCGAGATTGCCGAGGGGGCCCAGACCCAGGCCGACAATCTGAAGCAGGTGAACGGGGCCGTTGCCAGCATGGACAACATGACCCAGCAGAACGCGGCCATGGCGGAGGAAGCCACGGCCGGCGCCCGGATGCTGGCCACCGAAGCGGACGAACTGGCGACCCTGGTGTCCCGCTTCCGGGTCAAGTCGGCCCGGGACGGGCGGGGGCAGTCCGGGCAAGCGGGTCAGGCCGCGGCCCCGTCCGTCGTGGCGAGCAACTCCCGGCGTTCCGTGCCGCAGGTTTCGGGCAATCTGGCGCTCAGCCAGTCCGCCGAGGAAGAGTGGGACGAGTTCTAGCGCTCGCTCGCTTCAGGCGGGCCGCTGCCGGGGCCCGCCATCACCTCAAGATCACGCGCTCGCCAGGCGAGCCGGCACGATGGCCTGAACTGCGCCCGGTTCAGGCCATTTCTGCATGGTTATCTTGTGGCTGATGAACACTGCGTTTGAGTATGAGAAGCAGACTGCTCTGCATGGTTAACTGCAAGGTAGAGTAATAGCGGTTTCTGTTATATTGAGAACTAAAATCATTGTATAGTAATAGGTATTTCTACAGGAAAAGTTTCAGTCCTTGTTAATGGCAAAGCTCTACACGCAACCTCCAGAACGCTCAGCTCAGAATGAGTTTGAACGATTTCAGTCTTTGGAGGTTCCGTGAAGTACCTGTATCTTTCTGCCGCTGTTCTGCCGCTTATGATTGCCGCTCCGGCGCTGGCCCAGACCCCGCAAGAGCCCGCGCGCCTGACCGCCTGGGAAGCCAGCCGGATCCGCGCCAATGACGACATGGTCGGAACGGGCGTCGCCCGCGCCCGCGACCGTCTGGACAGTGCCACATCGACCAGCTCCGTCAGCACCAGCGAGATCGTCAAGATCAACGCGACCTCGCTGAGCGACCTGCTGCGCACCGTGCCGGGCATCCGCGCCGAGGCCGGTGCCGGTGAAGGCAACGGCAGCTATACGGTCCGTGGCCTGCCGCTCGTCGGCGGCGGTGCCAAATATCTCCAGTTCCAGGAAGACGGCCTGCCCGTCCTTCAGTTCGGCGACATCCTGTCGCTGACGCCGGACATCTTCCTGCGCGCCGATTTCAACGTCAGCCAGATCGAGTTCGATCCGCGGCGGATCCTCGTCGACCTTCGCCTCCAACGCGCCCGGTGGCGTGATCAACCTGATCTCCAACACCGGTGAGGTCGAAGGGGGCTCGGTCCAGTTCTCGACCGGCCTGAACTACGAGACCTATCGCGCGGACTTTTCGGTCGGCGGTCACCTGAGCGACACGCTGCGCTATCATGTCGGCGGCTTCTATCGCGAAGGCGAGGGCCTGCGCGACACCGGCTTCAACGGCAATGGTGGCGGTCAGATCAAGTTCAACGTCACCAAGGAGTTCGACGGTGGCTTCCTTCGTCTTGAAGGCAAGTGGCTGGACGACACCTATACGCAGTATGCGATCGTCCCCCTGGCCGTTTCGGGCACGAACGACGATCCCGACTACTCGAGCATCACCAACTTCCCGGTCACGACCAGCACGCTGTACTCCAATGCAGCTGTCACACTGCCCTATCTGAACGGGGACAATGAACTGACCCGCACCCGGCCGCAGGACGGCACGCATGTGCAGGCCCGGTCCATCGGTTTCCAGAGCCGGTTCAATGTGATGGGCTGGACCATCGCGCAGCACATGCGGTACTCGGAGCATTCGGGCAGCATTCGCACCAACTATCCGTTGGCCATCCTGCCGGCGGCTTCGGCCACGGGTGCCGTGCCGGGCCAGCTTGTCTATGCCGCCGGCCCGCAGACCGGTCAGGTGATCACCAATCCCGCGGCCCTGAACGGCAACGGTCTGGTCTCCTCCAATATCGTGGCCAACCGCGACATCCAGAGCCTGAACAACTTCACCAGCGATATCCGTGCCAGCCGCGTCTGGAACATGGCCGGTGGTGAAGTGACCGGGACGGTCGGGATCTACAACGCCAGACAGGAAGTCGATTTCGATCGCCAGTACACGCCGTATCTTTCGGATGTCGTCGGCGGCGGCAATGTCGCGCCGCTCGACATCGTCAATCTGAACGGGACCCTGAGAACCCAGGGTGGGTTCAGCGCCTTCTCCGGCATCGGCGGTGCCAATTCGAGCCAGGAAAACGAAGTCACCTACGACATCTTCGCCCCGTATGGCTCGCTGAATTATCGTCTGGGCAAGCTCGCCATCGGTGGATCGGTTCGTCTGGAAACCGGCAAGGCCGAGGGCTCCTTCTACAACGGTCTGGCGACGGACGTCCGGGCCATCGACGCCAATGGCGATGGCGTGATCTCCGCCCTCGAGCAGCGCTTCTCGATGACCCCGCGGGCCACACCGGTCGACTATGACTACGACTATGTGTCGTATTCCATCAGCGCCAACTACCGCATCTCCCAGTCGCTCTCGACGTTCGCGCGCTACAGTGAGGGCGGACGGGCCGCTGCGGACAAGATTGTCGGCACCGCAGCCCTGAATCCGGCCGGCGGTCTCGTCAACGACAGTTCGTCCTACGACCCCGTCACCCAGGCGGAAGGCGGCTTCAAGTTCCGTTCGGGCGGTCTGTTCGCCAACCTGACCGGCTTCTGGGCCGAGGTCAGCGAGACGAATACCCAGATCGTGCCAGATGCCACCGGTGCCACCACGATCCAGCTGGTCACGCGCGGCTACTCCGCCTACGGCGCGGAGTTTGAAGGCGGGATTCGCCACGGTCCGTTCAGCCTCACGGCCGGGGCGACCGCGACCGAGGCGGAAATCCTCGAGGCGGAGAATGCCGCCCTGGTCGGGGGTATCCCGCGCCGTCAGCCCAAGCTGATCTACCAGCTGGTCCCGCAGTACGACACCGACCTGTTCACGGTCGGGGCCAGCATCGTCGGAACGACGAGCAGCTACACCCAGGATACCAACCGGCTGAGAATGCCGGGCTACACCACGGTCAACGCCTTCTTCCAGGTCCGTCCGGTCGACCGGGTCGTCGTGTCGCTTCACGCCAACAACCTGTTCGACACCATGGCCATCACGGAAGTCTCGGCCGCCACGCTTCCGGCGTCCGGCTACCTCTTCGCCCAGACCCTGCCCGGGCGGAACATCAGCGCAAGCGTGCGCCTGTTCTTCTAGTCCCGGCTCGCGACGTCTGCGCGTGACCGGGTTCCCCGGGCACGCGCGGACATCGTCGCCGGACCAGTCCCATGTCGACCCGATGCCGGGCTTCCGAGGGAGCCCGGCAAGGTCCGTTGCGGCCCGCGGGGGTCGATGCGGAGCCCGTCCGGTGTGGACCGGGGAGGGGGCGCAGGGCCGGGACACGGGTCCTCGCCCTCTCGTCAATTGCGTTGCCTTCCTTGCGTGTTGCGGGTAGTCTCCGCGCTTCAATCGAATCGTCGGACGAGAACGAGGGGTGCCTCTGGTGCCCTTGCCGATGATGTCTTGCGGTCCTG